>NZ_JBGNUT010000007.1:0-338942 GCF_041951385.1 Actinomadura sp. NTSP31 | reverse complement strand
GGGTCAGCCGGGGCGGTCAGCCGGGGCGGTCAGCCGGGGCGGCGGACGCGGGCGAAGAGCCAGGTGCCGGGCAGCGTCCACAGCGGCAGCCGCCGCTCCAGGGCCATCGAGAGGCGCAGCGCCTCGTTCGCCATCGGATGCAGGGGCGCGAGGTCCTCGCGGCGGGTCGTCCGGTGCCGGAACCGGCGGACGAACGGACGCAGCAGCACGCCCCGGCTCCACAGCCGTTCCAGCAGCAGCCCGGCGCCTTCGAGCAGCTCGGCGAGGGTGTCGCGGGTGTAGCGGCGGACGCGCCCGAGCGCGACGTCGTGCGCCGACCACAGCCCCATGTCGCACGGGACGGACAGCAGCGCCGTCCCGCCCGGGCGGAGCACCCGGGCGATCTCGGCGGCGGCGCGCCCGTGGTCCTCGATGTGCGCCAGCACGTCCATCGCCAGCGCCAGGTCGTACTCGTCGCCCGGAAGCGGGAGGTAGCGGGCGTCGCCCTCGTAGGCCTCGACGCCGTGCGCGCGGGCCAGTTCGACGGCGCCGGGGTTCAGGTCGATCGCGGTCGCCCGCCAGCCGTGCTCGGCCAGCATCCGCGCGTCCGTGCCGGCTCCCGCGCCGATGTCGACGGCCGTGCCGGGGGTGCTGAACCGCAGCAGTTCACCGGACAGGATCGCGCGCCGTTCCCGGTACCACCAGTTCTCGTTCTCGATCCGCGTGATCCGCTGCAGCTCGATCGTGTCCACAGCACAAGGTCATGCCATCGGGGCGGTGCGTTCCACTGTCGTCGCCGATCGCATGCCGATCGTTGACCCGCCCTTGAATCGGGCCCGGGCGTGCGCGGCGCCTCAGCGCCTGCGGCGCCGCACCAGCCAGCGGATCACCAGCAGCAGCACCACGAGCCCGCCGGCCGCCGGGACGGCGCGCTTGGCCAGCGACGGACCCGCGACCTCCAGCAGATCGATCGCGTCGTCCTCGCGCGCCAGCCGCAGCGGCGGACGCTCGGACGGCGACGCCGGAGGGCGCGGCGGTGCGGCCGGCACCGGCCGCGGCACCTCCGCCCTCGCCGGCTCCGGCGCGGCGTGCCTGCCCCGCGCGGCGTCCGCGACGCCGGTCTCGGCCTCCGGCTCCGGCTTCGCCGCCTCCGCCGGGTCCGGCATGGCCTCCTGCACGGGCTCGGCGGGCGCCGGGGCGGCGGCCTCGGCCTCCGGTGCCTCCAGCTCCGCCGACAGCGCCTTCGCGAACCGCCCGATGATCTTCGAGCCGACCTCGGACAGGATGTTGCGGCCGAACTGCGCGGGCCGCCCCGTCACGTTCAGCTTGGTGTGCACGGCCACCCGCGTGGTGCCGTCGTCCTGGGCGTGCAGCCTCGCCTGGACGGTCGCCGAGGCCGTGCCCGAGCCGCGCGCCTCCTTGCCGGAGGCCTCCAGCGTCACGGTGCGGGACGACTCGTCGGCCGAGACGATGCGCGCGGTGCCCCGGTAGGTGATGGTCATCGCGCCGACCTTCACCTTCATCCGGCCCGCGTACTCGTCGCCCTCGGCCGAGTCGAGGATCGCGCCCGGCATGCACGACGCGACGCGCTCCACGTCGAGCAGCACCGACCAGGCCCGATCCACCGGCACGGGGACGGTGAATTCGTGGTCGAGCTCCATGATCATGGTCCTTATCGTCCGGTGTTCTTCCCGCGACCTTACGGCGATCACCCGGCCGCCGCCAGTGCGGGGGTGCCCGCACGGGACGGGCGGGAACGGTGCGGGCCGCGCGGCCGGGCCCCGGGGCGCGGGGACCCGGCCGCGCGGCCGCGCCTCAGCCGCCCGCCGCGGCGGCCAGCGCCCGCGCGGTCAGGACGGACGCCAGGTGCGTCCGGTATTCGGCCGATCCGTGCAGGTCGGTGGGCGGCTCGGTGCCCTCGGCGGCATGCCCGGCGGCGGATCTGAACGCCTCCTGCGACGCCGCCCGCCCCCGGACGGCCTCCTCCACGGCGCCCGCGCGGACGGGCGTCGGCCCCATGTTGGTGAGCGCGACCCGGGCCTCCTCGACCGTGTCGCCCGACCGGCGCACCGCGCACGCGACCCCGACGATCGCCCACGCCTGCGCCGTCCGGTGGAACTTCTCGTAGTGCACACCCCAGCCCGCGCCGAGCTTCGGCACCCGGACCCCCACGAGCAGCTCGTCCGGCTCCAGCGCCGAGGTCATCCAGTCGACGAAGAACTCCGCCGCCGGGATCTCCCGCTCGCCGCGCACCGACCGGGCCAGCAGCACCGCGTCCAGCGCCAGCGCGACGGCCGGCAGGTCGCCCGCCGGGTCCGCGTGCGCCAGCGACCCGCAGAACGTGCCGCGATGCCGGACGGCCGGGTCCGCGACCGTCCCGGTCGCCCGCGCGATCAGCGGCAGGTGCTCGCGCACCAGCGGGTCGCCGATCACCTGGTGGTGCGTCGCCATCGCGCCGATCACCACGGCGTCGCCGTCGTCGCGGATCTCGCGCAGCCCGGCCAGCCGGTCGAGGTCGATGAGCGCGTCGGGGTAGGCGAGCCGCATCCGCAGCAGCGGCATCAGGCTCTGCCCGCCGGCGAGGACCTTCGCGTCCTCGCCGGCGCCGGCCAGCGCCCGCGCGGCGTCGTCCACCGACGCGGGACGCACGTAGTCGAACGTCGCGGGGATCACTGGGCACCTCCGGCCGATCCGAGACCGCCGCCCGCCCCGGGTTCGGCGGTGTCCGGCTTGGACTCCGAGCGCAGAGCGCGCCACACGCGCTCCGGCGTGCACGGCATCGGGACGTCGTGCACGCCGTACGGGCGCAGCGCGTCCACGACCGCGTTGACGACCGCCGGGGTCGAGGCGATCGTGCCGGCCTCGCCGACGCCCTTCACGCCCATCGGGTTGGACGTCGCGGGCGTCTCGGTGCGGTCGGTGGTGAACGGCGGCAGGTCCGCCGCCGACGGGATCAGGTAGTCGGCCATCGTGGTCGTGGTGAGGTTGCCCTCCTCGTCGTACACGGCCTCCTCGTACAGCGCCTGCGCGATGCCCTGCGCGAGCCCGCCGTGCACCTGCCCCTCGACGATCAGCGGGTTCACGACCTTGCCGACATCGTCCACCGCCACGTATTTGCGGATCCGCACCATCCCGGTCTCGGTGTCGACCTCGGCCGCGCACAGGTGCGTGCCGTGCGGGAAGGAGAAGTTGCCCGGGTCGTAGGTCGCGTCGGAGTCCAGCGACGGCTCGACACCGTCCGGCAGGTCGTGCGCCGCGAACGCGGCCAGCGCGACCTCCTGCAGCGTCCGGCCCTCCTGCTGGACGCCCCGGACGCTGAACCGGCCGCCCTCGAACTCCAGGTCCTGCTCGGACGCCTCCAGCAGGTGCGCCGCGACCTTCCGGGCCTTGTCGACGACCTTGTCGCACGCCGAGTACAGCGCCATCCCGCCGACCGCGAGCGACCGCGACCCGTAGGTGTCCATGCCCTTGTGGGACACGGCCGTGTCGCCGTGCAGCACCTTCACGTCCTCGAACGGGACGCCCAGCCGGTCCGCGGTGATCTGCGCCCACGCCGTCTCGTGGCCCTGCCCGTGCGCGGACGAACCCGTGACGACCTCGACCTTCCCGGACGGAAGCACCCGCACCGCCGCATGCTCCCAGCCGCCCGCGCCGTACGACAGCGATCCCAGCACCCGCGACGGTGCGAGCCCGCACATTTCCGTGAACGTCGACACTCCGATGCCGAGCTGTACCGGGTCATGGTTTTCGCGGCGGTCCGCCTGCTCCGCGCGGAGCTTGTCGTACTCGAACAGCTCCAGCGCCTTGTCCGTCGCCGCCTCGTAGTTCCCGCTGTCGTAGGTGAGGCCCGCGATCGTGTCGTACGGGAACTCCTCATGCGCGATCCAGTTGCGGCGCCGCACCTCGATCGGGTCCATGCCCAGCTCGTCGGCCAGCTCGTCCATCAGCCGCTCGATCGCGAACGTCGCCTCCGGACGTCCCGCACCGCGATAGGCGTCCGTGGGTGTTTTGGTCGTGAACACGCCCGAACAGGTGAAGGAGTAGGCGTCCATCTTGTAGATGCCGTTGAACATGAACGCGCCCAGCAGCGGGATGCCCGGCGTCACCAGCATCAGGTAGGCGCCCATGTCGGCGAGCAGCTCCACCTTCAGGCCGCGGATCCGCCCGTCCCGCTCCGCCGCCAGCGTCAGCCGCTGGATCTGGTCGCGCCCGTGGTGGACGGTCATGTTCCCTTCGCTGCGCGACTCCGTCCACTTCACCGGACGGCCCAGCTTCCGCGCGAGCAGGAGCGCGAGCACCTCCTCGCCGTACACCTGGAGCTTGGAACCGAACCCGCCGCCCACATCGGGCGCGACGACCCGGATCCTGTGCTCGGGGATCTCGGTGACCGTCGCCAGCATCAGCCGCAGGATGTGCGGGATCTGCGTCGCCGAGTACAGGGTGAACTCGTCGCCCTCCGGGACGCACAGCACCGACCGCGGCTCCATCGCCGTCGGGATCAGCCGCTGCTGGACGTACCTGCGCTCCAGCACGACCGGCGCGTCCCGCAGCGCGGCGTCCACATCGCCGTTCTCGAACACCCACGTGTAGGACGTGTTCGTCCCGAGCCCCTCGTGGACCAGGTCGGCGCCGTCCGCGACCGCCGCCTCCATGTCCACCACGGCGGGCAGCGGCGCGTAGTCGACGTCGATCTCCTCCAGCGCGTCGACCGCCGCGTACCGGTCGCGCGCCACCACGCATGCCACCGGCTCGCCCACGTAGCGGACCTCGTCCACCGCCATCGGCGGATGGTCCGGATGCTTCATGTCCTCGGTGACGACCCACGCGCACGGCAGCGACCCCTGCTCGGCCGCGAAGTCGGCGCCGCTGAACGCCCCCACGACGCCCGGACGGCTCTTCGCCTGCTCGACGTTGACCCCCGTGATGCGCGCGTGCGCGTGAGGGCTGCGTACGAAGGCGACGTACAGCGTCCCCGCCGGAGCCATGTTGTCGGTCCACTTCGTCCGCCCGGTGATCAGCCGGGCGTCCTCCGACCGCTTCCGGGGCGAGCCCATCTCCCGCGCGGGACCCTCCGCCGTCGCGGTCATGACGCCACCTCCGGCTCCTGCGCGGGCGTGCGCATCTCCGCCGCCGCGCGCCGCACCGCCTTCACGATGTTCTGGTAGCCGGTGCACCGGCACAGGTTGCCCTCCAGCCCGTCCCGGATCTCCTCCTCCGACGGGTCGGCGTTCTCCCGCAGCAGGTCGATCGACGCCATGATCATGCCGGGGGTGCAGTAGCCGCACTGCAGCGCGTGCTCCTCGTGGAACGCCCGCTGCATCGGGTGCCCGGCGCCGCCGGCCCCCAGCCCCTCGACGGTCGTGACGTCGCGGCCGTCGGCCTGGACGGCGAGCACGGAGCAGCTCTTCACGCTCAGCCCGTCCATCAGGACGGTGCAGGCTCCGCAGTTGCTGGTGTCGCACCCCACCGGGGTGCCGACCTTGCCCAGCCGGTCGCGCAGATAGTGGACGAGAAGAAGCCGCGGTTCGACGTCGTCCTCGTACGTCGCACCATCGACCTCGACACGGATACGTGGCATGCGTTTCTCCCAGGGACGTCTCGGGGTGGACCGGAGAGAGGACGTCCCTGGGCGGAGCACGCTGAACCGGCCACGTCATCGGGGCCCGCCTCTCTGAGCGCTCCGCGACATGCCTCCCGGAGCGCTCCGCGACATGCGACCTTACGAAGGTATGCCGCAGTTGAATCGCGTACTAGACCCCGACGTGGCCTATTTGTCCCAGGCTGGGCCCGGTGCCGCCGCTAGTGCACCCGCAGCAGCACCGGCCAGGTGTCGGGCCCGACGACCCCGTCGGCCGTGACGCCGCCCCACTTCTGGACGGCCTTCACCGCCGCCTCCGTCGTGTCGTCGAACTTCCCGTTGACGGCGACCTCGGAGTGGCTGCGCGCCAGCAGCAGCCCCTGCACGCTCTCGACGTGCTCGCCCGTGTCGCCCTTGCCCAGCTGCGGCAGCCTGTTCACCATGGCCTCCATCCAGTCGTCGCCGCTGTAGTCGGGCCGCCCGTAGCCCGCGATCACGTCCGCGCCGCGCACCTTGCGCTTGCAGGCGTCGGAGGTGTTGCCCTCGATCGTCTGGACCCGTCCGCCGCCCAGCGCCTTCTCGACCACGCCGACGTGGTCGATCGCGGAGATGGCGTTGGACGCGCCCCAGTCGAAGAAGACGATGTCGCCGGGCCGCGCCGCGTCGACCTGCGCGGTCGTCCCGGCGTGCCAGCGTCCGGCCTTCTGGAAGTCCTCGGCGTGCCACGGCGTGTACGCGCGGTCGCCGGCGGGCAGGACGGCGCCCGCGTTGCCGCTGTGCCGCGCCCAGTAGGTGATGGCCATGTCGCACCAGGACGCGTTGAGGAACTCGTCCCCGTGCCTGGCCGCGTACTCCTTGGTGATGGTGTTCGGGCGGCCCGACATCCCGAGGGACTTGCGGGCCTCCGCCAGCATGCTCGCCGCGGTCATGCGGAACCCTCCCCGCGGAAGATCCCGTCCTTGTCCGGCTCTCCGTACAGCTCCCGCAGGACCTGCTCCTCGTCCGGCTCCGTCGCGCGGTCGACACCGGGGTTCACGTCGACCTCGTCCATATGCGACGCCTCGGTGGCGTCCGTTCGTGCTTCGGGGGTCACTGTCACTCCTCGACGGCGGCGACCGCCCCGTTCCGTGGGCGATCACCAACCGACCGTAATCGGATCCCCCATACTTTTCCGGATTTCCCCCACATTCACATCGACCGCGGCTGACCTGCCCCGACGGCCGTGCCACTCTCGCCACCCGGTAAGCGGACGGCGCCCACGCGCGTGCGGGCGCCGTCCCGGGGAGTCACTCGTCGTCGGCCTCGGGCGGCGACACGGTCGTGGACGTGCCCGACAGCGACCCGTTCGACGAGCCGGGCGACATGCCGCTGGACGCGCCGCTGACCTCGTTGATGATGTCGCTGCCCGGACTGCCGTCGCCCTTGGCGAGGTTGAGCGACCGGTCGATCTCCAGCCAGCTGTCGTTGCCCGCGTCGTCGCCGGTGTTGTTGAAGGCGCTGACGAGGCTGTCCCCGGGCGCGGCCGGGGCCGCCGGCGCGGCGGGCGGCGGGGCGGACGTGGACGCCCAGGTGACCCCGGCCGTCGCGGCCGAGGCGCCGCAGGCGAGTGCGGTGAGGGCGAGGAATCTGGCGAGCATGCGCATGGTGGCCTTTTTCTGTAGTGACGAAACATCGCGGCGACTCCCGGGTGGGGAATCACCGCGATGGGCGGATGTCGGGCGGGGTCAGGCGGGGGTGCCCGCCATCTCCTGTTCGTTGCTCCGGTGGTGCCGGCTCATGTTGCGTTCCAGCAGTTCGATCGACTCCTTGACGCCGACGCTGTCCGGCGTCATCTCGGGCAGCCGGCCGTCGGCGCCCTTCAGTTCGAGCAGCGCCGCGTCCATGGCGCTCTGCGCCGCGAACAGGCACGGGGTGCTGTAGATCGCCACGTCCACGCCGAGCTCGGTGAGCTCGGGCAGCGAGATGCGCGGCGACTTGCCGCCGGCGATCTGGTTGAACAGCAGCGGCTTGCCGCCGATCACCTGCCGCACCCGGTGGATCCAGTCGACGCTCCGGACGCCGTCGACCAGGACGACGTCGGCGTCGGTCTCGGCGAGGGCCCGCGCGCGCCGCAGGATCTCCTCCTCGTCGGTGGCGTCGGTGCGGGCGACGACGACCAGGTCGCGGCGCGTCTCCAGCACCATCTCGAGCTTCTCGAGGTACTCCGGCAGCGGAAGGATCTGCTTGCCGTCGACGTGCCCGCAGCGGCGCGGCCGCCGCTGGTCCTCCAGGATGATCCCGGACGCGCCGAACATCTCCAGCTGCTCGACGACGTGGCAGGCGACCTCCGGGTCGACGTACCCGTCGTCGATGTCGACCAGCAGGTGCCGGCCGGGGAAGGCGAGCCGCAGCCGCTGCACGAACGCGACCATGTCCGGCCAGGCGATGAAGCCGATGTCGGGCAGCCCGTAATGGGACGCCGCGAACCCGAAGCCGGACACGAAGAGGCCGTTGTAGTGCTTGGCGGCGACGGAGGCGGAGAACATGTCGAACACTCCGATGAGCGGAGTGACTCCCTCCGACATGATCTCTCGTCGTAGCTCGTCTCCGTAATTCACGTATCACTCCTCTGTTCTGGGGTGTGGCAGGTCCGGCGCCCGTGGGGCACCGGACCGGGGGACTGTCACGCCTCGAACAACGCGGACGAGTCACTATTCCGCGTTGCGAATAGTTACTCATCCAGAACGTATAGGAGGGGCAAAGTGAATGTAGCGGTCGCCTAAAATCGACTGCCCTTCGCCGGTTATGAAACGCGATATGGCGATTTGTTCTTGGCCTTTCTTTTGCGCCGGCTAGGGCGCCACGTCGACCGGTGCGGCCGACGCGTCCGGCTGCGTCGCCGGGGTCGGCCGCAGCACCAGGAACGCCAGCACGGACGCGGCGACGCCGGCGACCACGCCGACGACCGCGATCGTGGCCATGGAATCGGTGAACGCGTCGCGCGCCGCCGCGGCGAGGCCGGCGTCGCCCCTGGCCGCCGCGACCGCCAGCGCGTCGCCGATGGACTTGCGCGCCGCGCCGGTGACGCCGTCCGGCATGCGGCCGGAGAACGCCGTCGACAGGACGCTGCCGAGGATCGCGACGCTGAGCGCCTGCCCGAGCTGCTGGACGGTGTCGTTGACCGCCGAGCCGACGCCGGCGCGCTCCGGTGGCAGCGCGGCTAGCAGCGTCCCGTACGCCGCGGGGCCCATCGTCCCGCTGCCCATCCCCATGATGACCAGGGCGATCACGAGCTTGGGGTAGCCGTCGCCGGGCGACAGCGTCGCCAGCACGCCGAAGCCGGCGGCGAGCAGCAGCAGGCCCGCCGCCACCGCGACCCGGGCGCCGAGCTTCTTGTCGACGACCACGCCGATCCCGTTGAACGCCATCGCGGTGACCATCAGCGGGATGAACGCGGCGCCGGCCTTCAGCGGGCTGTACTCCAGCACGAACTGCAGGTACTGGGTGAGGGCGAGCAGCAGGCCGCCCGCCGAGAACGACATCAGCACCACCGACAGGCTGGCGCCGCTGAAGTTGCGGTCGCGGAACAGGGCCGTCGGCAGCATCGGCTCCGGGCAGCGCCGCTCCCACAGGGCGAACGCGGCGATCATGACGACCGCGACCACGAACCCGCCGATCGTCCGGCCGGACGACCAGCCGTCCCGCGCCGTCTCGATCACGCCCCACACCAGGGCGGTCATCCCGACCGTGGACAGCACGGCGCCCACCACGTCCGGCCGGACGGCCGGGCCGCGCGACTCCGGGATGATCAGCAGCGCGGCGACGATCCCGACGACCGCGATCGGGACGTTCAGCAGGAACACCGACCCCCACCAGAAGTCGCGCAGCAGCAGGCCGCCGACGAGCGGGCCCGCGACGGCGCCCGCCATCAGCACCGAGCTCCAGATGGCGAGGGCCTTCTTGCGCTCCTCGTCGTCGAAGACGGTGGTGAGGATCGAGAGCGTGCCCGGCATGAGGAACGCGCCGCCGACGCCCATCAGCGCCCGCGCGGCGATGAGCTCGCCGGAGGAGTCCGCCATGGCGGCGAACACCGACGCGCCGCCGAACAGGACGAGCCCGGCGACCAGGCCCCGGCGGCGCCCGAACCGGTCGGAGAGGGCGCCCGCGGTGAGCAGCAGCCCGGCGAAGACCAGCATGTAGGCGTCCAGGATCCACTGGATGTCGGCGTTGGTCGCGTGCAGGTCCTTGACCAGCGACGGGATCGCGACGTTGAGCACCGTGTTGTCGATGACGACCACGAGCAGGCTGAGGCACAGCACGCCGAGGATCAACCAGCGGCGCGGGTCTCGGGCGGACATGGCATCCCCGTTCGTACAACGATCGAATTTTCGCACACTGTACTAACCGTGGTACGCCGTTCGTCAACCGATAATCTGGAGCGGCGGAGCACCCCCAGGTCAGAAGGACGCGCATGGCCCCTGAACACGATCCCGTCGCCACGTCGGTCTGGCTGCGCCCGGGCCGCCCGCGGCGGGGCCGTCCGCAGCTCAGCCGGGAGGAGATCGTCGGCGCGGCGGTCCGGCTGCTGGACGCCGAGGGCCCGGACGGCTTCAGCATGCGGCGCCTGGCCGCCAGCATCAGCGCGGGCGCCACCTCGATGTACTTCTACGTCGCGAACAAGGACGAGCTGCTGGAGCTGGCCGTCGACGAGATCCTCGGCGAGGTCGAGGTCCCCGACGTCGAGGCGGTCGGCTGGCGGGAGGCGGCGGCCGGGCTCGCTCGCGCCTTCCGGACCGTGCTGCTCCGCCACTCCTGGGTGATCGCGCTGTTCGGCACCCATCCCGCCATCGGCCCGAACGCGATGCGGGTCAGCGACCGCACCATCGCCCTGCTGACCGCCGCGGGCCTGTCCGGCGCGGAGGTCGCCTGGGCCAGCTCCCTGCTGACGTCGCACGCCATCGGCTACGCCACGTCCGACGCCGCCCTGGACCGCGCCACCCGCGCCGCCGGCAAGTCGGCGGCCGACCTCATGGAGCAGCTCCGCCCCTTCGTGGAGCGCGTGGCGGACGACTACCCGAACTACGCCGGCTGGTGGCGCCAGAACAAGACGATCGACATCGACCCGGACGAGGGCTTCGAGTTCGGCCTCGAACGCCTCCTCGACGGCCTGCAGGCCTGGATCGACAGGAAGTCCTGACCCGCACCGTCACGGCGACGGCGTGCCGCAGGTCTTGGTGATGTCGTCGGTGGCCTGGGTGAACCGGACCGTCTCGGACTCGGAGAGGAAGTTCTTCCCGGCCTCGTCGCCGCCGTTCTTCTCCAGCTTCGCGCCGACGTCCAGGACGATGTCGACCTCCTTGGCCAGGTGGTCGTCCTTCAGCTTCGGGCGGACCCCGCGGAGCGCGCCGATGATGCCCTGGACGTCGTCCGACCCGGCCCGGGACCGCAGCGCGGCGGTGATCTTGGAGCAGTCGGCCTTCCGGTGGTCGCCGCCGCCGGAGCAGCCGGGCACCAGGAGGCACAGGGCGAGCGCCACCGCGGGCGGGACGAGGATGCGCACCGGTTTCACGGCACCGATGATCCCAGGTCGGGGACTGTGCCCCGTTCTGCGGGGTATGCACGCAGTGTGTTCGTCAAGTACCTGTTCGTGACCGCGCTGCTGACCGTGGTCGCCTACGTCCTGCTCACCCGCTGACACCCGGGCGCCGTCGCCCCGCCGGCGGGGGCGGGGCGACGGGGGCGTGTTCGGGTCGGAGGGCGGGTCTCAGCGGCCGGGGGTGAGGCTTTCGGTGTGCAGCACCCTGCCGTCCAGATCCCGGAGCCGGACGGTCAGGGTGCCCGAATGCGCGTCGATGTCGACTTCGCCGAAGAACTGGTAGCCCTCGGCGGGCGAGGTGTTCGCGTGCGGCGGGGCCTGCACGAACTTCGCCGTCGGGCCGAACGTGCCGTCGAGGGAGTTCGGGCCGAATGCGCCGGCGTTGAGCGGGCCGGACACGAATTCCCAGAACGGGTCGAAGTCCTGATAGGCGGCCTTGGACGGGTCGTAGTAGTGGGCGGCCGTGTAATGGACGTCGGCGGTCAGCCAGACGGTGTTGCGGACGCGGTGCCTCTTGATGTCGGAAAGGATCTCCGCGATTTCCCGTTCGCGGCCGAGCGGCGCGCCGTTGTCGCCCTGGGCCGCCGCTTCCTGCGCGGTGCCGTCGGGGACGACGAGGCCGATCGGCAGGTCGTTCGCGATGACCTTCCAGGTGGCCTTCGAACCGCGGAGCTCGCGTTTGAGCCACGCGGCCTGCTCGGCGCCGAGGAGCCCGTCGCGCTGCGTCGGGGAGTCGCCGGCGTCGTTCGGGGACTTGTACGTCCGCATGTCGAGCATGAACACATCGAGCAGCGGGCCGTAGGAGATCTTGCGGTAGATGCGTCCGCCCTTGGCGGCCTGAATGGAGATGGGCGTGTATTCGAACGCGGCGCGGCGCGCGCGTGCGGAAAGGACATCCACCCGCTTCTCGGTGTACTGCGGGAGGTCCAGAATCTCGCCCGGATACCAGTTGTTGAGCGTTTCGTGGTCGTCCCACTGGTAGAGCATCGGGACCTGGGCGTTGAACGCGCGGAGATTGGCGTCCTGGAGGTTGTAGCGGAACTGGCCGCGGTATTCGGCGAGCGTCTGGGCGACGGCGGACTTCTCCGGAGTGGTGAGGTTGCGCCAGGTGCGGCCGTCCGGCAGCGCCACCGTCTCGGTCAGCGGGCCGTCGGAGTAGACGAGGTCGCCGCTGCACAGGAAGAAGTCGGGGTCGACCGCGGCCATCGCCTTGAAGATGCGGTAGCCGCCGAGGTCGGGGTTGATGCCCCAGCCCTGGCCGGCGAGGTCGCCGGACCAAACGAACCGGATGTCGCGGCGGGTGCGCGGCGCGGTGCGGAGGCGGCCGGCGACCGGCTCGGACGCCGGGTGCCGGTCCAGGTCGTCCAGCCGGACCCGGTAGTGCAGCTCGCGGCCCGCCGGCAGGCCGCGCAGGAACGCCTTGCCGGTGAGGTCGGTGTCCGGGGTCAGGACGGGGCCGCGGACGGTCCTGGCGTTCCGGAAGTCGGGGCGGTCGCTGAGGTCGACGAACATCCGCGCGGGACGGTCGGCCCGCGCCCACACGACGGCCTCGTGCGCGCTGACGTCGCCGCTCTGCACGCCGTGGGTGAGCCGCGGCCGGCCGGTCCGCAGCAGCCCGGCGGCGCGCGCCGGTCCGTCGTTCAGCAGGGCGAAGGCCGCTCCGGCGGTCGTCACGAGACCACCTCGCAGCACGGTGCGCCGGTCCATGCAGGCTCCGTTCCTTGATCCGTTACCGGGACGGATGGTGGCGGACCGGGACAGACCGCCGGTGCACGGCGGGTGAACGCAGGCGTTCGGCTTGACAACCGTTGGTCACGGAGTGTCTCCTTGGTCCCATGCCAGCGCGCGTCCCCACCGACAGCCCCGTGGCCCTCCGCCGCGTGGCCAGCGCGCTGTGTCCTGCCTGTAGCCGCTGATCATCCCGTTTGCACGCCGGGTGGCTCACCCGGATCCGGCTCACTTCCAGGACTCCAGGACAATGGTTCCCGATCTCACGATGCGTGGCCAGAACGACCCGCACGGCCGCACGATCATCGCCCGTCCGCCGACCGTGGGGCAGCTCGCCGCCCGCGTCCACGCGCTGGCCGCGCGCCCGTCCGACTGGTGGCGCCGCCTCACCTTCGACGAGACCGGCCCGGTGCGCGTCCCGCTGGACGATCCGGACGGCCCGGACGGCCCGGACGGCGTCCGGCTGTGGCTGACCACCTGGCCCCCCGGGCACGGCGCGACCGTGCACGGGCAGGTCAGCACGCTCATCGCCGGTGAGCTGGCGGAGGTGGCGATCGCGGCGGACGGGGTGACGGAGCGCCCGCTGCGGGCCAACCGGGTCCGCGTGCACGGCGGCCCGCAGACCTTCACCAACCCCGGCCCCGCGTTCGCCGTCAGCCTGCACGCCTCCTGACCCCGCCGCCGCGCCGCCCCCGCCGTGGCCGGGACCGGCGGCGGCGGCGGAGCGAGTCGCAGGGGCGGGCCGTCAGTGTTCGCCGGTCAGGTAGGGGGAGGCGGCCTCGCGGCCGATCAAGGGCAGCAGCACGAAGTAGGTGAGGGCCGGCAGCAGCGACGGCAGCTCCTCCGCGTCGCCCGTCTCCACCTGGACGTGGATCGCGCTGTAGATGCCGCCGACGATCGCGTCGATCACCGCGATCGGCACGGGCGGCAGCGACGGCTCGGCGAAGAACGCGCGGAACCGGGTGAGGCTGTCGATGCGCGCCTGCCGCACCTGCGGCCCGGCCGCGTTCACCTCCACCAGCGACGCCCGCGCGAACGGCGGCTGGGCGGCCAGGGTCGCCAGCATCCGGCGCAGCGCCGCCTGGATCCCGTCCGGCCAGGACGGCGCCGCCTCGTACGCCTCGGTCATCCGCCGCAGCAGGATGTCCATGCCGTGCTGGTAGGCCGCCAGGAAGCAGTCGTCGAGGTCGGTGAAGTGCGTGTAGAACGTCTTCTTGGTGACGCCCGCGCCCTCGGTCACCCGGCCGATCGTCGTGTGCGCGAAGCCGCGCTCGGACACCACCTGCACGAACGCGTCGATGAGCCGCTCGCGCTGGATGCCCGCGACGGTCTCCGGCGAGAGCCCGTGCCGCCCCGGCTTGATCGCGCGCTCGGGGTCCAGGGCCGACCGCGCGCCCGGGAGCACGTCCGTGCCGCCGCCCTCTGGGACACCGGGTCGCCCTGCCATCGCACCTCGATCCCCGATCACCTGCCGTTGGGATCACACTACTTCGCGTTCCCGCCGGAGGGGGATGGCCGCGCGGTGCGGCGCGGGTCACACGCGGACGCCCGCGCCGGTCCCGGCGCGGGCGTCCGTGGGTTTCCGGCAGATCAGGCGGGAACGGGCTCGGCTTCGCGGTCGCGCCGCGGCGCCTCGCCACCGGCCTCGCCGGCCGCGTCCGGGATGGACGGGCTGGAGGTCAGCTCCTTCGGCGGGCCGTTGAACACCGACTCGTCCAGCAGCCCCTCCGACCGCGCGACCAGCACCGGCACGGTCAGCTGGCCGGTGACGTTCAGCGCCGTCCGGGCCATGTCGATGACCTTGTCGATCGCGATCAGGTAGCCGACGGCCTGCAGCGGCAGCCCCACCGTGGTCAGCGTCAGGGTCAGCGCGACCAGCGCCGGGCCGGGCGTGCCGCCGGTGCCGAGCTGCCCGATCACCGCGGCCAGCGCGATCAGCGCGTAGTCGGCGATGCCGAGGTGCACGCCGGTGTACTGGGCGACGAACACCGCCGCCACCGCCGGGTAGATCGCGCCGCAGCCGTCGAACTTGATGGTCGCGCCGAGCGGCTGCGCGAAGCTCGCGTACTCCCGCTGGACGCCGTTGCGCTCGATCGACACCCGCTGCGCGATCGGCAGCGTCGCCAGCGAGGACGAGGACACGAAGCCGAACTGGATCGCCGGCCAGGAGTTGCGCAGGAACTTCAGCGGGTTGACCCGGCCGAACGCGCGCAGCAGCAGCGGGTAGCCGACCAGCAGCATGATCGCGACGGCCAGGTAGATGGCGCCGGTGAACTTCGCCAGCGGCGCCAGCGAGCTCGGCCCGTAGGTGGCGACGACGGATCCGATCAGGAAGAACGACCCGATCGGGGTGAGCCGGACGACCCACCACACGACCTTCTGCATCACCACGTACAGGTCGTCGATCAGGTTCGTCAGCCGCTCGCCGCGCTCGCCGATCGCGACCAGCGCCGCGCCGAACAGCACCGCGAACGTGACGACGCCGAGGACGTTGCCGTCCGCCATCGCCTTGACGATGTTGGACGGGAACAGGTTCTGCAGTACCTGCGTCCAGGTGACGGGGTCGGTCTCGGCGGACTCGCTGGCCAGCTTCCCGAGGCCCTGCCCCGGCTTGATCAGCAGCGCGACGGTCAGCCCGATCGCGGTGGCGATCGCCGAGGTCACCACGAACCAGCCGAGCGTCTTGGCGGTCAGCCGCGCGACGCTGCCGACGTTGCGGAGCCGTCCCACGCTCACCACGATCGCCGCGAACACCAGCGGCACCACGACGACCTTCAGCAGGCTGACGTAGACGTCGCCGAAGGGGTCCAGCCAGTCGGCGGCGGTCTTCTCGCCGCCGCCGAAGTTGTTGATCAGGGCGCCGGCGGCCACGCCGAGCACCAGCGACAGCACGATCTGCTGCCAGAACTGCCATTTCCAGACACGCGGGTTCATCGAGAGGTTCTCCAGGGCAGCCGGAGGCCGGCTTGCGGGGAAGGGGACGAGAAGAGGGCGGGGGGCTGCGTCAGGTGCGACAGAGCACGCTGGCGAGGCGGCACAGGTCCACGTGCAGCCGGGCCACGAGCCGGACGCTCTTCTCGGAGAACTTCACGAAGCACTCAAACAGTCACATCCGGACCGGGTGTTCCCGGTCCGGACGTGGCCTGCGTCACCTCAGCCGCCGGCGGCGCCCCCTGGTCAGCACCCGGACGGTCCCGACGACCCCGAGGCCGATCAGCACCGCCGGCACCATCACCGCCACCGCCACGGCGTTCCCGCCGGACAGGCCGTCCGCCAGGAACGCGCCCGCCGCGACGAGGAAGAAGATCCCCGCGACCGGCCCGCCCGGGTCGAACCCGCGGCGCTTCTCAGACACGGTGGACATCCACATCCCCGACCTTTCCGCGGATCCTCAGCTCGATCTCCGGCGGGTCGCTCACCTGGGCGCCCTCGGGCTCCAGCACCCGCACGACCCTGGCGTTGGGGCCGCTCGTCGTGCGGTGCTCGACGCGCAGGTCACCGAGCGCGATGCGCGCGTCCAGCCGGATCCGCACGCCCTGCGGCACCTTCACTTCCATCCCGCCGAGCCCGACGGACGCGTCGACCGAGACGTGCTGCCCCGTCGTCAGCGGCAGCGCGGTCAGGTCGAGCGTGCCCTGCCCGACGCCGATCCGGTACTCCTGGTGCGTGCTGGTCGCGTTCATCGGCCGCCACTCCATGTCCCCGTACTCAACGTTGTCCGGCATATGCGCCGCGACCGCCGTGGCCAACAGCGACAGGGTCAGCAGCGTTCCCGCGGCGGCGAGGCCGCGCGTCCGGAACCAGCCGCCGACGATCAGGCCGGCGCCCACCACCGCGAGCGCGGGCGCCATGACGATCAGCCACGATTCGGGCGCCGGGTAGCCGCGCGCCACCGGGAGGACCGCGGCGCCGGTGGCCATCGCCGCCAGCAGGGTGATCGTCGTCGCGGGGGACCGGCGCCGGTCCCGCCTCGCCGGCCGCTGCGCGTCCTCCCGCGGGAGCGCGTCCTCCCGCGGCTGCGCGGCGTGGGCCCGGCCGAAGGTGGCGAGGTCGATCATCCCGTCGGGCAGCCCGCCGCCCGTCCACGCCGGCGTCTCCTTCTCCAGTGACACGCTCCCGGCCGTGGCCCACTCGCCCGACGGCCCCGGGGGGTGCCCGGCGAACCGCTCCGGAACGGACCTGGCCGCCCCGACGAGATCGACGCCGCGCGCGTGGGCGACCAGCATGACCAGCGCGAACACCACCAGCACGGCGATCGAGTCCGTCGACACCCCGCCGATCAGGCTGAGCGCGACCCCCACGCACAGCAGCGCCCCGAGCGCCGACAGCACCGCGGGCGCGTCGAACCAGCGCCGGAACGCCCGCTCCGCCACCGACGACTCGCCCGGGCTCGCCGGCATCAGCAGCCCGGCGACGATGTACAGGAAGACGCCCTGGCCGTGCGCGAGGACCAGCAGCGCGAACCCCACCCGAAAGACGACGGGATCGATCCCCGTGAACCGTCCCAACCCGGTACAGACCCCGACCAGGATCCGTCGTTCCGGATCCCGCGCCAGGCGCCGGTGCTCGCCGGCCTTCCGCTCCTCACCCATGCCACCATCGTGACCGCCCGCCGCCCCCCGCACCATCAGGGACGACCCTGACCCGTCCCCGAGATCCCCGCGGGAATCCGGTCGCGCGCAACCGCCGGGACCCTGAGGGAATTCGGGGTGGTGCCCTGATGCGGGGGGCGGTCCGGGCGTGTGACGATCGGTGACGTGGGAGTACGTGGCGAAGGGCCGCAGGGCGAGGGCGCGGCGGGCGGGGTGACGTCCGCGCCCGCCGCCGTGCCCGAGGGGGCGCGGCTGGAACGGGTGCCGGACGGGCGGCTCGTCGCGGGCGTGGCCCGGGGGCTCGCCGAGCACCTGGGCGTGGACGCGTGGATCGTCCGGGCGGCGTTCGTGCTGCTGACGGTGGCGAGCGGGCTCGGGCTCGCCGCCTACGGCGCGTTCTGGATCCTGGTGCCCGCGCGGGAGGCGACGCCGGCGCGGCGCGGGCGCGACTGGGGGCAGCTCGCCGTCTACGCGGTCGTCACGGTCGGCCTGGCGGCCCTGCCGTGGGGGGCGGCGGGCAAGGCCGGCGGGCTGATGCAGTGGGCGATCTGGCCGTTCGTGCTGGGCGGCGTCGGCGCGGCGATCCTGTGGCAGCAGGCGGACCGGGACCAGCGGCAGCGGTGGGTGCTGCCGCTGCGCCAGCGGTGGCTGCGCAGCCTGCTGGGGCTGCTGCTGGTCGTCGGCGGGATCGGCGGGTTCGTCGCGCAGCGGGTGGACGTGGGGCAGGCCCGGTCGGTCGTGATCGCGATGCTGATCATCCTGACCGGGGTGACGCTGATCGTGACGCCGTGGGTGCTGCGGCTCTGGCAGGACCTGGACACCGAGCGGGCCGAGCGCGTCCGCTCGCAGGAGCGGGCGGAGCTGGCCGCGCACGTCCACGACTCGGTGCTGCACACGCTGACGCTGATCCAGCGCAACGCGCACGACGCGCGGGAGGTGCAGCGGCTCGCCCGGTCGCAGGAGCGGACGCTGCGGACGTGGCTCTACCAGCCGCGCTCGGACCCCGACCAGACGTTCGCCGCGGCGATCAAGGCGGCGGCGGGGGAGGTCGAGGACGACCACGGCGTGCCGATCGAGGTGGTGTGCGTGGGGGACATCGGGCTGGACGACCGGCTGGGCGCGGCGCTGCAGGCGGCGCGGGAGGCGATGGTGAACGCGGCGAAGTACGCCGAGTCGCCGTCGGTGTCGGTGTACGCGGAGGTGGAGGGGAACAAGGTGGCCATCTTCGTCCGGGACCGGGGGAAGGGATTCGACCTGGATCAGGTCCCGGAGGACCGGATGGGCGTCCGGGGGTCCATCATCGGACGTATGGAGCGCAACGGAGGCAAGGCGGCCGTCCGGACCGCGCCGGGCGAGGGCACCGAGGTGCGCCTGGAGATGGAGAAGTCGTGAGCGAGCTGAGGCGGGTCGTGCTGGTCGACGACCACCAGATGTTCCGGACCGGGGTGAAGGCGGAGCTCGGCGGCGGCGTCGAGATCGTCGGGGAGGCCGGCGACGTCGACGAGGCGGTGGCGGTGATCCGGGCGACCGCCCCGGACGTGGTGCTGCTGGACGTGCACCTGCCCGGGGGCGGCGGCATCGAGGTGCTGCGCCGGCTGAACGGCGTCGTGCCGTCGAGGTTCCTGGCGCTGTCGGTGTCGGACGCGGCGGAGGACGTGATCGGCGTGGTGCGGGGCGGCGCGCGCGGCTACGTCACCAAGACGATCTCGGGCCCGGAGCTGACGGACGCCATCGGCCGGGTCGCGGAGGGCGACGCGGTGTTCTCGCCGCGCCTCGCGGGTTTCGTGCTGGACGCGTTCTCCGCGTCGGACGTCCCGGCGGTCGACCCGGAGCTGGACCAGATCACGCAGCGGGAGCGGGACGTGCTGCGGCTGATCGCCCGCGGCTACGCCTACAAGGAGATCGCCAAGGAGCTGTTCATCTCGGTGAAGACGGTGGAGACGCACGTCAGCAGCGTGCTGCGCAAGCTCCAGCTGTCGAACCGGCACGAGCTGTCCCGCTGGGCCGCCGCCCGCCGCCTGGTGTAGCGCTCGGGCTCATTCCAGGCCGAGGAGCCCGGGGCTGCTCGCCCGGTTCCGCCATTCGCTCCGGGGATCGGCGACCAGCCGGCGCGTCGAGAGGTCGAGCAGGCCGCTGACGTGCGCGACCTCCGCCGCCACGACGCCGTCCGCGCGCCGGAACGCGTGCCGCACGCGGTAGGTCCTGCCGCCGCTCCATTCCCATTCGCAGGTCACGTCGACCTGGTCGCCGCCCCGCAGTTCGCGGTGGTACTTGATGACGGTCTCCAGGTTGACGGGCCCCAGGCCGCCGCCGACGAGGTCCTCGACGGACACCCCGGCCGCCTGCACGCACGCGAAGCGCGCGTGGTCGGCGTACTGGACGTAGAAGCCGCCGTTGAGGTGCATCTGCGGGTCGATCTCGTAGACGCGGACCTCCATCCGGACGCTGAACGGTTCGGCCGCGACGGTCATTCGGGTTCCTCCTGTTCGGCTCGCCAGCGAAGCGAGCGCTCGGTGAGGTAGCGGCGGCCGTCGCCGCGGACCTCCAGCCAGTCGCCGCGGACCCAGCCGCCCGCGGCCTGGGGTGAGAAGCCGTGCTTGCGGAACAGGGCGCTGGCCTCCGCCCTGGTGAGGCCCTGCTCGCCCCATTCGGTGATGAGCGCGCGGTGGCGGTCCTCTTCGGGGGGCTCGGCGGGGTCGGCGGAGACCGCGTCGGCCAGGGCCGCGAACCCGGCGCTGATCTGGCGCAGCGCCGCGGCGATCCGGTCGGCTTGCGGTGTCGGCGGCGGCTCCATGGATATAGCATAGCAATCGCTATCGATCGCTTTGCTATTGCGAGCCCTCCGTGGCGTACATGCGAGCGATGGGTGTGAGCAAAATGTAATGTCCGGAATGTGGCGCATCATGATCGCGCGGGCGGCGGGTTGTGGCAGGGTCGCTGCCCATGAGTTATCCCCCTCCCGGGCCCGGGCAGCCGGACCCCGGGTTCCACGACCCCTATCCGCCCCCGCCGATGCCGGTCGGGCCCGGGCACGCCGCCGGGCCGCCGCAGGACAAGACGAACGGCCTGGCGATCGCCGCGTTCGTCACCGGGCTGCTCGGCTGCTGCGGCATCGTCGGCGCCGTCCTCGGCGCCGTCGCGCTCCGCCAGATCGGCGACCGCGGCGGCAAGGGGCGCGGCCTCGCCATCGCCGGCATCGTCCTGTCCGCGCTGTGGATCGTGGGCGGGGTGGCCGGCTACCTGGTGATCCGCGGCTCGGACTCCGCGTCCTCCGCCGGCACGCCCAAGCCGAAGACGACCAGGCCCCAGAAGATCGACGCGTACACGATGAAGGTCGGCGACTGCATCAACGACCCCATCTCGTCCGGCGCCCCGGCCGGCGAGTCGGGCCCGCCGGTCGAGGTGGAGAGCGTCAAGAAGGTGCCCTGCGCCGGGCCGCACGACGGCGAGGTCCTGGCCGTGTTCAAACTGACGCAGACGGTCATGCCGGACGAGCGGCAGATGAGCGACCTGGCCTCCGCCGGATGCAAGCTGCGCATCCAGCGCCGGCTCGACCGCGACCCGGCGGCCGCGCACCTGACGCGGTCGTTCTACTACCCGACCGCCGCCTCCTGGCGCGACGGCGACCGCGCCGTCACCTGCCTCGCGGTGAACGCCGCCGACGGCAAGAAGCTCACCCGCCGCATCCGCGGCTGACCCCTCCGGGCACCTCCCGCTGGGCGGCCGGCCCGCCGCTCAGCCCGACCCCGGCCTCAGTAGTCGCGCAGCTTGTAGGAGTTCGTGACGGCGGCGACGCCGTCCATCCGCTCCTCGCCCGCGTCGGCCATCCCCATCTCCGCGGACGCCCGGTCGCGGTTGCGGTCCATGTTCGCGAGGGCCAGTTCCTGGTTCGCGGTGACGAAGTCGCGGAGTTCGGCCTCGTAGGCGGCGAACGCCGCGCGGTGGTCGCCGTCCGAGGCCTTCAGCTCGCCGGCCAGCACGTACGCGCCGACCAGCGCCATGCTGGTGCCCTGCCCGGACGAGGGCGAGCCGCAGTACCCGGCGTCGCCGAGCAGGGCGACGCGGCCCTTCGACCACGAGTCCATATGGATCTGCGCCATGGCGTCGAAGTGGAAGTCCGGCGCGTCGTCCATCGTCTCCAGCAGCCCGGGGATCGCGCCGGCGGCGTCCGCGAACCGGCTCGCGAGCAGCCGCTTCTGGTCCTGGACGTCGCGCGGGTCGTAGGGGACCGGTTCCGGCGCGTCGAACCCCATGTAGACGCGGAGCTCGCCGTTCCCGCGGACGCTCATCGCCATGGCGCCCCACGCGTTCCCCGGCACCGGGAAGATCGTCTGCCAGCGGTCCAGGCCGAGCAGGTTCGGCGCCGTCCAGACGGCGAGGTAGGCGCCGAGGTGCCGCAGGAAGGCCCCCTCGGGGCCGAACGCGAGCCGCCGGACGCCCGAGTGCAGGCCGTCGGCGCCGATGACGAGGTCGAACGTCCGGGTCGCGCCGCCGTGGAAGATGACGCGGACCGCCTCGTCGTCCTGCTCCATCCCGGCGATCGAGTCGTCGAAGAGGTACTCGATCCCGTCGCCGCCGGCGCCGACGACCAGCTCGGCGAGGTCGTCGCGGAGGACCTCCACGTCCGGGCTCGCGAGGTCGCCGCCGCTGGCGGTGCGCTCGGTGGTGCTGAAGACCTCCTCGCCGTCCGGCCCGACGATCGACATCCCGCGCAGGTCGGTGGCCAGTTCCCGGGCCGCGTCGAGGACGCCCATCCGGTCGGCGACGTCGAGGGCGGGGCCGCGGACGTCGATCGCCTGCCCGCCGGGACGCATCGCGGGCGCCCGCTCGACGATCGTGACCGCGAACCCGTACCGGTCGAGCCAGTACGCGAGGGCCGGGCCCGCGATGCTCGCCCCGGAGATCAGGACGTTCGTGTTGCGCATGAGCTGCTCCTTCGGAGGTTCCGTGCCGTCCTCCGAAGACTCGCCGGGCGCGCTGACAGAACGCTGACGCGCCGATCACAGGACCTGATGCCCCGCTGAGAGCGTCACCCGTCGGCGCCGCGCAGCGCCGAGACGACCGCGGTCGCGACGTGCTCGACGGTGGCCACGCCCTCCCGCATCGTGGGGCTGTCGCAGCTGAACACCGCGACGACGAAGTCGTGGCCGTGGCCGGTGATGCGGCCGATGCTGTTGACCGCCCACCCGTTGCCCTCGTACCGCAGCGGCACCCAGCCGTTCTTGAGCGCGACCCGCTCGCCGGGACGCGCCGCCGCGCTGATGCCCCACGCCTGCGCGGGGACCACCGACCGCATCAGGCGCAGGACGTACCGGCCGTTCGCCGGGGCGAGCGGGCTCGGAGCGGACGCCAGCGACCGGATCAGCCGGACCTGGTCGGACGGGCTGGTCCACGACGACCCCCACGACACCGGATACGGATCGGTGTGCTCCAGGCCGAACACCTCGCCGGCCCGCCGCAGCCCGTCACCGCGGCCGACGTCGGCGTACAGCGCGTCGGCCGCCGCGTTGTCGCTGCGCCGGATCATCCGCCCGGCCAGCGCCCGCTCGCCCTCCGACAGCCCGACCCCCTGCCACTGGTGCTGCAGCAGCAGGGCCGCCAGAATGTCGACCTTGATGACGCTGGCGGTGACGAACTGGGACGTCTCGTTCAGCCCGAACGTCCGGCCGCTGCGCAGGTCGGCCGCCATCACCCCGGCGCGTCCCGGCCGTCCCCGCAGGTAGGCGCGGAGGCCGCCGCGCAGCCGCAGCGGGTCGAACTCCGGTGCCTTCGCGACCGTCACGGCCCGCCGCCCCCCGCCGCCGGGATCCGCCGGGTGGGCGGCACGGCGCAGCTGCCCGTCGGCGATCATCCCGGTCCAGACGGCCGCCACGGCGCCGGCGGCGACGGCGAGCACGGCGACGCTGCGTCGCATGCGATCCCCCGATTCGCGCGACGGCGGCCCGCCCCCCGGGGCCGCCATGATCACCTCGCTCCTACCCGCCGCGACGGGAAGATCACCTGCCCGGGAGGGTGGTGTCCGGGCAGGTCAGCGCGGTAGCGGGATCAGAACTCGACGGGCAGCCGGGCCGGGCAGCCCGGCTCGCAGCGCTCGGCGTGCCAGGCGACGCGGCGCGCGTACGAGCCGAACCGGCGGCGCAGCATCGCCCGCTTCAGCCGCGCGGTGCCCGGGACGCGGCCCTCGAACGACGCGCGCCAGCGGATCAGCGTGTTGACGCCGTGCGGCTCCAGCACGATGTCGGCGCGGTAGCCGCGCGGCAGCCCGGCGAGGGCGGTGTACCCGCAGTGGTGCGGCGGGTCGTAGGCGACGACCTCGTGCCGGGCGCGGGCCCAGAACGCGGCCCACTCGTCCCAGGAGTCCGCCACGAAGAGGTGCTTGAAGATCACTTCCGGTGCGGCGTAGGTCGTGGCGGTGGCCTCGATCTCATGCGGCATGACATCCCCCCTGAGTCAGGACACGGCGGATGTATGCCCGGTTCAGGGAAGATTACGGCTTGTGACGTGATGTATTTGCAGAGTGACCGTCGTGCCCCGGATCAGGCGGTGTCGACGACCTGGAAGGCCTCCGCCAGCCGGCCGTCGCCGAAGCCCGCCGCCTTGGCGTTCGCCGACAGCCATCCCCGCAGCATGTTCGGCAGCTCGTCGCCCATGTGGCTCGTCTGGCTGGCGTGCGCCCGCAGCGCGTTCACCTTCCGGTCGAACTGCTCGGTGATGTCGGCGTAGTGGTTCACCGTCGGGCCGCCGCTGATCCACACCTCCCGCGCCGTCCACGCGTCCAGGCCCTCGTCGGCGAGCAGCTCGGGGAAGGCGTACGGGTTGCGCGCGTCCGGGTACACCGCGTCCAGCGCCGCGGCGCCGACCGCCCGGTGGTCGGGGTGGCTCGGGTAGATCCGCTCGTAGTTGCGCTCCGGGCTCGGCATCACCACCCGGTCGGGGCGGACCTGCCGGATCACCCGCGCGATGTCGCGGCGCAGGCCCAGCGTGGCCTCGACCCGGCCGTCCGGGTAGCCGAGGAACCGGACGTCGGTGACGCCGACGCACTTGGCCGCCGCGAGCTGCTCCTCGCGCCGCAGGACCGCCATCTCCGCGCGGGTCACGGCGTCGTCGAAACCGCCCGCGTCGCCGTCGGTGACCATCAGGTACACGACCTCGATGCCCTGGTCGGTCCAGCCGGCCACGGTCCCCGCGCAACCGAAGTCGACGTCGTCCGGATGCGCCATCACGACGAGGATCCGCTGCAGCCCGCTGTCGTCCAGAACGTTGGTCACGGATTCAACAATAAATGTCCCCGGCGGATACGGGCACACCGGAGATCGGGCTTTCCGCGGGCGCTCCGGCCGATCGCGGACGGCGCCCCGGTCAGAGCGACAGCACGGCCGCCAGGAGGCGTTCCTGGAACGTCCGCACGTCGCTGCCGACCGCGACCTTCACCGGGCGGCGGGTGTCCTCGGCGGGCAGGGACCGCGCGTCCCAGACCGTCGTGCCGCGCGTCAGCTCGCCGCGCAGCTCCACCCGCACCGGGCGCTGGACGTACTCGCCGAGGCCCGGGTCGACGGCCAGCATCGCGGCGAGCGCGTCGTGGATGACGGCGCCCCGGCGGCGCAGCGTCGGCGTGTAGGCGTCGGCGTAGAACTCCAGGATCCGGGCGGCGAACCGCGCGACGGGGGAGTCGTGCGCCGCCAGCCGGTCGAGCCAGTCGTCGTGCACGGCGGTCGGGTGGGTGGCGTCCAGCGGCACCAGGACGACCGGCCAGTCCGCGGCGAACACCAGGTCGGCGGCCTCCGGGTCGTGCCAGATGTTCGCCTCGGCGTGCGTGGTGATGTTGCCGGGATGGCCGAACGCGCCGCCCATCACGACGACCTCGCGGACCAGCGCGGGCAGCTCGGCGTCCAGCAGCAGCGCCGTGCCGAGGTTGGTCAGCGGGCCGGTCGCCAGCAGGGTCAGCTCGCCGGGCCGCTCCCGCGCCAGCCGGACGATCTGCGCGGCGGCGGGCTCCGCCACCGGCCGCCCCGCCGGCTCGGGCAGGTGCGTGTCGCCGAGGCCGTCGGTGCCGTGCCAGTCGAGCGCGTAGTGGACGTCCTGGGCCATCGGTCGTGCGGCGCCGGCCGCGACCGGCACCCCCTGCCCGCCCGCCTTCACCCCGGCGGCCTCCAGCACGCGCAGCGTGTTGAGCGCGCCGGTCAGCGGGTCGATGTTGCCGTGCACCGTCCCGACCCCGGCCAGCTCCGCCTCGCCCGCGCGCACGAGCGAGGCCAGGTACAGCAGGGTCAGCGCGTCGTCGATGCCGGTGTCGCAGTCGAACAGGAACGTGGGCGCTTTGGTCACGGATGCAACCTATGACGGGCCGCCCGCCGGCGGCATCCCGATATCCGCCGCACAGAGATCGTGATTGGGCCTGGGACGCGGCGCCGCGCCGGGGTAGAGCTGAGACATGCGCAAACTCATCAACGACCCGGCGGCCGTGGTCGCCGACGCGCTGCGCGGGCTGGCCGCCGCGCACCCGTCGCTGCGGGTCGATCCGGAGAACGGCACGGTCGTGCGGGCGGACGCGCCGCGCACCGGCAGGGTCGCCCTGGTGTCGGGCGGCGGCTCCGGGCACGAACCGCTGCACGCCGGGTTCGTCGGGCACGGCATGCTCGACGCGGCCTGCTGCGGCGAGGTGTTCACCTCGCCGGTGCCGGACCAGATCATCGCGGCGACGATGGCGGTCGACGGCGGCGCGGGCGTCGTGCACCTGGTCAAGAACTACACGGGCGACGTCCTGAACTTCCGGATGGCCGCCGAGCTCGCCGAGGACGAGGACATCGAGGTCGAGGCCGTCATCGTCAACGACGACGTCGCGGTCGAGGACAGCCTCTTCACCGCCGGGCGGCGCGGCACCGGCGCCACCCTGTTCGCCGAGAAGATCGCCGGGGCGCTCGCGGAGGAGGGCGCCGACCTCGCGTCCGTCGCCGCGGTCGCCCGCGAGGTGAACGAGCGCAGCCGCTCGTTCGGCGTCGCGCTGTCCCCGTGCACGGTGCCGGCCGCCGGTGAGCCCACGTTCCAGCTCGCGGACGGCGAGATGGAGCTCGGCATCGGCATCCACGGCGAACCCGGCCGCGAGCGCGTCCCGCTGGCCACCGCCGACGCGATCGTGGACGCGTCGCTGAGCGCCATCGACGCGGACATGCCGCTGTCCGGCTCCGAGGTCCTCGTCCTGGTGAACGGGATGGGCGCCACCCCGCTGATGGAGCAGTACATCGCCTACGCGGCGGCCGCCCGCTGGCTGGAGGGGCACGGCGCGACGGTCGTCCGCCCGCTGGTCGGCCCGTACGTCACCAGCCTGGAGATGGCCGGCTGCATGATCAGCGTGTGCCGGCTGACGCCCGAGCTGACCCGGCTCTGGGACGCCCCCGTCGAGACCCCGGCGCTGCGGTGGGGCCGATGACCGACGCAGGCTCGATGGACGGCGCGGCCATCGCGTCCTGGATCCGGCACGCCGCCGAGCTGATCTCCGCCGACGCCGAGCGGCTGACCAGGCTCGACGCCGCGATCGGCGACGGCGACCACGGCCACAACCTCGACCGCGGCTTCACCGCCGCCGTCGCCGCGCTGCCCGGCGGCGCCCCGCCCGGCAAGGTGCTGGTCGCCGCCGGGCGCGCCATCGTGTCCAAGACCGGCGGCGCGTCCGGCCCCCTCTACGGGACGGCGCTGCGCCGCGCCGGCAAGGCGCTCGGCGACGCCGCCGAGGCGGACGCCGCCGCGCTCGGCGCCGCCCTGAAGGCCGCCCTGGACGGCGTCAAGGAGCTGGGCCAGGCGAACGAGGGCGACAAGACCATGATCGACGCGCTGGCCCCGGCCGTCGCCGCCTACGAGGCCGCCCTGGCGGACGGCGCGGACCTCGCCGGCTGCGTCCGCGCCGCGTCCGAAGCCGCCGACGCGGGCGCCGCGGCGACCGTCCCCATGCAGGCGCGCAAGGGCCGGGCCAGCTACCTCGGCCCGCGCAGCGTCGACCACCTGGACCCGGGCGCCTCGTCCACCGCCCTGATCCTGCGCGCGCTCGCCGACGTCACCGGGCAGGAGTGAGCCGATGGTCGGAATCGTGATCATTTCGCACAGCCGGACGCTCGCGGAGGGCGTCGCCGAGGTGGCGCGCGCGATGGGCGTCGGCAAGGCCGTCGTCGAACCCGCGGGGGGCGACTCCGAAGGCGGCCTCGGCACCAGCATCGACCTGGTCGAGGACGCCGTCCAGCGGGCCGACGGCGGCGACGGCGTGCTGCTGCTCGCCGACATCGGCAGCTCCGTGCTCACCGCCAAGATGCTCATCGAGGACGCCGGCGGGGAGAACGTCCTGCTCGCCGACGCGCCGCTGGTCGAGGGCGCGGTCGCCGCCGCGTCGATGGCCGCGACCGGCGCCGGCCTGGCGGCCGTGCACGCCGCGGCCGAGTCGGCCCGCGAGCACCGCAAGACCTGATCGGCCCGGGCCCGCGAGCACCGCGGGACCCGATCAGTCCGGGCCCGCGAGCAGCGCCGTGATCGGGGACGGCTCGGACGGGTCGCCGCGCACCTCGTAGACGCGGGGCGCGGCGCCGGCGTCCGGGTCGTCCACCGTCACCCGGTACCCGGGCAGGTCGGCGCCGATCTCGCCGGTGCCGCCGCGGGCCTGCGCGGCGTCCAGCGCGCGGACCGCCCGCCGGACCGTGTCCGCCCGGCCGGCGGGCAGGTCGGAGGTGTCGTACCGCGCGACCACCACCTCGCGGCCGGTGAAGCCGCCGGTGCTCTCGATCGTCACGCGCATGCCGTCCGACCTCCCTCGCCGGGTTCCGCCGGCCGGCGCGCCCGCCCTCGCGCACGCCGGCCGGCTCCCCGTTCGCTAACCGCTCACTTGCTGAAGGCGCGGCGCAGCTCGTCCAGCTCGTCGCGGAGGATGTCATCGTCCTCCAGCGAGCCGCGCTTCGCCAGCTTCTCCCGGTCGACGACCTGGTACTCCGGCATCTGCATGGTGCCGCAGCACAGCGACCGGTCCTGCTCGGCGCGCAGGCTCGCCGAGTGCTCGTCGTGCGGCTCGACCTCCGTGACGTCCCGCCCGTCGCCGGTGTAGTCGGCGTCGGTCATCCGCATCACGCCGCTCATCAGGTCGCGCAGCGGGGTCGCCGCCGCGATGATCTCGCGGACCGCGAACCGGTTGCGGATGAACGTCCGGTAGATCGCCGGGTCGCCCCGGCTCGCCGAGATCTGCAGCATCTTGTTCGCGACGTCCACGTACCCGGCGCCGGCGGCCGGGGCCGCCACGATCGCGTCGAACAGCAGCTTGCACAGCTGCTGCGCGACCTCGATCAGCACGATCGTGGCGTCCTTGGTGCGGCGCTGCCGGGCCGCCTCGAACAGGTAGACGTCGGCCAGCACGTCGTAGATCGCGCCGGTGAACACCTGCGAGATCGCGTGCACCTCGTTGCCGACCTGGCTGAGCTTGAGGTCGTTGTCGGCGTTGCGCAGCCCGGCGGGCATGCCGAGCGCCTTGCCGAACTCCTCCGCCAGCTCCGGCAGGAAGGACTTGTCGTGCAGGTTGGCCTTGGTCAGCGCGACGAACGCCTCCGCCTGGTCCGGCTGCGACAGCGCGAGGAAGATCGCGGTGAGGTCGCCGAACGACTCGTGCAGGCCGCCGGTCTGCGGCGGGTTGCCCGCCGCCAGCCAGCCGGGCTTCAGCCCGTCCAGCACGGAGTGGCCCGTCTCATGCGACACGATGTCCAGCGAGCGGCACGTGTAGAGCACGTTGGACGGCGGCTGCCCCTGCGGCGTGAAGAACAGGAACTTCAGCGCCTTCGCCGTGCGGCTGTAGAAGGCGTTGGCGCCCTCACCCGCGTGCGGGAACACCGTGATGCGGTCGGTGTTGCCGCCGACGTTCCACGCGAACGGGATCGGGTTGCCGCCGTTGTGCCGCTCGTACATCGCGATCGTCTGCCGGACGACGGCGAACGTGTGCGCGCAGTCGAACTGCGGCGTGTTGGGGGTGAAGACGAAGTCGCCGTTGGCGTTGCGGGCGACCGGCGTCGCGCCCTGCAGCTCCGTCTGGACGCGCGCGTCCGCAGGCCCGTTCAGCACGACCGTCGGCACGAACACCGGGCGGACGCCGAGGCCCGTGACCGACGGGTCCTGCTTGTAGATGAGGAAGCGGTGCCCGGTCGCGAGCGGCACCGGGATCGGCACCGGGCGCGCGGCCGGACGGCGGACGGCCTGGACCGCCCCTTCTATGCGCAGCGGCGGCGCCATCCGCCCCATCAGGGACGCGGGGACCTCCATGTCCCGTCGTCCGCCGTTCTGGATTTGGACTTCCTCCGGGTGGATCGTCATCGATGCCACCTTCCCGTCACCGTGCGCGGACCTCCGATGGCCCTGCGCGACCGCGGGCGGCCATGCGGCATCCCCGGCGTTCACCTGGCGGGATGCGTCGGCGGTGCCCCCTGAGGGACCGCCCGCCCGGCTTACGCTCCGCTCCTCACAAGGTCGAGTCAACCCGGAAAGGCCTCCGGTCCGGGCGCTGTCCTCTTCCGGACTCGTGACCCCCGGGAAGCGGGCGGTCACCCGCGCGCGGCGGCGACCGAGCCGAAAACGTCCGCTCCGCGCCGTACACTCGCACGTGATGTCGAAGACCGAAGCTCACCCCTTGCTCGACGGCCTGAACGAGCAGCAGCGCGCCGCCGTCGTGCACTCCGGCGGCCCCCTGCTGATCGTCGCGGGCGCCGGGTCCGGGAAGACCCGCGTGCTCACCCACCGCATCGCGCACCTGCTGGGCGAGCGGGACGCGCACCCCGGCCAGATCCTCGCGATCACCTTCACCAACAAGGCCGCCGCCGAGATGAAGGAGCGCGTCGACGCCCTCGTCGGGCCGCGCTCGCGCGCCATGTGGGTGATGACGTTCCACTCCGCCTGCGTGCGGATCCTGCGCCGCGAGGCCAAGCGGCTCGGCTTCCCCACGAGCTTCTCGATCTACGACCAGGCCGACGCGCAGCGGCTGATGGCGCTGGTCTGCCGCGAGCTGGACCTCGATCCCAAGCGGTACCCGCCGAAGTCGTTCAGCGCCCAGGTGTCGAACCTGAAGAACGAGCTGATCGACTACGAGACGTTCAAGAACCGCGCGTCCACGCACATGGAGCAGACGCTCGCCGAGGCCTACGAGATGTACCAGGCGCGGCTGCAGCAGGCCGGCGCGATGGACTTCGACGACTTGATCATGATGACGGTCAACCTGCTGCAGGTGTTCCCGGAGGCCGCCGAGCACTACCGGCGGCGGTTCCGGCACGTCCTCGTCGACGAGTACCAGGACACCAACCACGCGCAGTACGAGCTGGTCCGCGAGCTGACCGCGCCGGTCGAGGGGGTCGGGCCGGCCGAGCTGTGCGTCGTCGGCGACGCCGACCAGTCGATCTACGCGTTCCGCGGCGCGACGATCCGCAACATCCTGGAGTTCGAGCGCGACTACCCCGACGCCACCACGATCCTGCTGGAGCAGAACTACCGCTCCACGCAGACGATCCTGTCGGCGGCGAACGCGGTCATCGAGCGCAACGCCGACCGCAAGCCGAAGCGGCTCTGGTCCGACCAGGGCGAGGGCCACAAGATCACCGGCTATGTCGCCGACAACGAGCACGACGAGGCCGCGTTCGTCGCGCACGAGGTCGACCGGCTCACCGACGCCGGCGACGCCCGCCCCGGCGACGTCGCGATCTTCTACCGCACCAACGCGCAGTCGCGTGTGTTCGAAGAGGTGTTCATCCGCGTCGGCCTGCCCTACAAGGTCGTCGGCGGCGTCCGCTTCTACGAGCGCAAGGAGATCCGCGACCTGCTCGCCTACCTGCGCTGCCTCGCCAACCCCGAGGACACCGTCTCGCTGCGCCGCATCCTGAACGTGCCGAAGCGCGGCATCGGCGACCGCGCGGAGGCGTGCGTCGAGGCGTACGCGTCGCGCGAGCGGATCTCGTTCTGGCAGGCGCTGCGCGTCCCCGAGGACGTGCCCGGCATGGCGACCCGCTCGATCAACGCCGTCCGCGAGTTCGTCCTGCTGCTGGACGAGCTGCGCGCCGCCGCCGAGTCCCTCACGCCGGCCGACCTGGTCGTCCAGATCCTCGACAAGTCGGGTTACCTCGCCGAGCTGCAGGCCTCCAAGGACCCGCAGGACGAGACCCGCGTCGAGAACCTCCGCGAGCTGGAGGCCGTCGCCCGCGAGTTCGAGGAGCGGCTCGACGGCGAGTCCGCCGAGGGCCGGCTGCCCGACTTCCTGGAGCAGGTGGCGCTGGTCGCCGACGCCGACTCCATCCCCGGCGGCGCGAAGGGCGGGCCGGTCCCGCCGGGCGAGCAGCCCGAGGAGACCGACCAGGGCGTCGTCACCCTGATGACCCTGCACACCGCCAAGGGGCTGGAGTTCCCCGTGGTGTTCCTCACCGGCATGGAGGACGGGGTCTTCCCGCACCTGCGCGCCATGAGCAACCCCAAGGAGCTGGAGGAGGAGCGCCGCCTCGCCTACGTCGGCATCACGCGCGCCCGGCAGCGGCTGTACCTGTCCCGCGCGACGATGCGCAGCTCGTGGGGCGCGCCGCAGGTCAACCCGCCGTCCCGGTTCCTCGGCGAGGTCCCCGGCACGCTGGTCGACTGGGAGCGGGAGGCGTCGTCCACGTCGTCGTCGGCGATGTCGCGGATGGCGGCCCGGCCCGGCGTGAAGTCGCCGGGCAACCGGGCCGTCCCGGCCCTGTCGCCGGGCGACAAGGTCACCCACGACTCCTTCGGCCTCGGCACGGTCGTGTCCGTGGACGGCGCCGGCGACAAGGCCGCCGCCAGCGTCGACTTCGGCGGCGAGTACGGCGTCAAGCGCCTCGTCCTGCGCTTCGCGCCGGTGGAGAAGCTCTGACCGCACCGGCCCGCTTCAGGGTGCGCAGGACGGGCGCGGTCTCCAGAGTGCGGATGCCGTCCAGGGCGCCGAGCTCGCGGGTGAGGTAGCGGTGCAGGTCGGCGGGGCCGTCGCAGAGCGCCTGCGCCAGCAGGTTGGTGGGGCCGGTGGTCGCGGCGACGACGGCGAGCTCGTCGTGGCCGGCGAGGGTCGTGGCGACGTCGTCGAGCCGTCCCGGGGCGACCGACATCCAGATCAGCGTCTGGGTGGTGCCGCCGAGCAGGGCGGAGTCGACCTCGACGTCGAAGAACAGCGTGCCGCGGGCGCGCAGGCCGGCGAGGCGGCGCGCGGCCGTCGCCTGTGACCAGCCGGTCGCGGCGGCGAGGTCGGTGTACCCGGCCCGGCCGTCGTGCCGCAGGACGTCCAGCAGCGCGTGGTCGGCGGCGGTCAGCGGGCGCGGGTCGCCCGGGTCGGCGGGATGCGGCCTCAGCCGTTCCTGCTGTCCGGGGGTCAGCGCGCGGGTGATGCCGCGCCAGGCGGTCGGGCCGCCGAGGTAGGTGTGCAGCATGCAGTGCGCGGAGACCGCGGTGATGCCGGCCCGGCGCGGGACGTCGTGCAGCAGCATGGCGTGCGGGGCGTCCGTGCCTTCCCTTCCCCCCGCGCCGTCCGGGACGTGCACGATCGCGAAGATCTCCGTCCCGCCGGACGTCAGCTTCACCCACGACGTGTCGGGCCGCGCGGCGAGCGCGTGCGCGAGGCCCCGCGTCGCCGCGGGAGTGCAGGTCAGCCGGACCGTCCAGTGCGTCTCCGGGCCGGTGTCGCGGTCCAGGACGCCGACGACGCGCAGCCCCGCCTCGGTGCGCAGCCGCCGGTAGCGGCGCGCGACGGTCTGCGTGGAGACGCCGCAGACGTCCGCGATGCGGCTGAACGGGGCGCGCCCGTCGATGTGCAGCGCGTGGATGACGGCGCGGTCCAGCTCGTCCAGCATCACGATCCCTCATTTCAGCCTCTCGTATGGAAGATATCCGCCACTTGAACGCCGTGGTTGGAACGCAGTGCGGCTTCCCGCTGAGGCTGGGGCACGGAACCGAAAGGAGACGTGCCATGCGGGTACAGGAGGAGACGCGGGCCCGGCCCGTCCACCGGTGGCGGTGGGCGGCCCTCGCCACGCTGCTGGCGGCCGAGGCGATGAACCTGCTGGACGCGACGATCGTGCAGGTCGCGGCGCCGGTGATCCGGCGGGACCTCGGCGGCGGCGAGGCCGGGATCCAGTGGTTCAGCGCCGCCTACACGCTGCCGTTCGCGGTGCTGCTGATCACCGGCGGGCGGCTCGGCGACATCGCGGGCCGGCGGCGGGTGTTCGCCGTCGGAGTCGTCGGGTTCGCGGTCGCGTCGGCGTGCTGCGCGCTGGCCCCGTCAGCGGCGGCGCTGATCGCGGCGCGGGCCGTGCAGGGCGCCGCGGCGGCACTGATCATCCCGCAGACGATCGGGCTGATCCGCGCGATGTTCGACGGTCCCGAGACGGCGAAGGCGTTCGGGAGCATCGGGCCGGTGATGGGCCTGTCGGCGATCTGCGGGCCGGTGCTCGGGGCGGTCCTCACCCACGCGGTGTCGTGGCGGGCGGCGTTCCTGGTGAACCTGCCGATCGCCGCCGGCGTCCTCGCCGCCGTGCCGCTGCTGCTCGAGGACCGGGCGGAGCGCCGGCCCCGGCTGGACGCCGCCGGCACCGCCCTCGCCACCGCAGGCGCCGCGATGGTCGTGTACCCGCTGATCCAGGGCAACTCCGCCGGGTGGCCGGCGTGGATGTGGGCGGTGCTCGCCGGCGGCGCCCTGCTGCTGGGCGTGTTCGCGCTGCACCAGCGCCGGGCCGCCGCCCCGCTCGTCGAGCCGAGCCTGTTCTCGGGCCGCGGCTTCCCGGCCGCGCTGGCGACCTCGACGCTGTTCTTCGCGGTGATGAACGGGCTGATGGTCGTGGTCGTCCTGCAGGTCCAGATCGGGCTGGGACGCGGCGTGCTGAACGCGGGGCTCACGCTGCTGCCCTGGTCGGCGGCGATGGCGGCCGCGTCCTGGCTCGCCGGGACCCGGCTCGTCCCGCGCTTCGGCTCGCGGCTGATGGTCGCCGGACTCGCGATCATGCTGGCCGGCGTCTGCGCGGCGATCCCCGTCTACCGGGCCTGCCCGCAGTCCTACCCGTGGCCGCTGCTCGGCGCGCTCGCCCTGGCCGGGACGGGCAACGGGCTGTTCACGGTCCCGTTCTTCACGGCGGCCCTGGCGCGCGTGCGGCCGCACGAGACGGGGTCGGCGGCGGGGCTGCTCAACGCCGTCCAGCAGTTCGGCGGGACGCTCGGCATCGCCGTCCTCGGCACCGCGTTCTTTCGCGTCCTGCCGCACGGCTCCGCGGCCGCGGCGGAGGCCGCGTTCGGGCTCGCGGCCGTTCTGCTGATGCTGGCGCTGGGGACCGCGGCTCTCATGCGTCGATGACGGGTGCGCAGGTCTTCACGTAGATCAGGCGGCTGACGCCGGCCGTCAGCGCCATCGCCGCCACGAGGCCCACCCAGTTCAGCCCGGGCGCGGTCAGCTTCTCGAACGTGATGGAGAACGGGAGCACCGCGATGGCGAGGGCGACGGTGACGCCGAGCCACTGGACGCCGTGGCCGCCGTAGCTGTGCTCCCTCGTCCACACCCGGCCCTCGGGCGTCCACGAGCTGTTCTTGCGGAAGCCGACGAGGAACACCACCGCCGCGGCGACGACCTCGCAGGCCAGGACGCCCGCGGCGGGCGGTCCGAGAACGTCCTCGGCCTCCAGCCAGGCGCCCGCCGCGATGCCGAGCGAGCCGCCGAGGACCAGGGCGAGGAGGGGCAGCACCGAACCGACCCATCCCCAGCCGGTGGTCTTCGCACGTCCCATGGCGTCCTCCTCCTCGCTTGATCATGCCGGACGTCCGATCATGCCTACGGACCGTCACGTTCGGGTCACGGCGGCATGGCGCGCGGCGTCGCCGGCGGCGGTCAGGGGGCGGACGAGGCGAGCCAGGCGTCGAGCATCCGGGTCTGCCGCTCGGGCGGGTACTGATCGGGATCGAAGAGGGCGTGCACGACGAGGCCGTGCGCGAACGCGGCGGCGGCGGCCGTGACATCGTCCACGTCGGCCGAGGCGGGCAGCTCGCCGTGCTCGACGGCGGCGGCGACATGGACGCGCAGCCGCGCCCGCCACCCGCGGTACCGCTGCTTCTCGCGCTCGCGCAGTTCGGGGTCGGCGAGCGAGCCGTCCCAGGAGCCGACCCACACCCGGTTCATCACCGCGGCCTCCGGCGTCAGTGGCAGGACGTCCAGCAGCGCGGCGCGCAGGGCGGCGAGGCCCGGCTCCCGCGCGGCGCGCGGGCCCTGGCCCGCGGTCCGCTCGTCGGCGACGTCGAGGGCGTAGGAGACCAGCGCCTTCTTGGTCGGGAAGTAGTGCGTGAGCAGGCCGGTGGACGCGCCCATCGCGGCGGCGACGGCGCGCAGCGTCAGCCCGCCGAAGCCGCGGTCGGCGAGCACCCGCCAGACGGCCTCGGAGACGTCGCGGCGGCGGGCGTCGTGATCACCTTTGGCCGGCATGTCCCGTACGATACATAACAAACGTTCGGTACGTACTCTTGGAGGCCCCCCATGTTCGCCGTCACACTGGCCGACGACGCCGAGCTCCGCCCGCTGGAGCCGTGGCAGGCCGCCGAGTTCGCCGCGCACGCCGAGCGGGTGCGGCGCGACGTCATCGACTTCATCCCGTGGGCGCGCACCGTCGTCGACGAGGCGAGCGCGCGGGACTTCCTGCAGCGCTACGCGGACAAGCAGGTCCGCGACGAGGGCCGCCTCTACGGCATCTGGGTGGACGGCGTGCTGGAGGGCGGCACCGTCTTCCGGACGTTCGACGCGGCGCAGGGCGTCTGCGAGGCCGGGGTCTGGCTCGGCACGGGCGTGCGGGGCCGCGGCCTGGTCACCACCGCGGTCCGGCACATGATCGACTGGGCGTTCGGGGTGCGCGGGATGGCCCGGGTGGAGTGGTACTGCGACCCGCGCAACACCGCCAGCGCGGCGGTGGCGAAGCGGCTCGGGATGACCTGCGAGGGCGTGCACCGGGACGCGTTCGTGCTGGACGGCGAGCGCAGCGACGAGCAGGTCTGGGCGGTCCTGGCGCGGGAGTGGAGGGCCTGACACGGGGGTGGGGGGCCTGACGCGGGGGTGGAGGGCCTGACGTGGGGGTGGAGGGCCTGACGCGGCGCGGCGTCCCGGGCCGTTATGGTCATACCCGGAACACCCCTTACTCCCGGGAGCCCCCGTGCACGCCGAGCAGGTCCTTGCGATGCTGGCCGCCGCCACCTCGGCCGGCTGGGTCGACGCGGTGGTCGGCGGCGGCGGGCTGATCCAGCTGCCCGCGCTGCTGCTGCTCTACCCCGGCCAGCCGGTCGCGACGGCGCTCGCCACCAACAAGCTCGGCTCCATCGCGGGCACCACCTCGGCCGCGATCGCCTACGCGCGCAAGGCCAAGCCGGACGTCCGGGTCGCCGGACCGGCCGCGGCCCTCGCGGTGTGCTGCTCGGCCGGCGGCGCGCTGTGCGCGGCGGCGATCTCCTCGGACGTGCTGAAGCCCGTGATCATGGTGGTGCTGCTCGCGGTCGCCGCGCTGGTGGTGCTGAAGCCGGACCTCGGCCGCGCCCCCCGGCTCGTGCTGCGCACCCGGCGCCGGCTGGCCGCGGCGATCCTCGTCCCCGGCGTCGCGATCGCCTTCTACGACGGCCTCGTCGGCCCCGGGACCGGGACCTTCCTGGTCGTCGCGTTCACCGCGCTGCTCGGCATGGACTTCGTCGACGCGTCCGCCACCTCGAAGATCATCAACGCCGGGACCAACCTCGGCGCGCTCGTGGTGTTCGCGGCGCAGGGCCACGTGCTGTGGGCGATCGGGCTCGGCATGGCCGTGTGCAACGCGGCCGGCGCGCAGCTCGGCGCCCGGATGGCGATCAGCCGCGGCTCCGGGTTCGTCCGGGTCGTCCTGCTGTGCGTCGTCGCCGCGCTCGTGCTCAAGATGGGCTACGAGTACGTCACCTGACCGGCGCGGCGGTCAGGGCGCGGGCGGGATCGGCAGCGGGTCGCGCAGCGCCGACAGGGTCAGCAGGACCAGCGAGTCCGTCCAGCCCAGCGGCGCCACGCCCGCCTGGCGGCCCGTCGGGCCGACCTTCTCGGGCAGCGCCCCGAGGGCCGTGCGGTGCGCCGACAGCCAGCCGAGCCGGGCGATCGCCTCGGTCCCGCGCCCGCCCGCCGCGGCGGACAGCCCGAACAGCGCGGTCTCCGGCGTCCACGCGACGTCCGGGGCGCCGGACCACTTCTCGCCCGGCAGCACGCCCCCGTTCGGCAGCGCCTGCCTGCGCTCGGCGTCCGCGACGGCCGTGGCCACGGCCGGGTCCGGCGGCGCGAAAGGCGGTGCGACGAACGTCACGGACGTGTCCATCAGCCCCTCCTCCACCGGAGAGCGCGGATACCCGTAGGGCGCGAACTGCCGGTCCAGCGCCGCCGACATCCGGTGCGCGGCGGCCCGCCACTGCGCCGCCTGACCGTCCTGGCCGTAGCTCTGGGCGAGGGCCGCCGCCGCCCGCAGGCCCGCCAGCGCGGGCCCGACCACGCCGAGCGTGGGGCGCCGCGGGTCCTGCTCGCTCCCGTGGTCGCGTTCCCAGTAGTCCGACGACGGCGGCGGCAGGCCCTCCGCGTCCAGCGACCCGGCCAGGTGGTCGGCGGCGCGCCGCACCATCGGCCACAGCTCCGGCAGGTCGCCGGTGTCCGGGGTCTTCGTCCGGTAGAGCCAGCTCGCCCACAGCACCCAGCCCAGCGAGTCGAGCTGCGGCGCCCGGCCGTCCGTCACGGCCGTCCCGTCGGCGTTGTACCGCGCCGCCCAGAGCCCCTGGTCGGTCTGCACCCGCGCCAGGAACCGCAGGACGCGCCGCGCCTCCGACGGATGGCCCGTCACGGTGAACGCGGCGGCGGCGAACGCGGAGTCGCGCGGCCACGAGTACCGCCACGCCCCGAACCAGGACGCGAGCGTCGCGCCGTTCGGCGGGGTGAGGAGCCGCAGGTCGAGCAGTGCCCGCGCCGCCATGTCCCGGAAGCCGGAGTCGGCCGGGCCCTCCGGGACGGTGCCGGACGCCAGCCACGCGCTGTCGGACCGCACCGCCTGCGCCACCCGCGGGTCGTCCGCCGCGACCACGACCGGGGTGTCGCCGCCGGACGGGATCAGCTCCACCCGGCCGTCCTTGAGCCGCACGGCCGAGCTGTCGGGCAGGTACGCGGCGCCGTCGGTGTCCTCCGGATCGAGCGGGACGCCCGCGAACGGCCACCCGCCGCCGCCCACCAGGCCGGGGCTCGCCCAGCCGGGCGCCGCCGGTTCCGGCACGTTCGCCCCGGCCACGGCGACGAGCGCGGCGACGACGAGGAACGCGGCGGCGCGCCGGATCCGGCGCGTCCGGCGCCGCGCGGGCCGCCGGCGGGCGGGAGCGGGCCCGGCGGGCGCGGGTACGACGGCGGCGCGCACGTCCCCCCGGTCGTCCTCCATGGCCGTCGTCTCCCCCCTGGCCTCGCGCAAGTACATCAAACTATGCCAATCGACTCATCGTCCTCGGGAACGGATGTGCCCGCCGCCGCACCCTCCGCACCCTGCGGTTTCCGGACTCCGGGTGACAAACGGACCCGGCGGCGGCAGCACGGACCGGGGTTGACTAGGCTGCATCGACGGAGCGGACCGCGGAGTGCCGGCCGCACGGACACCCGTGTACCCCCACTCGCGTGGTCATCTGGCTGTCGATCCGTTAAAGGACGCCCTCGTGGACCTGTTCGAACATCAGGCGAAGGAACTCTTCGCCGAGTACGGGGTACCGGTGCCCACCGGCAAGGTCGCCTCTACACCCCAGGAAGCGCGCGCCATCGCGGAGGAGCTCTTCTCCGCGGGGAGCAAGAAGGTCGTCGTCAAGGCCCAGGTGAAGACCGGGGGCCGCGGCAAGGCCGGCGGCGTGAAGCTCGCCGACACGGCCGACGAGGCGGAGACGCTCGCCGGTCAGATCCTCGGCATGGACATCAAGGGCCACACGGTCCACAAGGTCCTGGTCGAGGAGGGCTCGGCGATCGAGAAGGAGTTCTACTTCTCCTTCCTGCTCGACCGCGCCAACCGCACCTTCCTGTCCATCTGCTCCGTCGAGGGCGGCGTGGAGATCGAGGAGGTCCCGCACGACCGCCTCGGGCTGGTGCCGATCTCCCCGCTGGACGGCGTCGACCGGGCGAAGGCCCGCGAGATCGCCGAGCAGGGCCGGCTGCCCGCGGAGGCGCTCGACGGCGCCGCCGAGCTGATCGAGCGGCTGTGGGCGGTGTTCACCGACGAGGACGCCACGCTGGTCGAGGTCAACCCGATGATCCTCACCGCCGACGGCCAGGTGAAGGCCCTCGACGGCAAGGTCTCCCTCGACGACAACGCCGGGTTCCGCCAGGAGCACGACAAGCTCGAGGACAAGGCCGCGGCCGACCCGCTGGAGGCGGCGGCGAAGGCCAAGGACCTCAACTACGTCAAGCTCGACGGCTCCGTCGGCATCATCGGCAACGGCGCGGGCCTGGTCATGTCCACCCTGGACGTGGTCGCCTACGCCGGCGAGGAGTTCGGCGGCCAGAAGCCCGCCAACTTCCTCGACATCGGCGGCGGCGCGTCCGCCGAGGTGATGGCGAACGGCCTGGAGATCGTGCTGTCGGACGCCGACGTCAAGTCGGTGTTCGTCAACGTCTTCGGCGGCATCACCGCCTGCGACGCCGTCGCCAACGGGATCGTCTCGGCCTACAAGCTGCTCGCCGAGCGCGGCGAGGCCGTCGACCGGCCGCTCGTCGTCCGCCTCGACGGCAACAACGCCGAGCTCGGACGCAAGATCCTGACCGATGCCGCACTGAGCGGCGTCCAGCAGGTCGACACCATGGACGACGCGGCCAAGCGTGCCGCCGAACTCGCCGCGGCAGGTGCATGACAATGGCCATCTGGCTCACCGACAGCAGCAAGATCATCGTGCAGGGCATCACCGGCTCCGAGGGCTCCAAGCACGGCCGCCGCATGCTCGCCGCCGGCTCGCAGGTCGTCGGCGGCGTGAACGCCCGCAAGGCCGGCACGACCGTGGACTTCGACGGCACCGAGCTGCCCGTCTTCGGCACCGTCAAGGAGGCCATGGAGAAGACCGGCGCGGACGTGTCCGTCGTCTTCGTGCCGCCGAAGTTCACCAAGGACGCGGTCGTCGAGGCGATCGACGCCGAGATCCCGCTCTGCGTCGTCATCACCGAGGGCATCCCGGTGCACGACACCGCCTACTTCTGGGCGTACGCGGGGTCCAAGGGCAACAAGACCCGGATCATCGGGCCGAACTGCCCCGGCATCGCCTCGCCCGGCAAGTCCAACGCGGGCATCATCCCGGCCGACATCACGACCCCCGGCCGCATCGGCCTCGTGTCCAAGTCGGGCACGCTGACGTACCAGATGATGTACGAGCTGCGCGACATCGGCTTCTCCACCTGTGTCGGCATCGGCGGCGACCCGATCATCGGGACCACCCACATCGACGCCCTCAAGGCGTTCCAGGACGACCCGGAGACCGACGCGATCGTGATGATCGGTGAGATCGGGGGCGACGCCGAGGAGCGCGCCGCCGCCTACATCGAGAAGAACGTCACGAAGCCGGTCGTCGGCTACGTCGCCGGGTTCACCGCGCCCGAGGGCAAGACGATGGGCCACGCCGGCGCGATCGTGTCCGGCTCCGCCGGCACCGCGCAGGCGAAGAAGGAGGCCCTGGAGAAGGTCGGCGTCCGCGTGGGCAAGACCCCCAGCGAGACCGCCGTCCTGATGCGGGAGATCATGAAGAACCTCTGATCGTTCGATCAGGCACCGAAAGACGCCCGAGCCGCCCCGCGCGGTCCGGGCGTCTTTCGGCTTTCCCGGCCCCGGCGCGCGGGGACGGCCGGGCGACAAAGGCGACACGCCGGGCGACACGCGGAGCCGGGGGGCGGGCGTGGTGCCAGCATGGTGCGGTGAGCGACGTGAGCCGGGGACAGCGCGTGACCACGCAGGCGGCGAGGGGCGCGGGCGGGACGCCGCGCGCGCCCCGCGACGGGGCCCGGCGCGGACCCGCGGAACCGCGCCCGGCGCCGGCGCCGGGGAACGGGCGGCCCCTGTACGTGACGGGCCTCGTGGCGTCGCTGTGGTGCGTGGGGATCGGGCTCACGGTGCTGACGACCGTGACGCTGCTCGGCTGGGTCGCGGCGCCCAGGACCGCGCTCGGGCACGGGATGTCCGGGGTGTTCCGGACGGCCGTGAACTTCTGGCTCGTCTCCCACCACGCGGGGTTCTCCTACGGGCACGGCCGGGTCGGGCTGCTGCCGCTGGGCGTGCTGGTGCTGCCCGGGGCGCTGCTGTACCGGGGCGGCGCGTGGATGATCCGGGGGCTCGGGCTGCCGCCGCGGCCGCGGATCGCCGTGGTGCGCGTGGCGGCGACGCTGGCCGTCCCGTACGCGCTGCTGGCCGTGCTGCTGGCGCTGGCCGCGTCCGCGCCGGAGGTGCATCCGTCGGCGTGGCAGGCGTTCGCCGGGTGCTTCGTCGTCGCGGTCATCGCGGGCGGGCTGGGCGCCGCGCGGGCCGTGGTGGCCGCGCAGGTGGCGGCGGAGGCGCGCGGGCGGCGGGTCCGGTCCGGGCTGGGCGCGCTGCTGCGGCTGCTGCCGGACCGCCCGAGGTCGCTGGTGATCGGGGTCGCCGGGTCGGTGGCGGTGCTGCTGGCGGCGGGCGCGGTCCTGGTCGGCGGGTCGCTGGCGATGCACATGTCCGAGTCCGACCGGCTGTACGACCTGCTCGCGCCCGGCATCGTCGGCGGCGTCCTGCTGCTCCTGGTCGAGCTGGCGTTCCTGCCGAACGCGGTGATCTGGGGCGTCGCGTACGCGGTCGGGCCGGGCTTCGCGGTCGGCGCCGGGACGAGCGTGTCGCCGACCGGTGTGTTCCTGGACACGGTCCCGGCGTTCCCGCCGCTGGCGGCGCTGCCCGAGGCCGGTCCGGCGCCCGCCGTGTCGCTGCTGGCGCTGGCCGCGCCGTTCGCGGCGGGCGCGGTGGGCGGCGTGCTGACGATCCGGACGATGCCGAGCGCGACGTCCGAGGCGGCGCCGCTATGGGGGTTCGTGTCCGGGACGCTGACCGGCGCCGTCGTGGCGCTGCTGGCGGCGCTGTCGGGCGGCCCGCTGGGCGGCGGCCGGATGGCGACGGTCGGCCCGTCCGCGTGGCAGGTCGGGCTGCTGGCGGCGCTGGAGGTGGGGATCTCCGCGGCGTTCGCGGCGTGGGCGGCGAACTGGCGGATCATGCGGCGGCCGGAGGGCGAGGAGGCGCCGTCGCGCCCGAAGAAGCGGAAGAAGCGCAGGACGCGGCGGCCCGCGGCCCGGCTGCCCGAGGCGGCGGTTCCGCAGCCCGCGCCCGTGCCGGTCCCGGACGAGGCGCCGGCGGCGGCCGAGCGGCCGGCGGCACCGCGCCCGGCGCCCTCACGCCCGTCGCCCTACGCGCCCGACCCGCTGGAGTTCGAGGAGGCCGAGCCCGTCCTGGCGCCGCGCAGGCCGCGCGGCCGCGGCCGCGCCGCGGACCCGCTGCCCGAGCTGATCATGGACGAGCCCGCCGCCCCCGAGCCCGCCGAGCGGGAGCCGGCCGCACCCGCACCTGGATCCGCCGAGCCGGAGCCCGCCCCGGCGGAACCCCAGCCGGACGAGCGGGACGGCAAGGTCGTCCTCGAAGGCCACATCGTCGAGGACGCCGAGCCCGACCCCGTGCCGCCGCCGCGCGAGGACCCCGAGCGCACCGAGAACCGCGGCGGCGCCATCTACGTGCTGCGCGACGAGCCCCGCGAGTGAATCAGAGCAGGTCGCCGTACTTGTCCATGCTGCCCGCGGGCAGATCGAGCTTCTTCTCGATCTTCGGGTAGAACTCGTGCTTGCAGGCGGTCTTGTCGGCGCCGGTGTTCGACGCCCCCAGGCACTCCTGGTACCCGCTCAGCTCCGGCCACAGGAACACCGTGAGCGCGACCGACAGCGCGGAGAACGCCAGCCCCACCGAGCCGAGCACGATGCCCGGCACCGCGCCCGGGGCCGCGCCGCGCGCCGTCCGCGCCCGGCGCCGCGCCCTGATCCCGATGACCAGCGCGGCGACGCCCAGCACCAGCCCGAGCGGGTAGAAGAAGAGCGACGTCAGCAGGGCGACGATGCCGAGCCACAGGGCCCGCCGCCCGGTCCGCTCGACCGGCGGCGGCCCCGGAGGGCCGAGCGGGGTGCCCGGGGGCGGCCCCGCCGGATCCCGCCCCTGCTCGACGGGGTGGGCCGGTCGACCCGGCTGCTCGCTCACGTCCGCTTCCTCCCAACCGTGGATTCAACCGCGCCGAACAGGGCCGATAGGCTTCGTGCCGAATGCCGACAACCCCACCGTCCACCCCACCGTCCACAAGGGAGTCATGGTGTCCGCCCGGCTCGTCGTCCTCGTCTCCGGCGCGGGGACCAACCTACAAGCGCTGCTCGACGCCTGCGCAGATCCAGCCTACGGGGCGAAAGTGGTGGCCGTGGGCGCCGACCGCGACGGGATCGGCGGCACCGAGCGCGCCGAGCGCGCCGGGCTGCCCGCGTTCACGCTGCGCATCCCCGACTTCCCGTCCCGCGCCGAATGGGACGCCGCCCTCGCCACGGCGATCGCCGAGCACGAGCCCGACCTGGTGGTGTCCGCCGGGTTCATGAAGATCCTCGGCCCCGAGGTGCTGGCCCGGTTCGGCGGCCGCATCGTCAACACCCATCCCGCGCTGCTGCCCTCGTTCCCCGGCGCGCACGCCGTACGGGACGCCCTGGCGTACGGGGTGAAGGTCACGGGCTGTACGGTTCACTTCGTCGACGAAGGCGTGGACACCGGACCCGTCATCGCCCAGGAGACCGTCCCCGTGGGCTGGCATGACGACGAGGACTCCCTGCACGAGCGCATCAAGCAGGTGGAGCGCCGGCTCCTGGTCGACGTCGTCGGACGGCTGGCCCGCGACGGCTGGACCACGCGGGGGCGGCGGGTCTCGATGAAATGCAGAACCTGCGGCGACGGCACGTCCGGCGGCGCCGCGCCGGACGGCGGAACGTCCGGCAGTCCAGGTCAGACGGAACGAGGGGAGCTCGGCCGGTGAGTCGGGTGGCGATCAAGCGCGCACTGATCAGCGTGTACGACAAGACCGGGCTGGAGGAGCTCGCCCGCGGCCTGCACGAGGCCGGGGTGGAGATCGTCTCCACCGGGTCCACGGCGGGCCGGATCTCCGCCGCCGGCGTGCCGGTGATGAAGGTGGAGAAGCTCACCGGGTTCCCCGAGTGCCTGGACGGCCGGGTCAAGACCCTGCACCCGAAGGTGCACGCGGGCCTGCTCGCCGACCGGCGCAAGGAGGACCACCTCCAGCAGCTCGACGACCTGCACGTCGAGCCGTTCGACCTGGCCGTGGTGAACCTGTACCCGTTCGCCGCGACGGTCGCGTCCGGCGCGAAGCCCGACGAGTGCGTCGAGCAGATCGACATCGGCGGCCCGACGATGGTCCGCGCCGCCGCGAAGAACCACGCGTCCGTCGCCGTCGTCGTCGACCCGTCCGCCTACGGGGACGTCCTGGACGCGGTGAAGGCCGGCGGGTTCACGATCGAGCAGCGCCGCCGCCTCGCCGCGCTCGCCTACGCGCACACCGCGTCCTACGACGTGGCCGTGGCCTCCTGGTTCGCGAGCGAGTACGCGCCCGACGAGCAGGCCGCCGAGACGCGGTGGCCCGACTTCCTCGGCGCCACCTGGGAGCGGTCGAACGCCCTGCGGTACGGCGAGAACCCGCACCAGCGCGCCGCCCTGTACCGGGTGCCGGGCGAGACGGGCCTCGCGGGCGCCGAGCAGATCTACGGCAAGGAGATGTCCTACAACAACTACGTGGACACCGACGCCGCCCGCCGCGCCGCCTACGACTTCACCGACCCCTGCGTCGCGATCATCAAGCACGCCAACCCGTGCGGCATCGCGGTCGGCGCCGACATCGCCGACGCGCACCGCCGCGCCCTCGAGTGCGACCCGGCGTCCGCCTACGGCGGCGTGATCGCCGCGAACCGGCCGGTCACCGCCGCGATGGCGGAGCAGATCACCGGGAGCTTCGCCGAGGTCGTCGTCGCCCCGTCCTTCGAGGACGAGGCCGTCACCGTGCTGAAGAACCGGTTCAAGAACACCCGGCTGCTGATCTGCCCGGACGCCCCCGGCGGCGCCATCGAGTCCCGGCGGATCGACGGCGGGCTCCTCGTGCAGACCGTCGACCGCGTCGACGCGTCCGGCGACGACCCGTCCGGCTGGGAGCTCAAGTGCGGCGCGGCCGCCGACGAGGACACCCTCCGCGACCTGGCGTTCGCGTGGCGGGCCGTCCGCGCCGTCAAGTCCAACGCGATCCTGCTGGCCTCCGGCGGCGCCACCGTCGGCGTCGGCATGGGCCAGGTCAACCGGGTCGACTCGGCCCGCCTGGCCGTGGCGCGCGCGGGGGAGGAGCGGGCGCGCGGCTCGGTCGCCGCGTCCGATGCCTTCTTCCCGTTCCCGGACGGGCTCGAAGTGCTGATCGAGGCCGGCGTGAAGGCCGTCGTCCAGCCGGGCGGCTCGATCCGCGACGAGCTGGCCATCGAGACCGCGACCAAGGCCGGCGTCACGATGTACTTCACCGGCACGCGGCACTTCTTCCACTGACCGGACATGCCCGGGCCCGGCGCGGCGTTCCGCCCCGCCGGGCCCGGTCTTTCCACTGCCGCGCCGGAGGTAGCCTCTGGCTGGCCGCGCCCCATGACCGTCTCTTGACCTTCGGCGCGATCGTCCGCTGTAGGAGGCGCGAATGGACTCGCTGACGACCTTCCTGGTCGCCCACATCGGTCAGGCAGACTCGCTGCTGATGGAGTCACGCCAGCTGGTCGGGCTGGTCGCGGCGGTGCTCGCCGCCCTCCTGGCCGGGCAGCTCGGCTGGCACGGCACCGACCGGATCCTCGCCCGCCGCGAACGCGCCGACGACTAGCGTTCCCGGCATCCGGCGCGGCCTAGCGCAGCCGCGCGCGCAGCGCCTTCGCCGCCTCCGGCCAGTCGTCGTCGGTCATCGAGAAGACGGCGGTGTCGCGGATCGAGCCGTCCTGGCGGATCCGGTGCTTGCGGTGGATCCCCTCGAACGACGCGCCGAGCCGCTGGATCGCCGCCCGCGACCGCTCGTTGCGGGAATGGGTGTGCCATCCCACCCGGATCGCCCCCAGGTCGTCGAACGCCCGCTGCAGGAGCAGCAGCTTCGACTCGGTGTTGAAACCCGTCCGCTGCCAGCGCGCACCCAGCCACGTGTACCCGATGCACAGCCCCCGGTCCTTCGGGACGACCTCGTAGTACGACGTCGTCCCGGCGACCTCCCCGGTCGCCACGTCGATCTGCGCCCACGGCAGCCGCACGCCCTTGTCCCGCGCGATCAGGGCCTTGCTCACCATGGCGTGCACGGCGTCCGCGTCCGCCGGCTGCCGCTCGCTCAGCCACGTCCAGACGGAAGGGTCCTTCGACGCCGCGAACAGGCCGTCGACGTGGTCGGGGGAGAGGGGTTCCAACCGCACATAACGGCCGGTCAGGACCGGCTGCGCAAACCATTCGTCGTTCATGGCGTCCACGCTAGGAGGGACCGCCGGGGGTCCGGCAGAGCCACTTCAGGGCGATTCCGGCGGACCACTCGGCGCCGCCGGGGCGGCTACCATGGGGTTTCGACGCGACTGGCGCGGTCAAGGTGGATCACCACCGGGGAGCGAACGACAGTCCGGACACCGCGCGCCTGGGTGGACGGGACCCCGAGCAGGGCTCGGTCCCTGGCGACACACCGCGGAGGCATGCATGACCGCACAGATCCTGGACGGCAAGGCCACGGCCGCCGAGATCCGCTCCGACCTCAAGGGGCGCGTCGAGGCGCTGCGCGACCGCGGCGTGTCCGTGGGCCTCGGGACGGTGCTGGTGGGCGACGACCCCGGCAGCCGCTCCTACGTCAACATGAAGCACCGCGACTGCGCCGAGGTCGGCATCGAGAGCATCCGCCGCGACCTGCCCGAGACCGCCTCCCAGGAGGACGTCGAGCGGGCCGTCGCCGAACTCAACGCCGACCCCGCCTGCACCGGCTACATCGTCCAGCTGCCGCTGCCGAAGGGCCTGGACGAGCAGCGCGTGCTGGAGCTGATCGACCCCGCCAAGGACGCCGACGGCCTGCACCCGATGAGCCTCGGACGGCTCGTCCTGATGCAGCCGGGCCCGCTGCCCTGCACCCCGAAGGGCATCATCGAGCTGCTGCGCCGCTTCGACGTGCCGATCAAGGGCGCCGAGGTCACCGTCGTCGGCCGCGGCATCACCGTCGGCCGCTCGCTCGGCCTGCTGCTGACCCGGCGCAGCGAGAACGCCACCGTCACGCTCTGCCACACCGCCACCCGCGACCTCGCCGCGCACACCCGCGCCGCCGACATCGTCGTCGCGGCGGCCGGCGTCCCCGGCCTGATCACCGCCGACATGGTCAAGCCCGGCGCCGCCGTGCTGGACGTCGGCGTCTCCCGCGTCGACGGCAAGCTCACCGGGGACGTCGCGGCCGACGTCCGCGAGGTCGCCGGCTGGGTCGCCCCGAACCCCGGCGGCGTCGGCCCGATGACCCGCGCCATGCTCCTGCAGAACGTCGTCGAGGCCGCCGAGCAGACCGTCTGACGGCCCACCGGACAGGCGAGAGACCGGACAGGCGAGAGGGCCGCCACCGCACCCGTGGTGGCGGCCCTCTCGCCTTGTCGCTCGCCTTCTCGGAGGTCCCCCGGGCCGGGCCGCGCCGTCACTTGCGCGACCCGATCCGGGCGGGTCAGGCGATCGCCCTCGACTGCGCTGCCGGTGAGGGCGATCGCACGTTCACTTCGGTCGGCCCGGCATCTCAGCTGGCCCGGCGGGTCGCCGCGGTGTGCGCCGCGGCGCGGGCCGGGCCCGTGGGATGGCCGGGGGCGTGTCCCGGCGGCCCGGTCCGGCGCGCGTCCGCCGGACCCCGCATCCCCGGCGGACGCCCGTCGATCGGGGGGCGGCCCTGCTGGGGAACGTGGACCGGCGGCAGCGGCCGGACGAGGCCCATCGCGATGACCTCGTTGGCCAGCCGGGTGCGCCGGTTGGCCCCCTCGGGGATCCGGAACTTCTGGTAGAGCCGCAGCAGGTGCTGCTTCACCGCGGCCTCGGTCACGACCAGCTCTCCCGCGATGTCGCGCGCCGTGGCGGGGGCCACGAACGCCTCGTCCGACAGGGCGGGACGGCACAGCGCGGTCAGCACGTCGACCTCGCGGCGGGTGAGCTCGGGGGCGACGGCGCGCCTCAGCTCGACGTCCGGGTCGACCTCCTCACGGGGGATGCCCCCCATCCGGCAGCGCGCCGTGCCGAAGCTCACGACGTCACCGTCCTCCAGGACACGGCGGGCGATCGGCCGGCCGTTGACACGGGTCCCGTTGCGGGACAGACCCATGTCGACGACGTAGACGTACGGGCCGCGCCGCACGATCTCTGCGTGCAAACGGGACACACTCGGGTCGTCGAGGCGGATGTCTACTCCTCTCCCTCTCCCGACCGTCGTAACGTCGGGGCGCAGCGGCACCACCAGCCCGCTGTCCTCGATCCGCATGAACGGCCCCTCCACGGCAGTCCTCCCAGCTAGTTAGCGACCCCTGTCTGCCGGGTTACCCGGCCGGACCCCCGCCACACCCTCCTACTGGCGAGTAGCACCGATGGCACAAGGCATTCGGGGCTCTTCCCCACCAGCCGGACCGGGTGCGTTTCCGTCGCCGCCGCACAAGTCCGGCCGCCGATTCGCCGGGACGATCTCCCGGCCCCTCACCCGGCCCCGAAGTCCCGCCGTCCGGCGCCGGCGATGTCGTGCCGCGCGCCGATCGGCATTACCGTGGACCCATGAGCACGCAGGTGCACCGGCGCAGGCGGAGAGCGCCGCGGGGCAGGGGCGCCGCCCCGCACTGGCTCGCGCGGCTGCCGTACCTCATCGTGCTCAGCGGCGTGGGCGGCGGCCTGGTGCTGTGCGCCCTCAACTACTTCCGCAAGGGCTCCGGCCTGATGGCCGCCGCGCTGCTGTTCGGCGCGCTGGCGCGGCTGCTGCTGCCGGAGTCCCAGCTCGGGCTGCTCGCGGTGCGCAGCCGCCAGATCGACTGCTGGACGCTGGTGATCCTCGGCGAGATGGTGGCGTTCGTCGCGCTCAGCATTCCCCCGATGAACAAGACCGGCCTCGTCGGCGCGGGCGCGCTCGGCGTGCTGATCGCCCTGGTCATGCTGGCGCGCGGGGTGCGCCTGCTGCTCGTCCGGCGCCGGGACGGTTCGCCGGGCTAACGATGTTTCCGCAGGTCACCGGAGATGCGGCCGGTCCAGCGAGGAGCCCAGGTCTAGACCGCATCCGGGCCTCGGCTAGCCTTGCCAGTTGAGCCTTACAAGGACTGCTGGCCAGGTGTAGGAAAGGGACAGCAACAGCATGCCCAAGATCAAAGTAGCGGGCCCGGTCGTCGAACTCGACGGCGACGAAATGACGCGGATCATCTGGAAATTCATCAAGGACCAGCTGATCCTGCCCTATCTCGACGTGGACCTGAAGTACTACGACCTGGGGATCGAGCACCGTGACGCCACGGACGACCAGGTCACCATCGACGCCGCGAACGCCATCGCCGAGCACGGCGTCGGCGTCAAGTGCGCCACCATCACCCCCGACGAGGCGCGCGTCGAAGAGTTCGGCCTGAAGAAGATGTGGCGTTCCCCCAATGGAACGATCCGCAACATCCTCGGCGGCGTGATCTTCCGCGAGCCCATCGTGGTCTCGAACATCCCCCGCCTGGTCCCGGGCTGGACCAAGCCGATCATCATCGGCCGGCACGCCCACGGCGACCAGTACAAGGCGACCGACTTCGTGGTCCCCGGCCCGGGCAAGGTGACGATCACCTACACCCCGCAGGACGGCTCGGAGCCCATGGAGGTCGAGGTCGCGAACTTCCCCGGCGGCGGCGTCGCGATGGGGATGTACAACTACGACGAGTCGATCCGTGACTTCGCCCGGACGAGCATGCGGTACGCGCTGAGCCGCGAGATGCCGCTGTACCTGTCGACGAAGAACACGATCCTCAAGGCCTACGACGGCCGGTTCAAGGACCTCTTCCAGGAGATCTTCGAGACCGAGTTCAAGTCGGACTTCGAGGCCAAGGGCATCACCTACGAGCACCGCCTCATCGACGACATGGTCGCCGCGGCGCTCAAGTGGGAGGGCGGCTTCGTGTGGGCCGCCAAGAACTACGACGGCGACGTCCAGTCCGACACGCTCGCGCAGGGCTTCGGCTCGCTCGGCCTGATGACCTCCGTCCTGATGACCCCGGACGGCAGGACCGTCGAGGCCGAGGCCGCGCACGGCACGGTGACCCGGCACTACCGGCAGCACCAGCAGGGCAAGCCGACGTCGACCAACCCGATCGCGTCGATCTTCGCCTGGACCCGCGGCCTCGAGCACCGCGGCAAGCTCGACGGCCAGCCCGAGGTCATCGACTTCGCCCGCAAGCTCGAGCAGGTCTGCGTCGAGACCGTCGAGGGCGGCCAGATGACCAAGGACCTGGCCCTGCTGGTCGGCGGGGACACTCCGTTCCTGACGACGCAGCAGTTCCTGGAGGCGCTGGACACCAACCTCCAGAAGAAGATCAACGCCTGATCGCGTTCGTTCTTCGACTCGCAGGGCCGTCCCGGGTTCGTCCCGGGGCGGCCTTCCGCGTTCGCGGGGTGTGAGCCATGTCGGGGCGGGCACCTGCCGGGTGACGGGCGGACGGCGCGCGATAGCCTGGCGTCGGAAATATCTCGACGGCGAGAGAACCCGTGCGGCGGACCGGTTCCATGGGCGGCTCTTCGGCGGTCGGGTTCGAAGGATGGCCGCCTGAGCCCCGTCAGGTCACAGCAGGAGAAGGACGCATGACGCGCACCCCAGTCACAGTCACCGTTACCGGCGCCGCGGGCCAGATCGGCTACGCGCTGCTCTTCCGCATCGCCTCCGGGCACCTGCTCGGCGCGGACGTACCCGTACGCCTGCGGCTGCTGGAGATTCCGCAGGCGGTGAAGGCCGCCGAGGGCACCGCGATGGAGTTGGACGACTGCGCGTTCCCGCTGCTGTCCGGCATCGAGATCTTCGACGACGCGACCAAGGCGTTCGAGGGGACGAACGTGGCGCTGCTCGTCGGCGCCCGCCCGCGCACGAAGGGCATGGAGCGCGGCGACCTGCTGGAGGCCAATGGCGGCATCTTCAAGCCGCAGGGCGAGGCGATCAACGCCGGCGCCGCCGACGACATCAAGGTCCTGGTGGTCGGCAACCCGGCCAACACCAACGCGCTGATCGCGCAGTCGCACGCGCCGGACGTCCCCGCCGAGCGGTTCACCGCGATGACCCGCCTGGACCACAACCGGGCGCTCGCGCAGCTGTCGAAGAAGGCCGGCGTGTCCGTCGCCGACATCAGGAAGATGACGATCTGGGGCAACCACTCCGCCACCCAGTACCCGGACATCTTCCACGCCGAGATCGGCGGCAAGAACGCGGCCGAGACGGTGAACGACCAGGCCTGGCTGGAGAACGACTTCATCCCGACCGTCGCCAAGCGCGGCGCGGCGATCATCGAGGCGCGGGGCGCGTCGTCGGCGGCGTCGGCGGCGTCCGCGGCGATCGACCACGTGCACACCTGGGTGAACGGCACCGCCGAGGGCACCTGGACGTCGATGGCGGTCGTGTCGGACGGCTCCTACGGCGTGCCGGAGGGCCTGATCTCCTCGTTCCCGGTCACCACGAAGGACGGGAAGTGGGAGATCGTCCAGGGGCTGGAGATCAACGACTTCTCGCGCGGCAGGATCGACGCGTCGGTGCAGGAGCTGTCGGAGGAGCGCGACGCCGTCCGCAAGCTCGGCCTGATCTGACCGGCCGCACCCGTACGCACGAGCCCCGGACCCGCGCGGTCCGGGGCTCGTTCGCGTCGTAAATCCCGCGAACGTGTCGGCACCGGTCGTTAGGGTGTGATCGCTTCGAAGGCGACGGGGAGGGACGCGGGTGGCGGATCAGGCTTTCCAGGTGGATCTGCGCGGCGTGGTGGATCTGCTCAGCCGGCATCTGTACGCGAGCCCGCGGGTGTACCTGCGCGAGCTGCTGCAGAACGCGGTGGACGCGATCACCGCGCGCGGCGGGGGCGGCGGCCGGGTGGTGATCGAGACCGGCGGCGGGACGCTGCGGGTGCACGACGACGGCGTCGGGCTGACGGCGGACGAGGTGCACACGCTGCTGGCGACGATCGGCCGGTCGTCCAAGCGCGACGACCTGGGGTTCGCGCGGCACGACTTCCTCGGCCAGTTCGGGATCGGGCTGCTGTCGGCGTTCCTGGTCGCGGACGAGATCGAGGTGGTGTCGCGGTCGGCGAAGGGCGGCGGCGCGGTCCGCTGGACGGGCCGGTCGGAGGGTAGTTACCGGGTCGAGCCGGGCGAGCGGGACGAGCCGGGCACGACGGTGACGCTGCGGCCGCGTCCGGGGTCGGCGGAGCTGCTGAGCGCGCCCGTCGTGGCGGAGCTGGCCCGCGCCTACGGCTCGCTGCTCCCCGTCGACCTCGTCGTGGACGGGGCCGCGGTCACGGGCGATGGCCCGCCGTGGCGGGCGTCCCATCCGGATCCGGCGTCGCGGCGGCGCGCGCTGGAGAGGTACTGCGAGGAGCTGTACGGGTTCACGCCGTTCGACGTGGTCGATCTGGAGGTGGCGGAGGCGGGGCTGACGGGCGTCGCGTTCGTCCTGCCGGAGCCGGTGTCGCCGACGTCCCGCAGCGCCCATCGCGTCTATCTGAAGCGGATGCTGCTGGCGGAGAGCGTGCAGGGGCTGCTGCCCGACTGGGCGTTCTTCGTCCGGTGCGTGGTGGACGCGGGGGAGCTGCGGCCGACCGCGAGCCGCGAGGCGCTGTTCGAGGACGAGCTGCTGGAGTCGGCGCGGCAGGCCCTCGGGGAGGTGCTGCGGCAGTGGCTGGTGCGGCTGGCGGAGACGGATCCGGCGCGGCTGCGCGGGTTCCTGCGGCTGCATCAGCTGGGTGTGAAGGCGATGGCGCTGCACGACGACGACATGCTGCGGATCGTCGACCGGTGGATGGACTACGAGACGTCCGCGGGTCCGATGACGCTGCGCGAGTTCCGGCGGCGGCATCCGGAGGGCCGGTTCGCCGGGAGCGTGGAGGAGTTCCGGCGGCTGTCGGCGGTGGCGGGCGCGCAGGGCGTCGGGCTGGTCAACGGCGGTTACGTGCACGACACCGAGATCATCGAGCGGCTGCCCGACCTCGATCCCGACATCCGGCTGACCCGGCTGGACGCGGCGGAGCTGACCACGACGTTCGGCGTGCTGGACCCGGCGGCGGAGCTGGCGCTGCGGCCGTTCCTGGCGGCCGCGCAGCGGGCGGTGGAGCGGCTCGGCTGCGAGGTGGTGGTCCGCGACTTCGACCCGGCGTCGCTTCCGGCGCTGTACCTGACCAGCCGGGACGCGCAGTTCCGTGACGAGCTGACGCGGGCGCGGGAGGAGGCCGGCGAGCTGTGGGCGGACGTGCTCGGCGCGGTCGGCGCGTCGACCGGCCTGGAGCGCCCGCAGCTGGTGCTGAACTACCGCAATCCGCTGACGCGCCGGGTCACGGCCCTGGGCGCGGGCGGGCCGGTGGAGCCCGCCGTGCAGGCGCTGTACGGGCAGGCGCTGCTGCTGGGCCACCATCCGCTGCGGCCCGCCGACACGGCGGTGCTGAACCGTTCCTTCATCGGCCTGCTGGAGTGGGCCGTCCACAGCCCGGAGGCCACCCAGTGAGCACCGATGACGTCTACGCGCTGATGGGGCGCGCGCAGGAGCTCCCGTACGGGGAGGCGCGGACCGTCCTGGTCGAGGACGCGCTGCGCCGCGCGGAGGAGGCCGGCGACGACGTGCTGGCGTTCCGCGTGCGGACGCGCCTGACCGACGCCTACCAGTTCGGCGGCGAGCCCGCGAAGGCGTTCGCGACGTTCGGCCGGACGCTCGCCGAGCATGACCGCGACCCCGGCCGCTATGACGAGCCGCTCGTGCTGCTGTGGCAGATGAAAGCGGTGGTGAGCTCGCTCACGAAGTTCCCGGAGATCCCGCTCGACCGGACGCGGGCGGTGCTGGACGACATGGAGCGGCGCTACCGTGCGGGCGGCCACAGCCTCCAGGCGGTGTACCGGCGCCGGCACATCGTCGCCCGCCACATCGGCGACCCGTCGGCCGACGACTGGTTCGGCCGGTGGCGCGCCGCCCAGCGGGACCAGCTGTCGGACTGCGAGGGGTGCGACCCGACCGGCATCGTGAGCCATCTCGCCGACGCGGGCCGGTACGAGGAGGCCGCGGAGGTCGCGGCGCCGGTGCTGGCGGCCGAGCTGACCTGCAAGGAGCAGCCGCAGGGCATCCAGACGGCGATGATGCCGGTGTACCTGCGCACGGGCCGGCCCGACGCGGCGGCCGACGCGCACCGACGCGCGTACCGGGTGCACCGGAGCCGGATCGCCGACTTGGGGGACGTCGCCGAGCATCTGGAGTTCTGCGCGCTGACCGGCAACGAGGCGCGCGGCGTGGAGATCGTGCAGCGGCATCTCGGGTGGCTGGACCGGGCGCCGCACGTCCACGCGGAGATGATGTTCGCCGCCTCGGCCGCGCTGGTGCTGGGAAGGGCGGCGGCGTCCGGGCACGGCGCGGCGACGGTCCGGCGGCCCGCGTCGGGCGACCGTCCGGCGCGGGACGTGCCGCTCGCGGAGCTGGGCGCCGAGCTGGAGGCCCGCGCGACGGAGCTGGCGGCCCGGTTCGACGCCCGCAACGGCACGTCCCACCAGGGCGGCAGGGTGCGCGCGATCCTGGCGGCCGAGCCGGTCGCCGGGTTCGTCCCGCTGGCGCCGCACCACCGCCGCTCGGCTCCCGCCCCGGCGGCGGCTCCCGCCGCGCGGCGGCCCGAGCCGGACGGCATCGCGACCGAGACCGACCTCGACGTGCTGCTGGCCATCGGGGACGAGCGCCGCACCAGCCGTGACGCGGCCCGCACGCTGGCCGCGTGGCGGCGCTTCGACGCCGTCGCCGAGACGACCGGGCCGACGCCGCTGCAGCGGGCGCGGCGGCTGGACGCCCGGGGCGTCGAGCGGGCGATGGACGGCGACCACGAGGGCGCGATCGCCTGCTGGGAGGAGGCGTTCCGGCTGTTCGGCGAGCTGGGCGAGCGGGCGCGGCGGTACCGCGTGCTGAGCCGGCTCGGCGCGCTGCGCTGCGACGCGGGCGACGAGCGCGGGCTGGACGAGCTGAACGAGGCCGCCGACCACTTCACCGCGCATCCGGCCGAGGACGGCGCCGCCACGGCGGCGCTGCTGCGGCTGGCCGCCGTCCACCTGAGCCGCGACCGGCACGCCGACGTCCTCGCGGCGCTCGACCGCGTCGACCCGGACGACGCCCCCGATCGGGCGGGCGAGCTGTGGTTCCTGCGGGGCCGCGCGCTGCTGTCGGCCGGTGAGACGGGGGACGCGGCCGCGGCGCTGCGGCGGTCCCTCGCGGAGGCTCGCGCGTCAGGCGACCCGGAGCAGGCGTCCGCCCCGGCGCTGCTGCTCGCCCAGATCCTGGTCCGCGAGCCCGCACCGGAGGGCGGTTCCGGTTCCGGCGGGCCGGGCGAGGAGGTGTTCGCGCTGCTCGACGAGGCGCTCGCCGCGATGCCCGAGCCGTCGCCGATGCGCGCGTCGGCCCACACCGAGCGGGGGCTGGCGCTGCTGTCCGCGGGCCGCCCCGCGGACGCCGTCGCCGACCTCGCCGAGGCCGTCGCCGCGTGGACCGCCGAGGGCATGCACGAGCAGGCCGTCCACCTGCGCGCCGATCTCGCCGCCGGCTACCTGGAGGCGGGCCGCCACCTGGAGGCCGCGGAGGCCGCCGAGGAGGCGCTGCCGCAACTGGCCGGCGGGGCCGCGCGGCGCTGCCGGCTGATCCTCGCGCACGCCCAGAAGGGGCTGGGCGAGGAGGACGGCGCGGCGACGTTCGCGTCCCTCGCCGAGGACGCCGCGAAGGACGGGGAACCGGGCGCGGTCGCGCACTTCCTGGAGGAGGCCGCCGAGATCCTGACGGACCTCGACAAGGACGCCCAGGCCGCCGAGCGGTTCGCCGAGGCGGCCGAGGCGCACGGCGGGGCCGGCGACCCGCACGGCGTCGTCCGCGCCCGCCGCCGTGCCGCGATGTGCCTGCTCTGGAGCGGCGAGCCGGAGCGGGCCGTCGCCACGGTGGAGGCGGCCCGCGCGGCCCTGGACGCCCTGCCGGACGGCCCGCCCCGCACCTGGGAGACCGCGCTCGTCTCCTACGACCAGGCCCGCATCCTCGCGCAGACCGGGCGCCAGGCGGACGCGGAACCGCACGCGTCCGCCGCCGTGGACGGCTTCCGGTCGCTGGACGAGACCGGCCCCGCCGACCAGGCCGCCGCCCTCCTCGCCGACATCAGGTCCGCGCTCCGGGGCTGACCCGGGCCGGCCGCGCTCCGGGGCGACCCGCGTCGGCCGCGCTCCGGGGCCGGCCCGGTCAGGACAGGCGGCGGGCTCCGGCGGACGGGACGGCGTCGAGGAATTCCGGCGCCGTCCAGCCGCGCCTGGCGTAGGCCGCGGCGATGGCGTCCCGGACCCGCTCGGCCCGGTCGGACGCGGTGAGCACGATCACCGAGCCGCCGAACCCGCCGCCGATCATCCGGCCGCCGCGGGCGCCCGCGCGCAGCGCCGCGTCGACGGCGGCGTCGGCTTCGGGCCAGGAGATCTCGAACTGGTCGCGCAGCGACAGGTGGGAGGCGTTCAGCATCGCGCCGAGCTCGGCGACGGCACCGGCGCGCAGCAGCCCGGTGGACGCCTCGACGCGGTGGTTCTCGGTGACGACGTGCTGGACGCGGCGGCGCAGCACCGGGTCGCGCAGCCGGCCGAGCGCGCCCGCGAGGTCCTTGACGTCGCGGAGGGCGTCGACGCCGAGCAGCGCCGCGGCCCGCTCGCATTCGGCGCGCCGCCGCCCGTAGTCGCCGCCGGTGAGGGCGTGGGAGGCGCGGGTGTCGACGGCGAGCAGGGTCAGCCCGGCCCCGGCCGGGTCGAACGGGATCTGGGACGACAGGCCGCTGCGGCAGTCCAGCAGCAGCGCGTGGCCGGGCGTGCACAGCAGCGACGCGGACTGGTCCATCAGCCCGCACGGCATGCCGACCTGGTCGTTCTCGGCGCGCTGCGCCAGCCGGGCCAGCTCCGGGCGGTCGATCCCGACGCCGTGCAGGTCGCAGAGCGCGAGCGCCGTGGCGCATTCCAGCGCGGCCGACGACGACAGCCCCGCGCCCTGCGGCAGGTCGGAGTCGATCAGCAGGGACGCGCCGCCGGTGCCGTGCTCGCGCAGCACCCGCGCCGTGCCGACGGGGTAGGCGGCCCACGCCCGCTCGGCCGGCCAGCCCTCGGAGACGACCGTCCCGCCGTCGACGGGCGCGGTGACGGTGCCGTCCGCCTGGCGGGAGCGGACCTCGATCACGCCGTCGTCGCGGCGCGCGGCGGCCACCGACACGCCGCGCGGCAGCGCGAACGGCAGGACGAGGCCGTCGTTGTAGTCGGTGTGCTCGCCGATCAGGTTGATCCGCCCGGGCGCGTGCCAGACGCCCTCGGCGGCCCGCCCGAAGGCCGCGCCGAAGGCGGTGCGGAGATCGGTCATCGCGAGCGCAGGAAGGTCCAGGCGTCCGACACCATGGCGCGCAGGTCCCGCTCGGGCTTCCAGCCGAGCTGCGACTGGATCTTGTCGGAGGACGCGATCAGCACCGCCGGGTCGCCGGGGCGGCGCGGGTGCACCTCCGCCGGGATGTCGCGGCCGGTGACCTCGCGGCAGACCTCGATGACCTCGCGGACGGAGTTGCCGGTGCCGCTGCCCAGGTTGAAGATCTGGTGGGTGCCGGGCTCGCAGGCGTCGAGCGCGAGCAGGTGGGCGCGGCCGAGGTCGGCGACGTGGATGTAGTCGCGGACGCAGGTGCCGTCGGGGGTCGGGTAGTCCTCGCCGAACATCTTCACCGCCTCCCCGTCGCCGTTCGCGATCTTCAGCACGTTCGGGATCAGGTGCGTCTCGACGGCGTGCCGCTCGCCCTGCGTGCCGTAGGCGCCGGCGACGTTGAAGTAGCGCAGCGAGACGCCGCCGATGCCGTGCAGCCGCGCGTACTCGGCGAGCGTGGTGTCGATCGCCAGCTTGGACGCGCCGTACGGGTTGGTCGGCCGGGTCGGGTCGGTCTCCAGGATCGGCGTCGACTCCGGCTCGCCGTAGGTGGCGGCGGTGGAGGAGAACACGATCCGCGGGACGCCGGCGACGCGCATCGCCTCCAGCAGCGCCAGCGACTCGCCGAGATTCTTGTCCCAGTACAGGCCGGGCTTCTGGACGGACTCGCCGACCAGCGACCTGGCGGCGAAGTGCAGCACCGCGTCGAAGCCGGCGCCGCCCAGCACCTCGGCGGCGGCGCCGCGCAGCGTGCCGCGCACCAGCCGGGCCCCGGCCGGGACGGCGTCCTCGTGCCCGGTGGACAGGTCGTCCAGCACGACCACCTCGTGCCCCGCCTCCAGCAGCAGTGCGGAGACGACGCTGCCGATGTAGCCGGCGCCTCCGGTGACGAGCAGCTTCACGTACGGACCTCCATCAATGCGGACAGGACGGCGGGGTGCCGCCCAGGCTATCCGCACAACCCGCCCCCGAAGGCCCGCGCCACGTGCCGGGCGCGGTGCCGGTGGCGGATCGGCCGTTCGTTCGGGGCGTCCGGCGGGGAAGGTTCCTGCCATGGATCGGACGTCGGCCGGCGGTCCCGCGCCCGCTCCGGTGGCGTTCCGGCCGCCGGGACGGCTCGCGCGGCCGTTGGTGCGGCTGCTGTCGGCCGCCACGGACCTGGTGGTGCGGCTCGCGGGCGGGGACCCGCACTCGCTCCGCGAGGAGCCGACGGCGGAGCGGATGCGCGCGCTCGTGGCGGAGAACACCCAGATCGCGGCGGACGAGCGGGCGCTGATCGAGGAGGTGTTCGCGGCGGGGGAGCGGCCGCTGCGGGAGGTGCTGGTGCCCCGCACCGAGGTGGTGTTCCTGGACGCGGCGCTGCCGCTCGGCACCGCGGCGCGGGCCGCGGCGGGCAGCCCGCACTCGCGGTTCCCCGTGTGCCGCGGCTCGCACGACGAGGTGGTCGGTTTCGTCCACATCCGGGACCTGCTCGTCCCCGCGGACCGGGACCGCGCCCAGCCCGTGGGGGAGCGGCGGGTGGGGGAGCTGGTGCGGCCGGTGAAGTTCCTGCCGTCCTCGAAGCGCGTCCTGCCGGTGCTGTCGGAGATGCGGCGGGAGGGCTGCCACCTGGCGATCGTGATGGACGAGTACGGCGGCGTCGCCGGGATCGTCACGCTGGAGGACCTGATGGAGGAGCTGATCGGCGACATCCGCGACGAATATGATGTGCAGGACGCGCAGGCGCGGCGCCTGCACGGCGGGGTGGTCGAGGTCGACGGCCTGCTCAACCTGGACGACTTCGCCGCCGTGACCGGCATCCGGTTGCCGGCCGGGCCGTACGAGACGGTCGCCGGGCACATCATGGCGGTGCTCGGCCGCGTCCCCGCCGAGGGCGACTCGGTGCGGGCCGCCGGCCGGGACCTGCGGGTCGCCCGGATGGACGGCCGCCGGGTGGCCCGCGTGCGCGTCACGCCGCGGGCGGCACCGCAGCCGGCCCGGCAGCCGGTCCGGCCGGCGGTGCGGCACCCGGCACGGCCGGCGGCGCGGCGGCCGGCGGCGCCGGCGACGCCCGTCCCCCCGGCCGCGGCCCCGCGGCCGGTCGGCGACGCCGCCACCGGCGGCGGAGCCTCCGCAGACACCTGAGAGAATCGGTCCGTGCACATGCCCGAAGCGTCCAGCCCCGTATCCGACCCCGCTGCGTCCGCGCCCGCCCCGCGGGTGCTCTCCGGCATCCAGCCCACCGCCGACTCGTTCCATCTCGGCAACTACCTGGGCGCGTTGCGGCAGTGGGTGTCGCTGCAGGACACCCACGAGGCGTTCTACTGCGTGGTCGACCTGCACGCGATCACGGTCGAGCACGACCCCGAGGTGCTGCGGCGCCGGACGCGGGTGTCGGTGGCGCAGCTGATCGCGATGGGCGTCGACCCCGACCGTGCGACGCTGTTCGTGCAGAGCCACGTCCCCGAGCACGCCGAGCTGGCGTGGGTGATGGGCTGCATCACCGGGTTCGGCGAGGCGAGCCGGATGACCCAGTTCAAGGACAAGTCGTCCAAGCAGGGGACGTCGGCGGCCAGTGTCGGGCTGTTCACCTACCCGGTCCTGCAGGCCGCCGACATCCTGCTCTACACCCCGGAGCCCGGCAGCACGGTGCTGCGCGTCCCGGTCGGCGAGGACCAGCGGCAGCACCTGGAGCTGACCCGGACGCTGGCGCAGCGGTTCAACCACCGGTTCGGCGAGACGTTCGTCGCGCCGGAGGCGCACATCCCCGCGGGCGCCGCGAAGATCACCGACCTGCAGGAGCCGGGCGCGAAGATGAGCAAGTCGGCGTCCTCGCCGCAGGGCATCATCGACGTGCTGGAGGACCCCGGCCCGATGCGCAAGAAGATCATGCGCGCGGTCACCGACACCGGCACCGAGGTCGTGTACGACGAGGAGAAGAAGGCCGGCGTCACCAACCTGCTGCGGATCTACTCCGCGCTGGCGGGCACGCCGATCCCCGACCTGGAGGCCAGGTACGCGGGGTCCGGCTACGGCCAGTTCAAGAAGGACCTCGCCGAGGTCGTGCTGGACACCTTCAACCCGATCCGGGAGCGCACCGCCGAACTGCTGGACGACCCCGCCGAGCTCGACCGGATCCTGGAGAAGGGCGCCGGCCGCGCCGGGGCCGTCGCCAGGCGCACCATGGACACCGTCCGCGAGCGGGTCGGCTTCGTGGGACGCGGTCGCTGACCGTGGCCGGCGAGGGGGCGCGACCCGGGCCCGCGGACACCTTCGTGGGGATGCCCGCGGACACGTTCGTGGGGATGCCCGCGGGCCCGGGGGCGGACGGCGGCGTGCGGATGATCGGGGTCGCGATCCCGATCCCCGAGCCGTACGGGACGGAGTTGCAGCGCACCCGCGCGTCCTACGGCGACCCCCTCGCCACCGCGATCCCGACGCACATCACGCTGATGCCGCCGACCGAGGTGACCGCGGACGAGATGGACGCGATCGAGGCGCACCTGCTGGACGTGGCGCACGCCGAGCGGCCGTTCCGCATCCGGTTGCGCGGCAGCGGAACGTTCCGGCCGGTGTCCCCGGTCGTCTACGTGGCGCTGGCGAAGGGCATCGGCGGCTGCGAGCGCGTCCAGGCGAAGGTCGCTTCGGGGCCGCTCGCGCGCCCGCTGCCGTTCCCGTACCACCCGCACATCACCATCGCGCACCACCTGCCCGACGACGTGATGGACCGCGCGTACAAGGACCTGTCGAACTACCGCGCCGAGTTCGAGGCCTGGGGTTTCTCGCTGTACGAGCACGGCCTGGACGGCGTGTGGCGGCCGCAGTGCGACTTCCTGTTCGGTAATGGGAAACGCCACTCAACGTTCAACGGTTGATTACCGTCCGCCGCATCGAGCGCCAAGGGGTGGGTACGTTGCGTACATGCGGCAGGTGATCAGCGGGATTCAGCGGTGGATCGACGGTGCGCTGGAGGCCGGGAAGGACCTGCTGCGCGCCGCGCGCGCCCGCTGGCGCTGGTTCGACCACCTCGCCCGCGCGTTCGAGCGCTACCAGGAGCGCCGCGGCGACCGGCTCGCCGCCGCGCTGACCTGCTACGGGTTCCTGTCGTTCTTCCCGCTGCTGGCGCTGGCGTACTCGCTGCTCGGCTACCTGGTCGGCATCAGCACGCAGGCCCGCGACTACTTCGTCAAGGCCGTCCGGGAGCTGCTGCCGGGGCTGTCGGACCAGCTGCAGGTCGAGCAGATCGCCCAGTCCAAGACGGCCGTCGGGGTCGTCGGCCTGGTCGCGCTGCTGTTCACCGGGCTCGGCTGGGTGCAGGTGCTGCGCGAGTCGCTGCGCGACATCTGGGGCAACCCGCCGACCGGCGGCGGCAACTACTTCCTCAAGCGGCTGTGGGACCTGGCCGTGCTGGCGTTCCTCGGCGTGATCCTCATCTGCGGGATGGCGGTGTCGACGGTCACCTCGTCGGCGACCCACACCGTCCTCGGCTGGTTCTCGCTGGACGACGTGCCGGGCGCCGGCACCGGGCTGCGGCTGCTGTCGCTGGCCTGCGCCGTCGCGTTCGACACGGTGATCTTCCTGGTGCTGTTCACCCGGCTGTCGGGGACGATCGCGCCGTGGCGGCGGATCATCCGCGGCGCGCTGTTCGGCGGGCTCGGCCTGGAGCTGCTCAAGCAGGCCGCGACGCTGCTGATCGGCCGGACGACGCAGAACCCGGTGTACGCCTCGTTCGCCGTCCTGGTCGGGCTGATGGTGTGGATCAACATCGTGTCCCGGTTCGTGCTGTTCGTCGCCGCGTGGACCGCGACCCGCCGCGTCGTGCTGAAGGCCGACGCCGCGGATCCGGAGAACCTCGCCGAGCAGGAGGTCGCGGCGGTCGAGGAGCACCGCGACCCGGACGGCGGCGCCACCAAGGGCCACATGGACGCGGGCAGGGACGCGGGGACGGGCGAGGACACCGCGAAGCCCGGCGCCGCGAACGCGAAGCTCTAGCGGGCCCCGTCGTCGTAGGAGGGCCCCTCGTAGGAGGCGTCGTCGCGGGGCGGGACGTCCCCGTAGGCCGCCTGGGAGCCGCCGGTGTTCCCGGCGGGCCTCGGCAGCGGGTGGCGGCGGCGCCGGCGGTACACGGTGAACAGGACGCCGGCGGCCAGGAGCCCGCCGACCGTGCCGCCGCCGATCTCGTAGACCAGCGCGGACGAGCCGCCCGAGGAGTCCAGCGAGGTGCCGGGGAGCACGCCGCCCGACTCGCCGTCGGCGTGCTTCTTGGCCTGCGCCGCGGCGCCCGGCGCGACCAGCGTGCCGACCGGCTGGACCTTGCCGCGCGCGGCGAAGCCCCAGTCCAGCAGCTTGGCGCCGGCCTGGAACGGGGAGGTCTCGCCGTGCATCACCGAGATGATGATCGTGTGCCCGTCCCGGCGCGCCTCGGCGACGTAGGTCTGCTGGGCGTGCACGGTGTAGCCGTTCTTGCCGCCGAGCATCCCGCGGTAGCCGTACTTCTGGCCCGGCAGGAGCTTGTTGTGGGTGTAGATCGGGTAGCCGCCGACCTTCTTGTGCTTCTTCTTCTCCTTCTTGGTCAGCGGCGCCGGGAACTGGAACTGGGCGGCCTGCACGTACGTCCGGAACTGCGGGCTCTTCATCGCCTCCCGCAGGAACAGCACCAGGTCGTACGCCGAGGTGTGCTGGGTGCGCAGGTTCAGGCCGTAGTCGACGTCGAGGCCGTTCGGCGACGCGGCGAGCGTGTCGTCGGCGTGCAGGTACTTCGCCTCGGCGTTCATGTCGGCGATGGTCTTCTTCATGCCGCCGTTGGCCTCGGCGAGCGTGACCGCCGCGTCGTTCGCCGACATCATCATCAGCGCGTGGAACAGGTCGGAGACCTTGTACTGCATCTTCGGGGTCAGCCCGACCTTGGTGCCCTCGACGTCGCACGCCTTCTGCGAGGGCCGGACGAGCCGGTCCGGGTTCAGCTTGGCGACCAGGGTGGCCGAGGTCAGCGTCTTCAGCGTGCTGGCCGGCAGGTACTGCCCGTGCGGGTCCTTGGCGGCCAGCACCTCGCCGGTGTCGGCGTCGGCGACCAGGTAGGAGGAGAACTTCAGCTTCGGCAGCGCGGGGACGCCCGGCGCCTGGTTCAGCACGATGCCGCGGCCGGCGAGCTGCGGCCCGCCGACGGGGTCCGACGGCGCCGCCGCGGCCGGGCGCACGGCCGGCGACGCGGCGGCCGGGGCCGCCAGCAGACAGGCCGCGCTCAGCGGCACAGTGATCATCGGCATGGCGCGCCGGACTCCGGTCCGCCCCTGTCGTCCTGCTCGCAAGCTTCCGACGCTCCTCAGTCCCGCAGCGGCCGTCCGGTTCCGCACGCCCATGGCTCCCCCGAAGACTAGGCGACACATCCGGCGAAGGGGTACCCGACCGCGAAGACGGCAAGCTCGGGACAGTTGAGGCGTATGGTGCGTTAGACGATTTTTGTGGTGCTTATGACTACTCACAGTACGTAAGTGGACGCCAGAGTCCGTCACGGTCCGTCATCACAGGTAGTTTGGGGCGGGCGGACTAGTTCGATCGAGTGGTGCCCGCCGCGAGATCGATGACCGAAAAGTAGGGGACGGACCCGTCCGCAGGCCGCCCGTACGAGTCAATTGATCCGCGAAGGGCATGGAGACCGGCGTGGCGGCGGGCGCGGGCGCCATGATGGTGTGAACACGTGACCTGGACCGGCGTTTGTCCAGGCTTAGGGACCCGCTGGCTGAATTGCGCCACGTGCCACGCAACGACCTGCAAGGATTGTGGACGGAGGTTGGCCGTGGCCATTGAGTTCAACGCATCGAGCGGAACGACGCTCGGCGTCGAGTGGGAGATCCAGCTCGTCGATGCGGAGACCCGGCACCTGCGGCAGGACGCGCGCCGGGTGCTCGCCGCGCTGCCGTCGCTCAGCGAGGACGGCGAGATCCCCAAGGTCCGGCACGAGCTCATGGAGTCCACGGTCGAGGTCGTGACCGGTATCTGCCACACCGTCGGCGAGGCCAAGAGCGACCTCGCGGCCACCCTCGCCGAGCTGCGCACCGCCGCCGCCGACCGCGGCATCGCGCTCGCCTGCACCGGCACCCACCCGATCAGCGACTGGCGCGACGCGGTGATGGCGCCGACGCAGCGCTACGCCGACCTGGTCGAGCAGATGCAGTGGCTGGCCCGGCGCATCCAGACCTTCGGCGTGCATGTCCATGTGGGCGTCTCCGACGTCTCCAAGGCGATCCCGATCGTGAACGCGCTGTCGGCCTACCTCCCGCACTTCCTCGCGCTCACCGCGTCCAGCCCGTTCTGGAGCGGCGCGGACACCGGGCTGGCGTCCTGCCGGGCGGTCGTCTTCGGCCAGCTGCCGACGGCCGGTCCGCCCCACTTGCTTGACGACTGGGCGGCCTTCGAGGATTACATGGACACCTTGCTGCGCGCCGGAACCATCCGGAGCATCAAGGAGGTGTGGTGGGACATCCGCCCCCACCCGGACTTCGGCACCGTCGAGATCCGGATGTGCGACGGCATCCCCACCCTGCGGGAGGTCGGCATGGCCGCGGCGCTGTGCCAGAGCCTGGTCACGCTGTTCGAGCAGCAGCTCGACCGCGGCTACACGCTGCCCCGCCCGGCGCCGTGGGTGGTGCGCGACAACAAGTGGCGCGCGACCCGCTACGGGCTCGACGCGATCGTCATCACCGACGACAACGGCAACACCGCGCCGCTCCGCGACGACCTGTACGAGCTGATCCGGGAGCTGGAGCCGGTCGCCGACCGGCTCGGCTGCGCCGAGGAGCTCAAGGTGGCCGGCGAGGTCCTCGAACACGGGGCGCCGTACGAGCGCCAGCGCGCGATCCGCGCGGCGGGCGGCTCGCTGGAGAACATCGTCGACGCGGCGATCACGGAGCTGGCCGAGGACAGGTTCGTCGCACCGGGGGAGGCCGTCCATGCCGGGGCCTGAGCAGCCGGCCGGTCCGGACGGGCGCCCCGAGCGAACGGCGGCGGGCCCTCCGGGCAAGAACACAGGGGACGCCGACGACACCGGTGCCTGTGAGAACACCGATACCGGGCGGCGGCCCAGCGGCCCCGCCCTCGCGCAGGGGGCGCACATGACACAACCGGGACCCGGGGTGATGCCCGGCCTTGAACCACCGACCGCCCCGGGACCGCACGGCCCCGCGGGCAGCGACCGCCCGGCCGCGCTGCGGCCGCAGCTCGAGGTGTTCCTCGCCCGCCACGAGGAGGAGCTGGTCGCGTTCCGCCGCGACCTGCACATGCACCCCGAGCTGGGCTACGACGAGCACCGCAGCACCGCGCGGATCGCCGAGCGGCTGCGCATGGCCGGGCTCGAACCGCGGATCCTGCCGAAGGGCACCGGCCTGATCTGCGACATCGGCCCGGGCGACGGGCCGACGATCGCGCTGCGCGCCGACATCGACGCGCTGCCGCTGCAGGACGAGAAGGAGAGCGCCCCGTACCGGTCGACGGTGCCGGGCGTCGCGCACGCGTGCGGGCACGACGTGCACACCACGATGGTGCTCGGCGCCGGGCTGTTCCTGGCGCAGCAGGCCGAGGCGGGGCTGCTGCCCGGCCGGGTCCGGCTGCTGTTCCAGCCCGCCGAGGAGACCCCGGGCGGGGCGCTGGACGTGATGGCCGCCGGCGGCATCGCCGGCGTCGACCGCGCGTTCGCGCTGCACTGCGACCCGCGCATCGAGGTCGGCGAGCTGGGGCTGCGCAGCGGCCCGATCACCGCGGCCTGCGACAAGGTGTACGTGAAGGTCACCGGCCCCGGCGGGCACACCGCCCGGCCGCACCTGACCTCCGACCTGGTGTACGCGCTCGCCAAGATCATCACCGAGCTGCCGTCGGCGCTGTCGCGGCGGGTCGACCCGCGCTCCAGCCTGTCGCTGGTGTGGGGCCGGGTGTCGGCCGGGTCGGTCGCCAACGCGATCCCCGACGACGGCGTCGCCGAGGGCACCGTCCGCTGCCTGGACGACGAGGCGTGGCACCGCGCGCCGGAGATGATGAAGGCGCTGCTGCAGTCGGTCGCCGCCGCCTACGACGTCGAGGCGTCGCTGGAGTACGTCCGGGGCGTCCCGCCGACCGTCAACGAGGCGGCCAGCGTGCAGATGTTCCGGGACGCGGCGGCGCAGGTCCTCGACGAGGAGGGCGTGGTGCCGACGCCGCAGAGCCTCGGCGGCGAGGACTTCGGCTGGTACCTGGAGTCGATCCCGGGCGCGCTCGCCCGGCTCGGCGTCCGCACGCCCGGCTCGCCCGGCGAGTACGACCTGCACCGCGGCGACTTCGACGTCGACGAGCGGTGCATCCCGGTCGGGGTGCGGGTGCTGGCGGCGACGGCGCTGACCGCGCTGTGGGACGGCGGCCGTCCCGCGGACCCGGAGACGGTCGAGGGCGCCACGCTCGCCTGACGGCGCCCGGCACGCGGCGCCGCCTCCGCCTCCGCCGGCGGCGCCGTTCGGGCCGGCCGGGGTCCCCGGCGGCGTCACCGGGCGCGACCGTCCGTGCGCTGACCTGTGCCGATATGCGTACGCATTGGTAACGGACCTATTGCGAAACGGTGCAAGCCGGCAGTTTTCCACCAACCGCGAGGTAGCGTCCCATCGATTTCGGTGGCCCGTAGGCCACCGATCCCGGGTGGGGAACGGAAGGAGCGCTACCTTGCGCCGTGGACTGAAGATTTCGCTCGTCACCGTGACGGGTGCGGCGCTGACGCTCAGCGCTTCCGCGTGCGGTGGCAAGAAGGCCGGTGGCGACGGCGGCGGGGACGAGGGCAAGAAGACCCTCAAGGTGGGGCTGGCGTTCGACATCGGCGGCCGCGGCGACCAGTCGTTCAACGACTCGGCGGCGGCCGGCCTGACGAAGGCCGAGAAGGACCTGCACGTCACCACCAAGGAGATCTCCGCGCAGCCGGACGAGCCGGACTCCGACAAGGAGTCCCGCCTGCGGCTGCTCGCCAACACCGGCTACAACCCGGTCATCGGCGTCGGGTTCTCCTACACCGCGTCCCTGCTCAAGGTCGCCAAGGACTTCCCGAACACCAAGTTCTTCATCGTGGACGCCGACGGCTGCAAGGTCGAGGGCGCCAACGTGGCCGGCTCCTGCTTCTCCGAGGAGCAGGGCTCGTTCCTGGTCGGCGCCGCCGCCGCGCTGAAGTCCAAGAGCGGCAAGATCGGCTTCATCGGCGGCGTGGACGTGCCGCTGATCCAGAAGTTCTTCGCCGGCTACCAGGCGGGCGCCGAGAAGGCCAAGCCCGGCACCAAGGTGCTGCCGCCGAAGTACCTGACCGAGCCGCCGAACTTCAACGGCTTCAAGGACACCGGGCTCGGCAACGAGGCCGCCAAGGGCCAGCTCGACGCCGGCGCGGACGTCATCTACCACGCGGCGGGCGGCGCCGGCATCGGCGTCATCAAGACCGTCGGCGCGGCCGGCAAGTGGGCCATCGGCGTCGACTCCGACCAGTACAACCAGCCCGCGGTCGCCGACGTGAAGTCGCACATCCTCACCTCGATGGTGAAGCACGTGGACCTGTCGGTGTTCAACTTCGTCGAGTCGGTCGCCAAGAATCAGTTCAAGGCCGGCACGGTGCAGTACAACCTGCAGAACGACGGCGTCGGGTACGCCACGACCGGCGGCAACGTCGACGACGTCAAGGCCAAGCTGGAGGACCTGAAGGCGCAGATCGTCGCCGGCAAGATCACCGTCCCGACCAAGCCCCAGTGACCGATCGGCGGGCCGCCGCGGCACCCGCCGGGCCGGCCCGCCCGGCCGTCTCCCGGCCGGGGCGCGCACCCGGGCCGCGCGTCGCCGACGCGACGCCGCCCGCCGCGCGCCCCGGCCGCGTACCCCGAGGCAGGAGGAGGGGCACTCGTGCCTGACCAGGTGCCGGCCGTGCGGCTGACATCGATCACCAAGCGGTTCCCCGGCGTCGTCGCCAACCGCGACATCAACCTGAGCATCGAGCCCGGCGAGGTGCACGCGCTCTGCGGCGAGAACGGCGCCGGCAAGTCCACGCTGATGAAGATCCTCTACGGGATGCAGCGGCCGGACGAGGGCACCATCGAGATCGACGGGGAGCAGGTGTCGTTCCGCACCCCCGCCGACGCGATCGCCCGCGGCATCGGGATGGTCCACCAGCACTTCAAGCTGGCCGACAACCTGACCGTGCTGGAGAACGTCATCCTCGGCGCCGAACCGCGCGCCAAGGGCTGGCTGCGCGGCCGCATCGACTTCGCCGCCGCCCGCGAGCGCATCCGGGAGATGTCGAAGGCGTACGGGCTGCGCGTCGACCCCGACGTCCTCGTCGAGACGCTGGGCGTCGGCGAGCGGCAGCGCGTCGAGATCCTCAAGGTGCTCTACCGCGGCGCCCGCGTGCTGATCCTGGACGAGCCCACCGCCGTGCTCGTCCCGCAGGAGGTCGACGAGCTGTTCGGCAACCTGCGGGAGCTGCGCGCCGAGGGCCTCACCGTGCTGTTCATCTCCCACAAGCTGGACGAGGTGCTGTCGGTCGCCGACACCATCTCGGTGATCCGCCGCGGCACCACCGTCGCGACGCGGCTCGACCCGTCGCAGGTCACCTCGCGGCGGCTCGCCGAGCTGATGGTCGGCTCGCAGCTTCCCACCCCGGAGCTGCGCGACTCGACCGTCACCGAGGACGTCCAGCTGGAGGTCGGCGGGCTCACGGTCCTCACCCCGCAGGGCCGTCCCGTCGTCGACGACGTCTCGCTGCGCATCCGGCGCGGCGAGATCGTCGGGCTGGCCGGCGTCGAGGGCAACGGGCAGAGCGAGCTCATCGAGGCGATCATGGGCCTGCGGGCCGCGGACGCCGGGACGATCGTCTACGGCGGCGACGACATCGCGCACTGGCCGACGCGGCGGCGCCGCGAGGCCGGCATCGCCTACATCCCCGAGGACCGGCACCGGCACGGGCTCGTGCTGGAGGCGTCGCTGTGGGAGAACCGCGTGCTCGGCCACCAGACGCAGCGCCCGAACGTCCGCGGGCCGTGGGTGGACCGGCGCGGCGCGCGCCGCGACACCACCCGGATCGTCCGGGACTACGACGTCCGGACGCCCGGGATCGACGTGCCCGCCGCCGCGCTGTCCGGCGGCAACCAGCAGAAGCTGATCGTCGGGCGGGAGATGACCGGGGAGCCGCACCTGCTGATCGCCGCGCACCCGACCCGCGGCATCGACGTCGGCGCCCAGGCCGCCATCTGGGACCACCTGCGGCGGGCCCGCGCGGCCGGGCTGGCCGTGTTGCTGATCAGCGCCGATCTTGAGGAACTCATCGGAATGTCCGACACCCTGCACGTGATCCTGCGGGGCCGGCTGGTCGCGGAGGTCGATCCGCGGACGGTCACCCCGGAGGACCTCGGCTCCGCCATGACCGGCGCCGGGAACCCGACATGACCGGCCCGAACGACCCCTCGAACCCCGACGACGCCTCCAAGCCGGACGACGCCTCCAAGCCGGACGACGCCTCCGAGCCCGGTACGGCGTCCGAGGCCGGGGCGGGTTCGGCGCGGGCGGAGGTGCCCAGGCCGGCGGAGCCGGATCCCTCGGAGGGCGGGGCGGCGGCGAAGGCGGTGCCGGTGCCGGTGCCGTCGTGGAAGGCGATCCTGCGGGGGCTCGGCCCGACCGGGCTCGTGCTGAAGATCGGCGCACCGATCCTCGCGCTGCTGATCTCGCTCGCCATCACGATGATCCTGCTCCGGCTGACCGGTGCCGACCCCGTCAGCGCCGTGCAGAGCATGGTCGACTACGGCACGCAGCAGCACTCCATCGTCGACATCATCAACCGCGCCACCCGGTACTACCTGTCGGCGGTCGCGGTCGCGATCGGCTTCCGGATGGCGCTGCTGAACATCGGCGTGGACGGCCAGTACCGGCTCGCCGCGTTCCTGGCGGCGGCGCTCGGCGGCGCGGTCTCGCTGCCCGCGCCGTTCGGCCAGCTCCTGGTGATCGTCGCGGCGGTGCTCGTCGGCGGGCTGTGGGCGGCGATCGCGGGCGTGCTGAAGGTGACCCGCGGGGTCAGCGAGGTGCTGTCCACGATCATGCTGAACGCGATCGCCACCGGCGTGATCGCCTACCTGCTGAACGACAAGCGGCTCGCCGAGCCGCGGCCGAACAGCAACGACGTCGCGACCGCGACGATCCCGCACTCGGGGCGCGTCGGCCCGCTGAACGGCTTCCTGTCGGCGATCGGCATCGACCTCCCCGGGGCGGTGTACGGGCTGCTGCCGCTGGCGATCGTGGTCGGCATCGTGTTCTGGGTGGTCATCAACTACACCCGGTTCGGGTTCGACCTGAAGATCTCCGGGCTGTCCCCGTCCGCCGCGCAGGCCAGCGGGGTCAGCGCCAAGCGGATGGTCGTGATCACGATGGTGGCGTCCGGTGCGGTCGCCGGCCTGATCGGCATCCCGGGGCTGCTCGGCGAGTCCTACGACTACTCGCTGAACTTCCCGGCGGGGCTCGGCTTCACCGGCATCACCGTCGCGCTGCTCGGCCGCAACCACCCGGCCGGGATCGCGCTGGCCGCCCTGCTGTTCGCCTTCCTCGACCAGACCTCCGACATCCTCCAGGAGGTCGAGGTGCCGAAGGAGATCGTCGGGGTGATGCAGGGCGTGGTCGTGCTGACCGTCGTGATCGTCTACGAGCTCGTCCGGCGCTGGGAGATACGGTTGCAGCAGCGGACCGTCGCCGCGGAGCTCGCCACCGGCCATGACCTGGCCCGCGAGGCCGCTGGGAGCACCTCATGACCGCGACCGAGACCGCCCTGCCGGCGAAGGCCGGGAACGGCACGTTCCGGCTGCGCTGGCCGCACTACCTGCTGATCACGGCGGGCCTGCTGGTGCTGCTGTCGCTCGTCCGGATGATCGACGGCGCGGACGACGTGACCTCCAGCGGGACGGTCAGCGCGGCGCTCCGGCTGGCCGTGCCGATCTTCCTCGCCGGACTCGGCGGGCTGTGGGCGGAACGCTCCGGCGTGATCAACATCGGGCTCGAGGGCATGATGATCCTCGGCACCTGGACCGGCGCGTGGGCCGGCTACCAGTGGGGGCCGTGGATCGGGGTGCTGTTCGGCATCCTCGGCGGCGCCCTCGGCGGGCTGCTGCACGCCGTCGCGACCGTCACGTTCGGCGTCGACCACATCGTGTCCGGCGTCGCGATCAACATCCTGGGGCTCGGCCTCACCCAGTTCCTCGCCGGGCTGATCTTCAACACCGGGCACGCCAAGGACCTCGGCGGCGGGCCCCGGCAGTCGCCGCCCCTCGACCCGATCAAGACGCTGACGCTGCCGGTGCTGTCCGGCGGCAAGATCGGCGGATGGGAGAGCCCCGACTGGCTGGGGTCGCTGGAGAGCCACCACTGGTTCCTGGTGTCGGACATCGCGGGCATCCTTCGCGGGGTGACGAACGGCCTGTCCCTGCTCACCCTCGTCTGCCTGCTGCTGATCCCGCTGACTTTCCTGATCCTGTGGAAAACCCCGTTCGGGCTGCGGATCCGGTCCTGCGGCGAGGACCCGTACGCCGCCGAGTCCCTCGGCGTGCACGTGTACCGGATGAAGTACGCGGCCGTCATGATCTCGGGCGGGTTCTCCGGCCTCGCCGGCGCGTTCCTCGTCACCGTCGCCGCGTCCCTGTACCAGGACGGGCAGACCGGCGGGCGCGGCTACATCGGCCTCGCCTCCATGATCTTCGGCAACTGGCGGCCGGGCGGCCTCGCCGCCGGGTCGCTGCTGTTCGGCTACACCGACGCGATGAACGTGCGGGGCGGCGGGCAGTCCATGCACGCGCTGCTGCTGTTCGTCACGGTCCTGCTGGTCGGCGTCGGGGTGTGGCAGGGCGTGCGGGCCAACCGGCTGCGCTCGCAGATCGTGACGGAGCTGGGGCGGCGCGAGGTCCGCGGCGCCTACGTCGGCGCGGTGCTGTCGCTGGTCGCGGCGGCGGGACTGCTCGTCTGGTTCCTGCTCAGCGACACCGTCCCCGGGGAGCTGGTGTCGTTCAGCCCGCACCTGACGACGCTGCTCGTCCTCGCGCTGGCCAGCCAGCGGCTGCGGATGCCCGCGGCCGACGGCCTGCGCTACCGCCGCGGCGAGGCCCGGTGACGGGCCGCTGGGAGATCATGGACGCATGACCGACATCGACTGGCCCGCTCTGCGCAGCGCGGCGACAGAGGCGATGGCGCGCGCGTACGCGCCGTACTCCGGGTTCCCGGTGGGCGCGGCGGCGCTGGTGGACGACGGGCGCGTCATCACCGGCTGCAACGTCGAGAACGCCTCCTACGGGGTGGGGCTCTGCGCCGAATGCTCCCTGGTGTCGGCGCTGCACGGGCCCGGCAAAGCGTCTCGGCCCCGGCTCGTCGCCGTCGCGGTCGTCGACCGGCACGGCGATCCGCTGATGCCGTGCGGACGCTGCCGGCAACTGCTGTGGGAGCACGGCGGGGCCTCGATGCTGCTGGAGACCGTCCGCGGCGTCCTGCCCATGTCGGACGTCCTGCCCGACGCGTTCGGGCCCGACGACCTGATCGAACGAGCCTGAGACCGGGCGAGCCGGGCCGGTGGGCCCGGTCGAGTGATACTGAGGGGGATCCCGTGGACGCCATCGACGTCATCCGCAGCAAGCGCGACGGCGGAACGCTGACCGGCGAGCAGATCGACTGGGCGGTCGACGCCTACACGCGCGGCGCGATCGCCGAGGAGCAGATGGCGTCGCTGGCGATGGCGATCCTGCTGAACGGCATGTCGCGCGCCGAGGTCGCCCGCTGGACCGAGGCGATGATCCGCTCCGGCGAGCGGATGGACTGGTCGGCGCTGGACCGCCCCACCACCGACAAGCACTCCACCGGCGGCGTCGGCGACAAGATCACGCTGCCGCTGGCGCCGCTGGTCGCGGCGTGCGGCGCGGCCGTCCCGCAGCTGTCCGGCCGGGGCCTCGGGCACACCGGCGGCACCCTGGACAAGCTGGAGTCCATTCCCGGCTGGCGGGCGTCGCTGTCCAACGCCGAGATGCTGGACGTGCTGCGCGCCGCGGGCGCGGTGATCTGCGCCGCGGGCGGCGGCCTCGCCCCAGCCGACCGCAAGCTCTACGCGCTGCGGGACGTGACCGGGACCGTGGAGTCGATCCCGCTGATCGCGTCCTCGATCATGTCGAAGAAGATCGCCGAGGGCACCGGCGCGCTCGTCCTGGACGTCAAGGCCGGCTCCGGCGCGTTCATGAAGACGGCCGCGGACGCCCGCGAGCTGGCCGAGACGATGGTCGCGATCGGCACCGACCACGGCGTCCGGACGATCGCCCTGCTCACCGCGATGGACCGTCCCCTCGGCAACGCGGTGGGGAACGCCGTGGAGGTCGCCGAGTCGGTCGAGGTGCTGGCCGGCGGCGGCCCTGCGGACGTGGTGGAGCTGACGCTGACCCTGGCGCGCGAGATGCTCGCCGCCGCCGGCGTTTCCGGGAAGGACCCGGCGGACGCGCTGAAGGACGGCTCCGCCATGGACGTCTGGCGCCGGATGATCAGCGCTCAGGGCGGCGACCCGGACGCCGCGCTGCCGGCCGCGCGCGAGAACCATGTCGTCGCGGCGCCGTCGTCCGGTGTCCTGACCCGTCTCGACGCCTACGGCGTCGGGGTGGCCGCGTGGCGCCTCGGCGCCGGCCGCGCCCGCAAGGAGGACCCGGTGTCGTTCGCGGCCGGCGTCACCTGCCACGCGAAGCCGGGCGAAGCCGTCGTGGCCGGTCAGCCGCTGCTGACCCTGCACGCCGACGAGGAGTCCCGTTTCCCGCGGGCGCTGGAGGCGCTGGACGGCGCGTACTCGGTCGAGGAGAACGGCACGCCGGACCTGCACCCCCTGGTCATCGACCGCATCTCCTGACGCGAGGATTTCATCTAGTCATTGACAAGTTGCCCCGCCGTGCCGGAATCTAGTCAGTGTCTAGTTGGTTGCTGCGTGCTGGAGATGATGACCATGACCCACAGTTTGAGCACCATCAGGAAGATGTGGCAGCTCCTGGAGCCGGTTCACGCCGTCCTGTACTACGCACCCGAGGCGTTCGAGGAGGCGGCGGCCCTGGGATACGCCGTCGACGAGCGCTGGCCGAGCTACTTTCCCAACCGTGCCGCGCCGCTGGGAGCGGTGGACGCGAAGACGGTGAGCGATCTCTTCTACAGCTTCAACCCCGACATGGTGGAGCGGTACATCGCCCCGGCCTGGCGCACGGCCACGCCCGAGCAGGTCCTGACGGCTCGCCGTACCGCCATGGACGGAGTGCTGCGCCGGATCCTCGGCGAACGGATCGGCTCGCCTGAACTCGAGCGGGCCGCGCAGACGGCCCGCCGTGTCGCCGAGGCCGCGGACACGAGCGACCGTCCAATGGCCGCCGCCAACGCTGCGCTGCCGTGGCCGGACGAACCGCACATGGTGCTGTGGCAGGCCGCCACCGTCCTGCGCGAACACCGAGGGGACGGCCACATCGCGGCGCTCCGGGCCCACGACATCGGCCCCGCCGAAGCACTGGTCTCCCACGCCGCCGTTGGAGCCGCCCCCGAGGAGGTGTTCGCCAGCCGGCAATGGACCCCCGAACAATGGAACGCCGCCCGTGACCGCCTGGCCGCCCGCGGCCTCGTCGACGGAAAGGGGCACGCGACGGAAGCGGGCGTCCGGCTGCGCGCATCGGTGGAAAAGCGCACCGACGAACTCGCCGCCGGCCCCTGGGAACTGCTCACCGCCGATGAGGTGGACGAACTGGCGGATCTGCTGATGCCTCCAGTGCTCGACATCGTCGGCACCGGCCTCCTGCCGATGCAGAGCACCCTCGGAATCGGCATGACCTACGAATACGATGAGTCCGCTTCTTGATAATGGCGGTGGGGGCGGCACTGCCCCCACCACCCCCTCTACCTGGGCTGGACCTGCGCGGTGCGGGAGTGTGAGATCCCGGGGACGTTGTGCGAGGTCGACCACGTCAACGGCTGGGCCCTGGGCAGCAGCCCCACCGACATCGATCAGCTCGCGCTGACCTGCGGGTGGCGCAACCGGTTCAAACACACCAGCCCGAACCAGATCGCCATCAGCAAAGATCCCGTCGGACGTTACATCTACCGGCTCCTTCCATCCCGAGACAGAGCGGCGCCCCGCGCGACTAGTCCGCCCGGTCTCGACTGGGCCGCCTGACGAGTCGGCATTCCTCCCGAATGTAGGCGGGGCGATTTGCGATCCTGGCGGTGATTCTTGCTCGTTCTCAGCTTTTGCTTGACCGCCCCCTGACACCCGGACATGATCTGTGTCGACCAGAAGGGTGAAGGGGCAGAGGCGTGACCGAGAACTCGATCCACCGCATGCTGAACACCACGTACAACCCGCCGACCCCGCGTCCATCGGCGACGCCGCCGGCCGGTCCGCCGGGTGGCGCCGCCGGTACCTCGGCGATGGATCCCACCGCGCTGCGCACGGCGGCGAAGACGATTCCGGAGGTGGAGACACAGGTCCGCAGCGGGGCGCGAGTGTTCCCCGGTGAAACCGACAGGGCCGCGGCGGCCCTGGGTGAGGGGTGGGCCACCGCGGCGGCGATGAAGAAGATCTCTTCTCAGTGGTCACAGGCGCTTCGCCGGCTCGCCGACGAGGCCGACTTCCTCGGGGACGCGGTGGAGAAGAGCGCCCGCAACCGTCAGTGGGCGGAGACGGAGATCCAGCAGCGGATCGCGCAGATCCGTACGGGAGCGCACTGATGGTCTCGTTCCGGCAGTTGCGGGATGCCAAGCCGGAGGAGATGGATTCGGCGTGGCGGTCCTGGCGCAAGCTCGTGGAGCTCCTCGAACAGGCGGAGGACACGTATCAGGGGAAGTTCCTGCAGGGGGTCCGGGGCGCGAGGTGGCAGGGACGGGACGCGGAGGCGGCCATGCGGACTCTCCTGCCGGTGCGAACACGTATCCGCGTGTCCGCCGGGGAGGCGTCGGCGATCGCGAGCGCGCTCGACACCGCGCAGCACAGGTTCGCCATCGCACAGCTCAAGCTCAAGGCCGCGATCGCATCGGCGGAGGGCAATTATCTGAGGGTCGGCTCGGACGGGTCCCTCGGCTTCCCGGACGCCCTCCCGGCCCGGTATTCGAGCTGGGAGGAGTTGCGGCAGGTGGCCCGGCGCATCCAAGGCGAGATGGCCATTGCCGTCAAGGACGCCACTGCGGCAGACCAGGAGATCGCCGCCGCGTTGCGCGGCCCGGAGGTGCTCGACGCCAAGGATCCGCTGTCAGAACTGCGCAAGGACGCCGGATACGCCGCAAGGCTGGCGGGCTTCGACCCCAGCCGGATCCTGCCCGGAAATGTCAAAGGGCCCAAGGCCGTCGCCGCTTGGTGGAAGAACCTGCCCGAAGAGCAGCGGCATCTGATGATGGACGCCTATCCCGAGAAGATCGGGTGGCTCGACGGGATCCCCTCGGAGGATCGCAACGAGGCCAACCGGGTGCGTCTGGAGAGCCGGCTCACCGAGTTGCAGGCGAAGGGGACGGTCCTCACTCCGTTCGAGAAACGTGATCTCGAGCGCCTGACGAAGCTGAACACCGCCATCACGACCTATGAGGGCAAAGGGCAGGACCTCTACCTTCTCGGTCTCGACTCCACGACGGCGGAGAAGGCCGAGCGCCGGGACGGCCAGGGCTCCGACGGCCGCGCGATCCTGGCGTTCGGTAACCCTGACACGGCCACGAACACCGCCGTTTACGTTCCCGGGACGACGGAGACGCTCGACAAGTTCTCCAAGAGCATGAACCGTGCGTTCAATCTGCACGAGGCGACGGGCATCTATTCCAAGGGGCCCGTGTCCACCATCGCGTGGCTGGGATATGACGCTCCGGACGGGGTCTTCAAGGACGCGCCGTTCAACAACTACGCGGATTCCGGTGGCCCGAAATTGAACGGTTTCGTCGACGGCCTGCGCGAGGCCCAGGCGGGTGCGGGCAATCCGCACGGTCATCTGACGGCGGTCGGGCACAGTTACGGGTCCACGGTGATCGGCGAGGCGGCCCGGCATCCCGGCGACCGGCTCAGGGTCGACGACATCATGGTGGCGGGTAGTCCCGGCATGCACGTCATGCATGCGGGCGACCTCGGGATCGGAGCCGGGCACGTCTACGCGCAAGAGGCGCGCGGTGATCAGGTGCCCGCTTTGGGGCGCTACGGCCACGGCGGGGTGACGTGGGGCCCGGGGCAGCCCGTCGTTCCCTCAGACCCCGAGTTCGGCGGCCACCGGCTCGTGACGGATGGGAGGGGGCACAGCCAGTACTGGAACGACAAGGATCCCGCCGGGCATGGGGACATCTACACGTTCAACGGTCCGAGTACCAGTCTGGACGAGCAGGCGCGGGTGATCGCGGGAGGCGCCACCGATGCCGATCCGAGTAACGATCCCGCCGCCTATGGAAAGGGCGGACACGGCGAGAGCAAGGACACCTGGTGGCAAAACATATTCTGATCACCAAGGCCGTCCTGTTGGGAGGATCGTTGGTGGTCGCGGCGTCCTGCTCGCTTACCGGCCATCATCCCGAAGAGCATCCTCGGAAGGTCGGAGAGCGGGTCGAACGGCTCCACCGGGAGGTCGTGTCGGCGCTCGGGAGAACCCCGACCTCGGACAGCGGCGCATTCGGGCGGCTCTGCGTCGAGGACTGGGAGAAGGGCAAGACCGTCAAGCCGGACCCCGGCGACCCTTGGAAGGTCACGTACAACCAGTTCGAGTTCTACGTCGACATCAGGCTGGCGGTCAAGGAGCAGAACGACATTCCCTTGATCTATGGCGCCCTCGTGCGGAATCTGAATAACGCGGGCGGTTGGAAGGTGGGTGAGCAGAAGAACATGGCAGGGTACCCGGGAACGGTTTCGGGAGAGAAGGACGATGTGCAGCTGTCTGCTCACGACACTCCCGATGGCCGTGGAGGGCACATTGTCTACGTGTCGCTGCAGAGCGACTGCTATCGGCATCCCCATGGTTGAGGCGGGGTTGCGGGTGGAGCGGCCGCGGGTGGCGGCGGCGCGGGTGTCCGAGCTGGTCACGGCGATCGCGGAGAGCATGGCGGGGCAGGGCGGGTTGAACAAGGCGGCCACGGAGGTCGGACCGCAGCCGTGCGACGGTGTCGAGGTCGTGCGGGCCGTCTCGGTTGCGGACGGTGGGGGCGAGGAGCCCTGGTACGTCGATTACAGCCCGTACGTGATGATGTACATCGGTTATGTCGATCTGCCGTCCGGGACGGCGCCCGCTCCGCTGATGGGGGTCGTGCACGATCGTCTGGTCGCTCGCGGGTGGCGGTCGCTGCGGGCGGACCCCGAGGTCGTCATCGAGTCGCCGTATGCGGGCTATGGCGCGCGGTTGGTCGCGGTGGCGGAGCCGCCGGGGCCGCGTATCGGGGTGTACGTGTCGTCGCCGTGCTTCCGCTGTCCGGAAGGGGGGTCTTGACCCTGGTCAGAGGGGGCGCAAGCGTAGGAAGTGACGATAAAAAGGGGGGATCGTCATGATGGAGATCAAGAGCATTGAGAAGCCGGACGAGCGGCGCGACTTCCCCAAGGGGCACGTCGAGATCGTGGAGATGTCCGGGCTGGTGTTCGGCAAGGCGACGTTCGAGCCGGGCTGGCGCTGGACGGAGTCCGTCCGGGAGTTGGCGGGCACCGACCTTTGCGAGGTGCACCACAACGGCTACGTCGTCGACGGCCGGATGCGGATACGCACGCAGGACGGCGCCGAGCAGGAAGTAGGGCCCGGTGACGTGTTCGTTGTGTCGCCCGGTCACGACGCGTGGGTGCTCGGGGACGAGCCCTGCATCGTGTTCGACTTCGCCGGCGGCATCGGCGACTACGCGAAGGCCCGGTAGTCGTCCCGTGTTGGCGGGAGTTGCCGAGGTGGAGAGGGGGTTACGGGCAGTAGATTCTAGAGATGGACGATCGGCCGACTCTTGAGGACATCCGGCGGGCGCCGAAGGTGCTGCTGCACGACCATCTCGACGGCGGGGTGCGGCCCGCGACCATCGTGGACCTGGCCCGGGACAGCGGGTACCGGGGACTGCCCACCACGGACCCGGAGAGCCTGCGGGCCTGGTTCGAGGAGGCGTCCAACTCCGGGTCGCTGGAGCGGTACCTCGAGACGTTCTCGCACACCGTCGGGGTGATGCAGTCGGTCGAGGCGCTCACGCGGGTGGCCTACGAGTGCGCCGAGGACCTGGCGGCGGACGGGGTCGTGTACGCGGAGGTGCGGTACGCGCCCGAGCAGCACCTCAGTACGGGCCTGACGCTGGAGCAGGTCGTCGAGGCGGTGCTGGACGGATTCGCGAAGGCCCGGCAGGACTTCGGCATCCGGGTCGGGACGCTGGTGACGGCGATGCGGCACCAGGCGCGGTCGATGGAGATCGCGGAGCTGGCCGTCCGGTACCGGGACCTCGGCGTGGTCGGCTTCGACATCGCGGGCGCGGAGGCGGGCTACCCGCCGACCCGGCACCTGGACGCGTTCGAGTACCTGCAGCGGGAGAACGCCCACTTCACCATCCATGCGGGGGAGGGGTTCGGGCTGCCGTCGATCTGGCAGGCGATCCAGTGGTGCGGGGCGGACCGGCTCGGGCACGGGGTGCGGATCATCGACGACATCGAGGTGGACGGCGACGAGCCGCGCCTGGGGCGGCTCGCCGGATACGTCCGGGACAAGCGGATCCCGCTGGAGATGTGCCCGACGTCGAACATCCAGACGGGCGCGGCGAAGTCGATCGAGGAGCATCCGATCGGGCTGCTGCGGCGGCTGAACTTCCGGGTCACGGTGAACACCGACAACCGGCTGATGAGCGGGACGACGCTGTCGCGGGAGTTCGCCAGGCTGCGCGACGCGTTCGGGTACGGGTGGGACGACCTGCAGTGGTTCACGGTGAACGCGATGAAGTCGGCGTTCGTGCCGTTCAACGAGCGGCTGGAGCTGATCAACGGGGTGATCAAGCCCGGATTCGCGCAGCTCAAGTGGCGCGGCGCGCGGCCCCTGGCATGATCGGGCCATGACCATTCGCTCCACCGGCGCACGCGTCGCCGCGTACGTGTGGCTGGTGTTCGCCGCGCTCAACATCCTCGACCTGGTGTTCGGGATCACGGGCGACGCCACGTACTCGCTGACCGCCTTCACGATCGCGGTGCTGCTGCTGCTCGGCTGCGGGATCGCCTACACGGTCGGGCTCCGGCCGGCGATCATCGGGGACGAGACGGCGGTGACGGTCCGCAACCCGCTGCGGGAGGCGCGGGCGCCGTGGGCGGCGGTCCGCGACATCGAGGGGACGAACGCGGTCACGGTGCGGTTCGACGGGCCGGACGGGCAGGAGCTGCAGACGCGGGCGTGGGTGCACCAGACGTCGCCGCGCGCGCAGGCGAAGGCGGAGGCGCGGGCCCGCAAGGAACCGGGCCGGGTGCCGGCGTCGGCGTTGAAGGGCCGGACGCCGGCGGCGTACGCGGCGCAGCAGCTGAACGAGATCCGGGAGCGCCAGCGGGCGAGGGCGCGGTCGGGCGCGCCGGGCAAGGCGGCCGAGGCGAAGGCGGAGCGGGCCGCCGCGGCCGGGACGGTCACCTGGTCGGTCCCGGCCGTGGCGTCGCTGGCGGTCCCGGCCGTCGCGCTGGTCGCGCTGGTGATCGCGGGCGCGGTGACCTGACGGACCTGCCGGCGGGGCCCGGTCAGGCGAGGCCGAGTGCGGCGGAGACGTCCGCGCGGAGGGCTTCGAGGTCCGCGGCGGCGCGTTCGCGGGCCGCCGCCACGTCGCCGTCCACCGGGCGGACGACCTCCAGGTAGCACTTCAGCTTCGGTTCGGTGCCGGACGGCCGGACGACGACGCGGGCGCCGCCGAGACGGAACCGCAGGCCGTCGGTCGGCGGCAGGCCGTCCACGCCGGCGGACAGGTCGTCGAACGCCTCGACGGCGCGCCCGCCGAGTTCGGCGGGCGGGTCCGCGCGCAGCCGGGCCATCGCGCCGCCGATCAGCGACAGGTCGTCGACCCGCACCGACAGCTGGGCGGTGGCGTGCAGCCCGTACCGGCGGGCCTGGTCGTCCAGCAGGTCGGGCAGGGTCCGGCCGGCGCGGCGCGCCTCGGCGGCGAGCGCCGCGACCGCGAGGGCCGCGCCGATGCCGTCCTTGTCGTCGACCAGGACGCCCCGGTCGTCGCCGACGCTGTAGCCGAGGGCCTCCTCGTAGCCGAACACGAGCCGGTCCCCGGGCCCGCCCGCCTTCATGATCCACTTGAAGCCGGTGAGGGACTCCGCGGACCGGACGCCGTGCTCCCGCGCGATCGACGCCAGCAGCGACGACGACACGATCGTGGTCACGACCAGCCGGTCGCCGCCGGAGGTGTGCCGCAGCACGTGCTCGGCGAGCAGGCCGCCGACCTCGTCGCCGGACAGCGCCCGCCAGCCGTCCGGCGCGGGGACGGCGACGGCGCAGCGGTCCGCGTCCGGGTCGTTGGCGATCACCAGGTCGGCGTCCCGCTCGCGGGCGAGGTCGAGCGCCAGGTCGAGCGCGCCCGGCTCCTCCGGGTTCGGGAACGCGACGGTCGGGAAGTCGGGATCGGGGTCGGCCTGCTCGGGGACGACGGCCGGCGCCGCGAACCCGGCCCGCTCGAACGCCGCGAGGAGGACGTCGCGCCCGACGCCGTGCATCGGGGTGTAGACGATCGAGATGTCGCGGTCGCCGCCCAGCCGCAGGCCCGACACCGCGTCCAGGTACAGCGCCGCGTCATGGTGGACGGTCCAGTCCGAGCCGAGCGGCAGCTCGTCCACCCGGCCGACCGCGTCGATCGCGGCGGAGATCTCCGCGTCCCGCGGCGGGACGATCTGCGCGCCGTCCGCCCAGTACACCTTGTAGCCGTTGTCGCGCGGCGGGTTGTGGCTGGCCGTGACCATGACGCCCGCGACGACGTCGTCGAACGACCGGGTGAAATGCGCCAGGACCGGCGTCGGCACCGGCTCGGCGAACACCTCGGCGCGCAGCCCCGCGCCCGTCAGCACCGCCGCCGTGTCCTGCGCGAACCGCCGTGACCCGTGCCGCGCGTCGAACCCGACGATCACCCGGCCGCCGCGCGGCAGGCACGCGGCGAGGCCCGCCGCCGCCCGCATCACCGTCACCCGGTTCATCCGGTTCGGCCCGGCGCCCAGCTCGCCGCGCAGGCCGGCCGTGCCGAACTCCAGCCGGGCGCCGAACCGGTCCGCGAGGGCCCGGTCGTCGCCGGCGTCCAGGATCGCGCGCAGCTCGGCGCGGGTGGCGGGGTCCGGGTCCTGCGCCAGCCACTCCTCGGCGCATCCGCGAAGATCGCTCATGCTCAGAGCTTCGTCAGGACGGTGCCGAGCAGCTCGCCCATCCGGCCCGCCGCCGCGCGGCCCGCCGCCAGGACCTCCTCGTGGTCGAGGGGCTCGCCCGACAGGCCCGCCGCGATGTTGGTGACCAGCGAGAGTCCGAGCACGTCCGCGCCGCCCTGCCGGGCCGCGATCGTCTCCAGCACCGTCGACATCCCGATCATGTCGGCGCCCATCGTCCGGAGCATCCGGATCTCCGCCGGCGTCTCGTACGTCGGGCCCCGGAACGCCGCGTAGACGCCCTCGGACAGCGTCGGGTCGACCTCCTTCGCCAGCGCCCGCAGCCTCGCCGAGTAGGCCTCGGTCATGTCCAGGAACGCCGGCCCCGTCAGCGGGTTCGCGCCCGACAGGTTCAGGTGGTCGGAGATCAGGACCGGGTCGCCGACCCGCTGGTGCTCGGGCCGCAGCCCGCCCGCCGCGTTCGTCAGGACGACGGTGCCGGCGCCCGCCGCCAGCGCCGTCCGGACGCCGTGCACCACCGCGTCCACGCCGTGCCCCTCGTACAGGTGCGTCCGGCCGAGGAACACCAGCGCCCGGTGCCCGCCGACCTCCACGATCCGGATCTTCCCGGCGTGCCCCTCGACGGCGGGCGGCGCGAACCCCGGCAGCAGCGTGACCGGCAGCTCGTCGTCCGGCGCCCCGAGCGCGTCGGCCGCCGGGACCCAGCCCGACCCCATCACCAGGGCCACGTCGAAGGACTCGATGGAGGTGCGCTGCCGCAGCTCGTCCGCCGCGGCCCGCGCCAGGTCAAAAGCGTCGTTGCTCACATCGCCGACACTACCGCCGCCCCCCGGGACGGACGATCCCCGCCTTCGCGGGTGCGGGGCGGGTCAGTCGCCCAGGGATTTGCAGGGGCGGGTGCGGAGGGCCTTGACGTAGTCGTCGGGGGCGCCCGCGGCCTCGGCGGCGTCGGCCAGGAGGCCGAGGTAGTGCGCGGACGGCAGGCCGCCCTCGTAGTCGTCGAGGACGTACAGCCAGCACAGCGCCTCGCCGTCCAGGGTCTGCACCCGGACACGGATCTTGCGGTAGACGCCGAGCGCGGCGCCCTCCCAGCCGTCCAGCTCCTTCTCATCGAAGGACGGGACGTCGTAGATCACCACGAAGACCTGCTCGAAGTCGTCCTCGACCACGGTCGCGAGGGCGCCGTCGAAGCCGTGGCCGCCGAAGGTCAGCCGCCAGCCGGTCAGCCAGCCGGTTCCGCGCATGGGGGAGTGCGGAGCCCGGCTCGCCATCTGCTCGGGGTCCATGTTGGAGGCGTACGCCGCGTACAGAGCCACGTTGGCCAAGGCTACGCCACGCGCGGACCGCGACCGGAGCGGAGCGAGGATCGCGGGCCCGCGCGTCTCGGGGGCCTGGGGGGCGTCCCCCTGAAGTGACGCGCCACCCGCCGATGGCGGGGCGTCGGTCCTACCACCGGGCCGAGTAGGAAACAATGGGAACCGTGACCCGCATTGTGATCATCGGAGGAGGACCCGGCGGCTACGAGGCCGCTCTCGTCGCGGCGCAGCTCGGCGCGGACGTGACCGTCATCGAGCGGGACGGGCCGGGCGGCGCGTGCGTGCTCACCGACTGCGTGCCCTCCAAGACGCTCATCGCCACCTCGACCCGCATGGCGGTCATGTCGGAGTCGGCGGCCCTCGGGCTGCGCTTCAGCGGCGGCCCGGACGGCATCGTCGGCGGTCTCGAGGTCGACATGGCCAACGTGAACAAGCGGGTGAAGGACCTCGCGCGGGCGCAGTCGTTCGACGTGGCGGAGCGGCTCGCCTACGAGGAGGTCAAGATCGTCCGGGGCGAGGCGCGGCTGGTGGAGCCGCACGTCGTCGCGGTCGGGGAGCGGCGGATCCGGGCCGACATCGTGCTGCTCGCGACCGGCGCGACCCCGCGGGTGCTGCCCGGCGCCGAGCCGGACGGGGAGCGGATCCTCAACTGGCGGCAGCTGTACGACCTGCCGGAGCTGCCCGCGGAGCTGATCGTGGTCGGGTCCGGCGTCACCGGCGCCGAGCTGGCCGGGGCGTACCTGTCGCTGGGCTCGAAGGTCACGCTGGTGTCGTCGCGGGACCGGATCCTGCCCACCGAGGACGCCGACGCGGCGTCGGTGCTGCAGGAGGTGTTCCTGCGGCGCGGGATGAAGGTGATGTCGCGGTCGCGGGCCGCGGGCGTGGAGCGGTCCGGGGACGGCGTGATCGTCACGCTGGAGGACGGGAGCAAGGTCGAGGGCTCGCACTGCCTGATGACGGTCGGGATGGTGCCGAACACCACCGGCATCGGCCTGGAGGAGATCGGCGTCGAGTGCGACAAGCGCGGGTTCGTCAAGGTCGACAAGGTCTCCCGGACGTCCGTGCCGCACATCTACGCGTCCGGTGACTGCACGGGCATCCTGATGCTGGCGTCCGTGGCGGGGATGCAGGGCCGGATCGCGATGTGGCACGCGCTCGGCGAGGCCGTCCAGCCGCTGAAGCTCGGGTGGGTCTCGTCCAACATCTTCACCGACCCGGAGGTGGCGTCGGTCGGCGTGACGCAGCAGATGGTCGACTCCGGCGACGTCAACGCCCGGACGGTCATGCTGCCGCTGTTCACGAACGCGCGCGCGAAGATGCAGGGGTTCGAGGACGGCTTCGTGAAGCTGTTCTGCCGGCCGTCCACGGGGATCGTGCTGGGCGGCGTCATCGTGGCGCCGCGGGCGAGCGAGCTGATCCTGGGCGTGTCGATCGCGGTGCAGCAGCACCTGACGGTCGACCAGGTCGCGCACACGTTCGCGGTGTACCCGTCGCTGTCGGGCAGCATCACCGAGGCGTCCCGCCGCCTGATGTCCGAACACGCGTACTAGCGGCGGCGCGGCGGCGCGCGTCAGCGGTCGTCGGGGGAGTGCAGGCCGTGCCGGTGCAGGCGGGATCTGCGCAGGTCGTTGGCGCTGATCACGACGGTGAGGGTGCTGGTGAGGAACGCCAGCAGCGGGACGGCGGCGCGCATCCACGCGGGGCCGGGCAGCAGCGCCAGCAGCAGGCAGACCGGCACGATCACCCACAGGTGCCGCAGCAGCAGCCGGGCGCGCCAGCCCGCGTCGGTGAGGTCGTGCCGGACCCAGTCGCGGTTGCGGGGCGGGAGCCGGAAGCCCAGCGCGTACCGGACCCGGCCTAACGGGCCCGGATCGCCTGGGATGCGCGCCATGTTCTTAGAAGCCGCCGAAGTCGTTGCCGCCCCAGTCGCCTCCGCCGCCCCCGCCGCCGAAGTCGCCGCTGCCGAAGTCCCAGCCGCCGCCGACATCGCCGCCGTCGCCGCCGAAACCGCCGTCCCCGCCGCCGAAGCCGTCGCCGTAGTAGCCGCCGCCCCAGCCGCCGCCCATCACCGAGCCGAGCGCGGTGCCGATCATCAGGCCGCTGAGCAGGTCGAACCCGCCGTAGCCGTAGTAGTAGCCGCCGGCGTAGGGGGCGTAGGCGGGGCCCGCGTCCCAGTACGGTCGCCGGGCGTCCCCGTAGGGCACCATCCGGACGTCCGGGTCGTGGCCCTGCAGGACGGCCCGGGCGTCCGCCGCGCAGGCCGGCACGGACCGCGCCACGCCGCCCGGAGGCGCCCACGTCACGTCCTGGACGGACGGCCCGTGCTGCGGGTTGAAGAAGCACGGCGCGCGCCGCTCGGGCGCGGGCTCGCCGGCCAGCCGGGCGCGGGTCGCCGTCATGTAGTACCGGCCGTCCTCCAGCGCGGTCGTGACGGCCTGCATGTCCTGCGGCCTGGCGGCGCGTTCGGTCGCCGCCTTGGCCTTGTCGTAGGAGTTCATGGCGCGCTCGTAGTCGGCGCGGATCTCGGGGTCGAGGTCGCGGTCCATGACGTTGAGGTCGAGCCGCGCGATGTCCTCGCCGAGCAGGGTGACGTCCTCCTCGACGCCCTGCTTGAGATCGGCCATCCGCCGGGCGTCGCGCTCGCGGCGCCGCCTGCGGGCGACCAGGACCACGCCGGTGACCGCCGCCGCGACCACGATCAGCACGCCGATCACCACGTACCCGACGACCGCGCCGGACCGGTTCTCGTCGTCGACCTTCTTCTCGGCGAGGTTCCCGAACCGGACCAGCCGCTCCTTCAGCGGCGCGCCGTCGGTGCGGGTGACGAGCCGGTTGATCTCGCCGGTGCCGAGCTTCTTGGAGATCGCGCCCATCCGGGTGCCGTCCGCGGTGATCGCCACGTACGTCTCGCCCTTGCCGACGCGGTTCGCGACGGCCTTGAGCATCTGCCCGACCTGCGGGCCGCTGACGTCGTTGCGGACGACCACGGCGCGGATGTCGGCGTCGTGGTCGTCGCCGAGCGCGGAGGTGATCTGCCGCTGGTCCGCCGCCGACAGGTTCGCGCCGGAGTCGGTCGTCACGTACAGGCGCGAGCCGAGCAGGCCCTTGGCGATCTGCCCGACGGTGTCCGCCGGCAGGGCCGGGGCCGCCGGTGCCGCGGCGGCCGGGGCGGTGTGGGAGGTCGCGGCCAGGCCGGGCGCGGCCAGGCCCGCCAGCAGCGCCACGGCGAGGATCATCGCCGAGACCGCGGCGCGGAGCACCGGCCGGATGGTACGGATCTCGGAACTCATGGTTACAGTCTGCCCCCTCACCCGACCCGACGACCGGGGCCGCGTGCGCGTTCCGTAAAAACCACCTTTAGTGACAAACGCGACACCCCCGTCCGGGCCTGCCGGACGGGGGTGTCGGACCTGAGTGCCAGGGTGGCCGTGCGCGTCAGTCCTTGATCTCGCAGATGACGGCGCCGGACGAGACGGTCTGGCCGACCTCCGCGGTCAGGCCGGTGATCGTGCCGGCCTTGTGCGCGGTGAGCGGCTGCTCCATCTTCATCGCCTCCAGGACGACGATGGTGTCGCCCTCCGCGACGGTCGCGCCGTCCTCCACCAGGGCCTTGACGATCGTGCCCTGCATCGGGCTGACCAGCGAGTCGCCGGACGCCTGGGCGCCGCCGCCCTTCTTGCCGCCGCGCCGCCGGCCCGGCCCCGCCGCGCCCGCCGCCGGGGCCGCGGACGCGCCCAGCCCGGCCGGCAGCACGACCTCGACGCGCTTGCCGCCGACCTCCACGGTGACGCGCTCGCGCTCGCCCGCCTCGGCCTCCTCGCCGGCGGCGGCGGGGTCGAACGGCGCGATCGTGTTGTCGAACTCGGTCTCGATCCACCGGGTGTGCACGCTGAACGGCGTGTCGTCATCGGCGGGGACGAACGCCGGGTCGTCCAGGACCGTCCGGTGGAAGGGCAGCACGGTCGGCATGCCGTCGACCACGAACTCGTCCAGCGCCCGCCGGGCCCGCTCCGCGGCCTGCCTGCGGGTCGCGCCGGTGACGATCAGCTTGGCGATCAGCGAGTCGAACGCCTGCGGGACGGTCTGCCCGGCGACGTACCCGGAGTCCAACCGGACGCCCGGGCCGTGCGGCGGGTCGAACGCGGTCAGCGTGCCGACGGCGGGCAGGAAGCCGCGCCCCGCGTCCTCGGCGTTCAGCCGGAACTCGAACGAGTGGCCGCGCAGCGCGGGGTCGTCGTAGCCGATCTCCTCGCCCTCGGCGATCCGGAACATCTCCCGGACCAGGTCGACGCCCGCGACCTCCTCGGTCACCGGGTGCTCGACCTGCAGCCGGGTGTTGACCTCCAGGAAGGAGATCGTCCCGTCTTGGCCGACGAGGAACTCGCACGTCCCGGCGCCGACGTAGCCGGCCTCCTTCAGGATCGCCTTGGACGAGGTGTACAGCAGCTCGACCTGCTCGTCCGTCAGGTAGGGCGCGGGGGCCTCCTCGACGAGCTTCTGGTGGCGGCGCTGGAGCGAGCAGTCACGGGTGGACACGACGACCACGTTGCCGTGCTTGTCGGCCAGGCACTGGGTCTCGACGTGCCGCGGCTTGTCCAGGTACCGCTCGACGAAGCACTCGCCGCGGCCGAACGCGCCGACCGCCTCGCGGACCGCCGACTCGTACAGCTCGGCGACCTCGTCCAGCGTGCGGGCGACCTTCAGGCCGCGGCCGCCGCCGCCGAACGCCGCCTTGATCGCGATCGGCAGGCCGTGCTCCTCGGCGAACGCGACGACCTCGTCCGCGCCCGACACCGGGTCCTTGGTGCCGGCGACCAGCGGCGCGCCGACCTTCTGCGCGATGTGCCGGGCCTGCACCTTGTCGCCGAGCGCGGTGATCGCGGCGGGCGGCGGACCGATCCAGGTCAGCCCCGCGTTCTCGACGGCCGCGGCGAAGTCGGCGTTCTCGGACAGGAACCCGTAGCCGGGGTGCACGGCGTCCGCGCCGGCCTCGGCCGCGACCTTCAGCAGCTTGCCGATGTCCAGGTAGCTGTCGGCGGCGGTCTGGCCGCCCAGGGCGTACGCCTCGTCGGCGACCCGTACGTGCAGCGCCTCCAGATCGGGTTCGGCGTACACCGCCACACTGGCCAGCCCCGCATCGCGACAGGCTCGGGCTATACGAACCGCGATCTCACCGCGGTTGGCGATCAGGACCTTGCGCACGTGGGTCTCCTCCCTAAACCTCGCACGCAGTCTAGATAACCGCCGTTCGAGGTTTTCGTAAGCCCCTCCTTATTGCACCGGGATGCCAACTTTCAGGGGGTTGCCGCTCAGTGGGACCGCTCGCCGGGCCCGTGCCCCGCAAGGCCCCGGGCATGTGGAAGGCCGCGCCCCGGGCATGTGGAAGGCCGCGCCCCGGGCATGCGGAAGGCCCGCGCCTCGGGGAGGCGCGGGCCTGTGCCGCCGGGACGCCGCCCGGGGCCGCGCCGGGGCGCGGTGGCGGCCCGTCGGGGGCGTCGCGGAGGTCTCAGCTCCGGCGGTAGCGGCGGTTGAACTTCTCGACCGCTCCGGTGGAGTCCAGGACCTGCCGGCGGCCCGTGTAGAACGGGTGGCTCGCGGACGACACGTCGACGTCGACCAGCGGGTAGGTGCGGCCGTCCCGCCACTCGATCGTCCGGTCCGACTCGGCCGTCGACCGGGTCAGGAAGGCGTAGTCCGCACCGCGGTCGCGGAAGACGACCGGACGGTACTGCGGGTGGATCCTGTTCCTCATCGTTCCCTCCCTGGTTCTCGGCTGCTCACCCCTGCCAACAGGGTGGGAACGGTTTTCATTCCCCACCTGCCCGGCGCCTTGCCCGGAGCCCGGCGGGCCGGTGTATCTTCGCCACTGGTCAGTCTCGGCAGCGCGCGGCAACGCATGGGAAGGGGCCGGATGGCTCGCCACTGGACCCGGGCCGGTCTCGCGGCCGTCATGGCCTGCTGCCTCGCGGCGCCCTCGTCCGCCGCACGCCACGCCTCGCCCGTCCTGGACGCCGAAACCACCCGGCAGCTCACCGTCGCCGCGAACACCCTGCTGCAGGACCGTTCCGAGGCGCTCGTCGAGAAGCGCGGCCGCCGGCACCGCGAGACCCCCGACGAGGTGCTCGGCGTCCGGATCTCCCCGCGGGTCGCGCGCGTCCAGGAGCGGGCCGTGCACGAGCTGGAGAACCGCAACCGCGCCCCGGTGGCGGGCGGCCCCGCCTACACCGGCGCCCGCACCCGCCTGGACGCCCGGAAGGCCGTCCGCACCGGCGACCGGATCGCGCTGGAGGCCGTCGAGCACACCGTCGTCCGGTACGGGAGCGGCAAGGTCACCCAGTCGGTCCGGCGGCGGTTCGAGTTCAAGGAGCGCGGCGAGCAGCTCGTCCTGGTCGGCGAGCGCGTCCTCGACCCCGGGACGCACCCGGTGAACGACCCGGCGCCCGGCTCCCGCTGACCGATCCCTTTCCGACATTGCGGGGCGTTCTTCTGGAATGCCGGGACCGCGACGGCTCTGAAATGCCCTTGACGGCCAGTCATTATGCGCGTCACGGGATGGCGGAGCGTCGCCGTGCCGGCGGGCCCCGGGGCGCCAAACCTCCACCTGGCGGGGCCCGGCTGGCCACATCCGGTCACTCCGGGATGGCGGGATTATGGGCGTATCGGGGCCCGATCCCGGGTCCGCCGCTGGATTCGAGTGATCGGAGAGGCGTAGGCTGGCGCCATTCTTTCGCAGTGCGGCAGGACCGGAAAACGTTCCAGTGAAGTCCGCCCGCCCCCCGGCGGACGGTGCGACCGGCGACGGAGGGTCGAAGCGATGAGCGGTGACAAGCGCGGCGCCAACCTCGGCGAGCTGGAGGAGCTGTCCCGGATCTTCAGCAAGCACTCGAAGAACCTGGACGCCCTGATCAGGGACCTCAACGGCCGGACGGTCAGCAGCAGCGCCGCCTGGTGGGGCCCCGGCGCCGACCGGTTCCGCGGCGCCTGGGCCGAGGCCAAGACCGCCTTCGACAAGATGGCGCTCGCGCTGGAGCAGGGCAGCCAGGACATCCGCAAATCGCAGCAGAACATCGAGGCCGCCACGCGCTGACGCCTCGCACGGACCGCGGGTCCCGGCCCATCCCCCCGAGGCCGGGACCCGCATCTCCGTCCCCGCACCGGCGGCCTCCGCCGGGTCGCGCGGGACGGTCAGTCAGATCCGGGGGTGTTCGCCCGGCTCCCCGTCACTCGCTGGTGACCGGGGGCGGCAGGGCCACCTGGATCTGGGTGGTGGTGCCGGCGGCGACGAAGAGCCCGCGGCCGGTCGGGCCCGCCAGCGGGGCGTTGCGGGGCAGCCGCAGCCCGAACAGCTCGCCGTCGTCGGGCGACTCGACGGACAGCAGGACGCCCGAGCGGGACCGGCGCGCGTCGGCGAGGAAGCCCCGGTAGCCGCGGCCGAGGTCGGCGGTGGTGCCGCCGACCACGACGGCGTGCTCGCCGTCCCGGGCGGTGCGCAGCACGCCCGCCAGGGCGTCGTCCATGTCGGTCTCGTCGAGGAGTTCGGCGTCGTCGACCACGACGGCGTAGCGGTGCTCGTCGCCGATCGCGCGCTCCAGGTCGTCCGGGTCCGCGTCGGAGGTGAGCACGCCGAGGACGCCCGGGCGGCCGGACAGCAGGCGGAGCGGGGAGCGGCGCGGGGTGACCAGGACCACGGGGACCAGGCCGCCGCCGACGGCCGGGTCGAGCAGCGAGTGGACGACGGTGCGCAGCGTGGTGGAGCGGCCGGAGCGGGGCGGGCCGGCGACGGTGAAGCCGGGGCCCTCGTTGAGCAGGTCGGCGCCGACGGGGGCGAGGGTGTCGCCGCCGACGCCGACGAGCGCCCACAGCGCGGACGGGGCGAGGAACGCCTCGTCCAGGGTCATCGCCTCGCGGTAGGTGACGCGGACGGGCAGCTCGTCGACGTGCAGGGGGCGCTGGCGGCGGGGGAGGCGGCCGTAGCGCGCGACGCAGGTGCGGGCGATCTCCTGGAGGGCGGCGACCTGGGACGTGCCGGACGGGTCGTCGGCGAGCAGCCCGATCTGGGACTCGCGGGGCGCGGCGCCGGGCGGGGCCGGTTCGAGGGCGCGGCCGGGCGGCATCGCGGCGGGGACCTGCTTGTCCTGCAGCCCGGCGTAGCCGTAGTCGTTGGGGTCGGCCATCCGCAGCACGAGGCGGCGGTCGAAGACGGTGGAGATCTGCCCGCCGAGGCCGGTGCGGTCGCCGGTGAAGACGGCGCGCAGCCCGACGGCGGCGCCCTCGCGCAGCAGCCGGAGGGCCTGCTCGACGAGGCGGCCGTAGTCGTAGTGCTCGAACGCGCCGAGGAACCCCTCCCAGCGGTCGAGGAGCAGGACCATCCAGGGGAGGCGGTCGGTGGCGGCGACGGCGGCGCGCTGCTCGGCGAGGGAGGCGAACCCGGCCTCGGCGAGGAGTTGCTGGCGGCGGGCGACCTCGGCGGACAGCGCGGTGAGCAGGCGCTCGCAGCGGTCGAGCTGGTCGCGGGTGACGACGGCGCCGCAGTGCGGCAGCGAGATCAGCGGCAGCAGCGCGTTCGCGCCGCAGTCGATGGCGTACAGGTGGGCGTCGTAGGGGGAGCAGGAGCCGGCGAGGGACCCGGCGATGGTGCGCAGCGCGGTGGAGCGCCCCGACTGCGCCGACCCGGCGATGTACAGATGGCCGCCGGAGGCCAGGTCGAGGACGAGCGGCTCGCGGGACTGGACGGCGGGCAGGTCGGTGATCCCGAACGGGACGGCGGGCACGTCCACGACGGAGCCGCCGGCGGCGACGCGCGGGGACAGCCGGACCTGGTCGGGCAGCGGGGTGAGCCACGGCGACGGCAGGCGGGCGGTCCCGGCGCGGCGGGCGGCCTCGTCGACGGCCTGGACGAGGACGGCGAGGTCGGTGACCGGCGCGTCGCCGTCGCCGCCGGCCGCTTCGCCGGGCGCGGGCAGCGGGTGGCCGAGGCCCTGCCAGGGCAGCGGCAGGACGCTGGTGCGGTGGCCGGCGGGCCCGGCGCGGCGTCCGCCGATGCGGGCGGATTGGACGGCGTGCGGGGCCGCCGCGCCCGACCGGACGTAGCAGCGGCCCGGCGTGGTCTTGGCGATGTGGGCGGCCTCGGGCCCGTCGATGACGTCGGTGGACTCGTCGGGGTCGGTGACGCGCAGCGCGATCCGCAGGTTGGTGTTGGCGCGGATGTCGGCGGTGACGACGCCGGCGGGCCGCTGGGTGGCGAGGATCAGGTGGACGCCGAGGGACCGGCCGCGGCGGCCGATGTCGACCAGGCCGGTGACGAAGTCGGGCAGTTCGGTGACCATCGCGGCGAACTCGTCGATGACGAGGACGAGCCGGGGCATCGTTCCGGCGCGGTCGTTGTGGTCGTCGATGTCCTTCGCGCCCGCGTGCAGCAGGATCTCCTCGCGGCGGCGCAGTTCGGCGGCGAGGGATTCGAGGGCGCGTTCGGTGGCGTGCCCGTCGAGGTCGGTGACCATGCCGACGGTGTGCGGGAGGCGCGCGCAGTCCTTGAACGCGGCGCCGCCCTTGTAGTCGATGAGGACGAACGTCATTTCGTCGGGGCGGTTCGCCACGGCCAGGGACGCGATGAGCGTCTGCAGCAGTTCGGACTTGCCGGCGCCGGTGGTGCCGGCGATGAGGCCGTGCGGGCCGTCCGCGCGGAGGTCGATCTCGTAGGGCTGCCCGAGGCGCCCGGGACGGTCGCCGGAGCCCAGGCCGATGGGGACGCGCGTACAGCGGCCACCGGTGCGCGACCAGGACTGGAGGATGTGCTCGGCGGTGGGCTCGGCCATGTCGAGCAGGTCCAGAAGGCGGACGTTCGACGGGATGGATTCCTGGGCGTCCTCGCGGGACACGTCCCGTACGGGGGCCAGCGCGCGCGCCACGCGGTCGGTCCAGGAGGAGGAGACCTGGTCGGCGAGCACAGGGCCGATGGCGTCGAGCCCCTGCCCGCGGAGCTGGAGGCGGGACGGGTCCTGCGGGTCCAAGGCGGCGATGGCGTTGCACTCCTCGGGGAGGAGCCGCTCCTCGTCGTCGATGCAGATGGCGTGGATCCCGTACTCGGCGCCGCGTGACAGCAGCATCGGCATGCCCGGTATGCGGCGCAGTGCGCGCGCGCCGTCGAGCACCAGGAGGATCTTGTAGGGGACCGCGTCCGCGGCCTTGCCCTGCCCGAAGAACGCGGACTCGGCCTGTGCGGCGCGGCGGCGTTCCGTCACGCGGATCGCGAGTTCGGTGACGCGGTGCGCGGCGGACTCGGGATCGGTGCCGACCAGCGCCACGCATTCCTCGCCCTCGCGCGGCGCGCAGTGCGGCAGCCACCGCACCCAGTTCCACTCGTCCCCGGCGTGCTGGTCGGCGGACAGCACGATGACGGCGAGGTCGCGCGGGCTGTGCAGGACGGCGGCCTGCGCGACGAGCCAGCGGGCGAGCGCGCGGGACGCGGTCCGCGGCCCGGTCAGCCCGATCACGCCGAGGTCGCCGAGCGGCAGCGCGACCGGCACCGAGCGCGCGATCGGCACCGGGAACCCGCCGGTCTCGTCCCCGACCGGCTCGATGCGGGCGGGCAGGTCGGCGAGGCCGAGCCGCAGGTGCAGCGCGTCGGGGTCGTCGCGGCGGCGCTCCCACAGGCGGCGGCGCGGGCCGGTCGCGGTGAGCAGCACCTCGGCGGGGTCGGGGTGCAGGCCGCGGCGTTCGGCCTCGTCCTCGCGGCGCAGCCGGTCGAGTTCGCCGTCGAACTCGCCGGCCTTGCGCTGGTACTCCTTCAGTGCCTTCTTGTAGGACTTGCGGCCGTGCATCCGGTCGCCGGCCCATTCGCCGACCGTCATCAGCGGCCAGGCCAGCGCGAACAGCGCCCACCACCACTGGTGCAGCCCGAACGCCATGGCCAGGCCGAAAACCGCGAACAGGATCGCGCCGAACAGCCGGAGCCGCTCGCGCGGGTTGCGCTCGGGCCGCTTCGGCACCTCCAGGCTCCGGACGCGGTGCGCCGGGGCGAGCCGCGGCGGGCGGTTGAACGCCAGGCCGCCCTCCGGCAGCGGCTCCAGGTGGGTGTCGGGCGCGGCGCTCGGCGCGAGGGTCAGCACCGTCGCGCCGACCGACAGCATCCCGCCCATCGGCCAGACGGTCCCGGCGGTGAGCGGCTCGCCGTCCAGCGCGGCGGCGCCCTGCATCGTCACCGCCGACGCCTCGACCCGCACGGCGTCGCGGCCGACCGTGATCCGCAGCGACCGGGCCGGGACGGACGGGTCGGCGAGGACGACGTCGACGTCGTCGCCGGAGCCGATCGTGCTGACGCCGAGGCCGAGGCGGTGCACCGGCCCGGCGGCGGGCCCGCCGACGACCCGGACCTCGACCAGGCCGGCCGGTTCGGCGAGCACGGTCGCGGCGGCGGCGCCCCGCTCGACCGCGACGACCGCGCCGTCCCGCAGCTCCTTGGCGGCGAGGGCCTGCGGGTCGAGCATCCGGCCGTCCATCCACAGCGCCATGCGCTCGGCGGGCGACCCGCCGGACGCGGGCCGCGGCGCCCGCGGGGCCCCGGTGAGCAGCGCCTCCTTGGAGAACCGCGGCGCGGGGACCGTGCCGATCTGAGGCGTGCCGGTCTGGGCCGTGCCGCCGGGCGGCGCGTCGAGCGCGGCGGCCAGCGACCGCGCGACCCCGGCGACGGTGATTCCGGAGTCCATCGTGACCACGACGTCGCGTGGTCCGCCGCCGGTCAGCGCCGTGAACGAGATCCGCATCCGAGCCCTCCATCGCGCGCCGCTGGCAATGCCGGCGCTGCCAGTCCGGGCCAGCTTAATTACCGGGCCCGTCACTTTCCGGCGAAGCGGGTCCGGGGCCTCACCGCGCGTCCGGCCGGGTTTCGCGGGACGCGGCGACGATGGTCTTCAGGGCGTCGTCCATGGGGGTCGGCGCCATTCCGAAGGCGGTCTCGAAGGCGGAGGAGTCCAGGATGTACGGCTTGTCGAACTGGTACCTGGTCTCCCGCAGTTCACGGACCATCGCGTTGGCGAGGCCGAGCGCGTTGAAGACCGGACGGGGCACCTCGTAGATGCGCGGTGCGGGGGCGTCCGCGATCCGGCAGAGCCGCTCGCCGACCTCGATCGTCGAGACGGCGGGGCCGGTCGGGATGTGCCAGGCCCGGCCGTAGGCGCGCTCGTCCGTCCCGGCGATGGCGAGGGCCCGGGCGACGTCCGGCAGGTAGGTCCAGGCGTGCGGGACCGACGGGTCGCTGAAGTAGGCGACGCGCTTGCCCGCCAGCAGCGGCTTCACGAACCGCGTCTCGCCGATGTACGCCTGGTCGGTGCTGCGCGGGCCGTAGTAGTCGGAGCCGCGCAGTTCGGTGGCGCGGATGCGGCCGGCCTCGTGCGCGGCGAGCATGTCGCGCCACATCTTCGCCCGGACCCGGCCCTTGACGCCGGTCGCCGCCATCGGGGTGTCCTCGGTCATCGGGCCGTCGACCGGGCCGTACCCGTAGAGGCAGCCGAGGGTGACGAGGGCCGCGCCGGTGTCCTCGGCGGCGCCCAGGAAGGACGCGGCCATCGGCGGCCAGTCCTGCACCCAGCGGTGGTACCGCGGGTTGACGCAGTTGTAGATCGTGTCGGCGCCCTTGGCGGCGGCGGTCAGCCGGGCCCGGTCGGCGACGTCGGCGGCGATCCGCTCGACGCCCTCCGGCCCGGACCCGGACCGCGTCACGACGGTGACGTCGTGGCCCGACCCGGCGAGGTGCTCGGCGAGGTGCGAGCCGACCTGGCCGGCTCCGACGATCACGTGCTTGCCCATCTCGGTCTCCCTGGTGTCCGGGAGCACCGTGGTTCGGTGCTCCGCGATGAGAGCAATGCTCTCTCTTTGGAGCACTGTTCGTCAAGAGCAGCGCTCTCATTTCGTTCCGGTGCTCTGCTAACCTCGTCGCATGAGCGGACGGACGGCACGGGAACGGGTGCGCGCGGAGCTGATCCGCGAGATCACCGGCATCGCGCGCGAGCAGCTGGCGACCGCCGGCGCGGCGGGGCTCTCGCTGCGCGCGGTCGCCCGCGAGATGGGCATGGTCTCCTCGGCGATCTACCGCTACTTCCCCAGCCGGGACGACCTGCTGACCGCGCTGATCATCGACGGCTACAACGCGGTGGGCGAGGCCGTGGAGCGCGCCGAGGAGATCGCGCGCAAGGAGGGGGAGTCCTTCGCCGCGAGGTGGCTCGCGGTGTGCCGGGCCGTCCGCGAATGGGCGCTCGCGCACCCGCACGAGTACGCGCTGCTGTACGGATCACCGGTGCCCGGCTACGAGGCGCCGCAGGACACCGTCCCCGCCGCCCTGCGCGACACGGTCGTCTTCGTGCGCATCGTCGAGGAGGCGCACGCCGCCGACGCGCTCGACCCCGCCGGCCCGTGCCCGCCCGCGCCGCCGACCCTGGCCAGGGACATGGCGCGGGCGCGGGCCGTGCTCCCCATGGAGGCGCCGGAGGACGTGATCGCGCGCGCCTTCACCGCGTGGGCCGGTTTGTACGGGACGGTCAGCTTCGAATTGTTCGGGCAATTCACCAACGTGATCGAGGAACGGGCCGCCTACTTCGACCACAGCATGGCGCTGCTCGGCCGCCTCGTCGGCTTCCGGAACGCGCCATAACGGCGGCGCGGATGCGGTAGTGACGGATGTGACTCGTGGTAAGTACCGAAGTGGCCGGTGAATTCGCAGGTCACCACGGTAGTGACGGAGAACGGCCCGCTTACCCTCACCGAATCCATTGACGCGGCCTTGCCCGCACCGCAAGCATGGATCGCCCGGTGATGCGGAGACCTCCTGAGGCGAGGTCCGCTGGAGGGCGGGAAGGGGCACGTGCGCAGCGCGATGAAGGCTGATCGGCAGACCCTCGCCGGCGGCTCGTCCGGCGGCTCCTCCGGCCCGGGCGCGGGCGGCGGCCTCGGACGCTCCGGGCTCGGCACGTCCGGCGGGCAGCGGCTGCCCGTCTCCCCGCGCGAGCGCAAGCCGGCCCTGGCCGCCCTCGCGGTGCTGCTGATCCTCGGCGGCGCGCTCGCCAGCGCCTACCTGGTGATGGCGAGCGGGCAGCGGGTGTCGGCGATCCGGATCGCGCAGCCGGTCGCGGCCGGGCAGCGGATCCCGCAGAGCGCCCTCGAAGAGGTGCAGATCGGCGACACCGGCGTCCAGTTCGTCAACTGGTCCGAGCGGCTGAACGTGTCCCGCTACTACGCGTCCGTCCCGCTGGTGAAGGGCGCGCTGCTGACCAACGGCATGATCGGCCGGACCGACGACGCGGCGAAGGGCCGGCTCGTCGTCGGCCTCGCGCTCAAGCCGGGCCAGCTGCCGTCCGGCGGCGTCGAGAGCGGCAAGAAGGTGACGCTGTACGCGGTCGGCAACGGCAGCGGGGGCGGGCCGCGCGCCGGGACGGTGCTCGCCGCCGACGCCATCGTGGTCAACGTCGGGGGCGACGGCGGCGGCCGGCTGCGCTCCGACCAGACGAACGTCGACGTCGCCGTCGCGCCCGGCGATGCCGCGCAGGTGACCGAGGCCGCGTCCGCCGGGACGGTCGCGATCGCGCTGATCCCGGACGGGACGAAGGCGCCCGGGCAGCAGCCGTCCGCCGCGCCCTCCGGCGGCGCGCAGCCGCCCGCCGGCACGGGCGGCGACGGCACGGGCTCCGGCACGGGAACGGGAACGGGAACGGGCACGGGCACGGGCACGCCGGGTGCCGGCAACGGCACCCCCGGCACGGGCGGGAACTGACCGTGGCACTGATCGCGCTCGCGGCCGACAAGGGGGCGCCGGGCGTCACGACGGCGGCCGTGGCGCTCGGCGCGGTGTGGCCGCGCCCGGTGCTGGTCGCCGAGTGCGACCAGGCGGGCGGCGACCTGGTGTACCGGCTGCCCGCCGCGGCCCCCGGCGGCGGCGAGGGCGACGGCGGCATGCTGAACCCCGCGCGCGGGCTGCTCAGCCTCGCCGCGACCGCCCGCCGCGGGCTGCGCCCCGACCAGGTCGCCGAGCACTGCCAGCGCCTCGTCGGCGGCCTCGACGTCCTCGTCGGGACCACCAACGCCGAGCAGGCGCAGGCCATGACGTGGCTGTGGGGGCCGCTCGGCCGCGCGTTCGCCGGCCTCGCCCCGGTCGACGTGATCGCCGACTGCGGGCGGCTCGGCGCCGGCACGCCGCAGCTCGGCCTGCTGCGCGAGGCCGACCTGGTCGTCCTGCTCACCCGGGCGACCCTCGAGCAGGTCGCGCACCTGCGCGAGCGCGTCGCGGCGCTGAGCGCGGAGCTGCGCGGCGGCCCGCCGATCGGGGTGCTGGTGCTCGCCGACCCGCGCGACTTCCGCGGCTCCATCGCCGAGGTCGACCGGATCATCCTCGGCGCGCGCGGCCGGCAGGTCCCGGACCCGGCCGCGCCGGCCGGGCCGCCGCCGCCCGACGTGCGGGTGCTCGGCGGGCTCGCCCTCGACCCGAAGGGCGCCGACCTGCTGTCGGGCCGCTGGGGCGGCCGGCTGGACCGGTCGCTGCTGATCCGGTCGGCCCGCGAGGTCGCCGGCGACCTGACCGCGCGGCTCGACGCCGCCGCCGCCGGCGCGCCCGGATACCCCGACTCCGCTCCGCCGCCCCCGCCCCCGCCGCCGGCCGGTGACGCGCCCGGGCCGCGGGAGACCGGGCCGCACGCCGTCCCGAACGGGCGTCCCGCCGCCGCGCCGGACGCGCGCGCCGACCACGTCCCGGCGGGCGGCCGGCACGAGGAGCGGGGGCGCTAGGTGGACCACGTCCTCGTCAAACGGCTCCGCCAGGAGGTCGGCGACCGGCTCGCCCAGCAGCGCCGGATGGACGCCGCGCACGGGCTGCCGCCGATGTCCGGGGAGGACGAGCGGCAGTTCGCCCGCGCGCTGATCGGCCAGGTGCTGGAGGAGTTCGCGCGCGGCGAGATCACCTCGGGGCGGCGCCCGCCGAACGCCGAAGAGGAGGAGGCGCTCGCCGCCGGCGTGCACGCCGCGCTGTTCGGCGTCGGCCGGCTCCAGCCGCTGCTCGAGGACCCCGAGATCGAGAACATCGACGTCAACGGCTGCGACCGGGTGTTCATCGGCTACGCCGACGGCCGGGAGGTGATGGGCGAGCCGGTCGCCGAGTCCGACGAGGAGCTGGTCGAGCTGATCCAGATCCTCGCCGCCTACAGCGGGCTGTCGTCGCGGCCGTTCGACACCGCGAACCCGCAGCTCGACCTGCGGCTGCCGGACGGGTCGCGGCTGTCGGCGGTGATGGACGTGACGCTGCGCCCGGCGGTGTCGATCCGGCGCGCCCGGCTCGGCAAGGTCTTCCTCGCCGACCTGATCGGCAACGGCACCTTCAGCCAGGAGATCGGGGTGTTCTTCCGCGCCGCCGTCCTCGCCCGCAAGAACATCATGATCGCGGGCGCGACCAATGCGGGGAAGACGACGCTGCTGCGCGCCGTCGCCAACGAGATCCCGGCGAACGAGCGGCTCATCACCGTCGAGCGGGCCCTGGAGCTCGGCCTGGACGCCTTCCCCGAGCTGCACCCGAACTGCGTGGCGTTCGAGCAGCGCCTCCCGAACTCCGAGGGGCAGGGCGCGATCTCGATGGCGGAGCTGGTCCGCCGGTCGCTGCGGATGAACCCGTCCCGGGTGATCGTCGGCGAGGTGCTCGGCGACGAGATCGTCACGATGCTGAACGCGATGACGCAGGGCAACGACGGGTCGCTGTCGACCATCCACGCCAACTCCTCGGCGGAGGTGTTCAACCGCATCTCCACCTACGCGATCCAGGCGGAGGAGCGGCTGCCCGTCGAGGCCACGCACATGCTGATCGCGGGCGCGATCGACTTCGTGGTGTTCATCGAGAAGCGCAACGACTACGCCTCCGGCGGGCGGCTGCGCCGCTACGTCGCGAGCGTCCGCGAGGTGACCGGCGTGGACGGGCGGGTGCTGTCGTCGGAGGTGTTCGCGCTCGGGCCCGGCGGGTTCGCGGTGCCGGCCGCGCCGATCGCCTGCGTCGACGAGCTGGCCGAGCACGGCTACGACCCGTCCCACGGCGGTGCCTGGTGATTCCCGGGTGCAGGGCGAACCGCGCGGGAGGCGGGTGATGTACTCCCCGGACGTGCTGCTCGCCATCGTCGCCGGCGCCGTCGCCGGCGGCGGGCTGCTGCTGCTGGGCGTCGCGATCCGCGGCCTGCCCGACCGCGGCCGGCCGGCGCGCGGGCGCAGCCGCGAGGACCTGGTCCGCACCCTCACCACCCGCACCGCCCTCGCGATCATCACCGGGGCGCTCGTGCTGGTGGTGACCCGCTGGCCGATCGCCGCCGCCGGGACGGGCGCGCTCGTGCTCGCCTGGGACGGCCTGGCCGGCGGCGCCGCCGAGGAGCGCAAGGGCATGGCGCGGCTGGAGGGCCTCGCCGCCTGGACGGAGTCGCTGCGCGACACCATCGCCGGCGCGGTCGGCCTCGAACAGGCCATCCCCGCCTCGCAGCGCGCCGCCGCGCCCGCCCTGCGGCAGCCGCTGCGCGACCTGGTCGACCGGCTGCACACCCGCGTCCCGATGCCGGAGGCGCTGCGCCGGTTCGCCGACGACATCGACGACCCGTCCGCCGACCTCGTCGTCGCCGCGCTGATCCTGAACGCCAAGCTGCGCGGGCCCGGCCTGCGCGACATGCTGACCGCGCTCGCGACGTCCGCGCGCGCCGAGCTCGACATGCGGCGCCGTGTCGAGGCCGACCGCCGCTCCACCCGCCGCAGCGTCCGGATCGTCGTCGGGGTCTCGGTCGGCACGGCCCTCGCCCTCGCCGTGTTCAACCACTCCTACGTGCAGCCCTACGACGACTTCCTCGGCCAGCTGGTGCTGTGCGTCGTCGTCGCCCTGTACGGCGCGGCGTTCCTGTGGCTGCGCCGCCTCGCCAAGTACGACCTGCCCGGACGGTTTCTCAGCGAGCCGCGGCAGGAGCGCCCCGGCGTGCCCGGCGAGGTGCCGAGCACCGTCGCGGCCTGGCAGGCCCGGCGCGCCGCCCAGCCCGGCAGGACGGGCACGACCCAGGACGTGCCGCTGCGCGGCCGCCACACCATGGACGCCGGCGGCGGTGGTCCGGCATGACGGGCGGTGACGCGTGACCGGTGCGATCCTCGCGGGCGCCGCCGTCGGCCTCGGCCTTTACGCGCTCGTCCGGGCGCTGTTCCCGGCGCGGCCCGGCCTCGCCGCGCGGATGGCCGCGCTCGACGCCGCCCGCCGCCGCGACCTCGAGGACGCGCAGGCCGGGACGGCCCCGCCGGCCGGCCGGTTCGGCGGGATGCGCGCGCGGCTCGGCCGGGAGCTGGCCGAGTTCTGCGCGTCGCGCGGCTGGAAGATGCGCTCGATCCGCGCCGACCTCGCCATCACCGAGCGGTCGCTGGAGGCGTTCCTGGCGTCCAAGTTCCTGCTGCCCGCCGCCGCGCTGTTGTTCATCCCGCTGATCGTCGCCTACTTCGCGCTGCTCGGGTTCGGCTCGTCCGTGCAGGTCCCGGTGTGGATCTGCGTGCTGTTCGCGGCGCTGTTCTTCTTCTTCCCCGACATGCAGCTGCGGCAGGAGGCGCAGGCCCGCCGGCAGGACTTCCGGCACGTCGTCGGCGCGTTCCTGGACCTGGTCTCGATGAACCTCGCCGGCGGGCGCGGCGTCCCGGAGGCGCTGATGAGCGCCTCGAACGTCGGGGAGGGCCCGGCGATGCGGCGGCTCCGCGACGCGCTCGGCAACGCCCGCCTCACCGGCCAGACGCCCTGGCAGGCGCTCGGCCGGCTCGGCGACGACCTCGACATCGCCGAGCTGCGCGACCTCGCCGGCGCGCTGGCGCTGGTGTCCGACGACGGCGCGCAGATCCGCAAGTCGCTGTCCGCCCGCGCCGCCTCCATGCGCAGCCGCGAGCTGTCGGAGCTGGAGGGCAGGGCGGGCGAGCGGTCCCAGTCCATGCTCGTCGCGCAGCTGTTCCTGTGCGCCGGCTTCCTGGTCTTCCTGGCCTATCCGGCCCTGATGCGGGTGCTCGTCTCATGACGCCGCACCGCGGCCGGCCCGTTCCCGCAGTCCCCCTGGAGGTGGCACGATGAACCCGCTCAACGATCCGGCCCTGGTCTATCTGCGCGCGCTGCTCGCCACCCGGCTGGCGCGGCTGCGCGACGAGGAGGAGCGCACCAAGGGCGCGTCCGCGATCGAATGGGCGATCATCACCGCGATCCTCGCGCTGATCGCGATCACCATCGGCGCGATCATCCAGAAGAAGGTCCAGGACAAGGCCAACAGCATCAACACGGGCTGACCGGCATGCGGTCCCGTGCACCCGTGCCCAGGCCGTGGCGGCGGCGGACGGCCGCGGTGCTCGCGGCGGCCGGGCGGCGGCTCCGGTCCGACCGGGGCGCGTCGTCGATGGAATGGGCGCTGCTCACGCCGGTGCTCATCCTCGTGCTGCTCGCCGTCGTCCAGTTCACGATGGTGTTCCACGCCCGGCAGGTCGCGCTGGCCGCCGCGCAGGCCGGCGCCCGCGTCGCCCGGACCGAGCCCGTCGGCGGCGGCTGGCAGGACGCGGCCGCGGCCAAGGCCACCGGCGACATCGACCACATCGGGCCGCACCTGATCAGCGGCCTGCGCGTCGACACCGGCGAGGCCGACGACGAACGCTGGGTCGAGGTCAGCGGCGACGCCGTGCAGGTCATCCCGTTCCTGACCTTCCACGTGTCGCAGCGGTCGCAGGGCCCGATCGAGTGCTTCCGCCCGGACGTCGGCGCGGGCCTCGCCTGCCAGCGGGGGGCGGGCCGGTGAAGTGGCGGCACCGGGACGCGGACCGGGGCTCGATGTCGCTGGAGCTGGTGCTGGTCACGCCGCTGTTCGTGGCGTTCCTGCTGTTCCTCGCCGGGGCCGGGCGGATGGTGGACGCGCAGAGCCAGGTGGACGGCGCGGCCCGCGACGCGGTGCGCGCCGCGTCCATCGCCCGCGACTCCCGGTCCGCGCAGCGGCTCGCGGAGGAGACCGCCACCGCCGGCCTGCGCGACTCGCGGTGGTGCTCCGGCGGGCCGACCGTCCGGACGAACGTCTCGCATTTCGAGCCCGGCGGGCGCGTCGAGGTGACGATCCTCTGCGACGTGGACCTGTCCGACCTGGCGTTCATCGGCCTGCCCGGCACCAAGCAGCTGCAGGGCCGGTCGGTGGCGCCGATCGACACCTTCACCTTCCGGGGCGACGAGGGCGCGCCGGCGGAACCGGAGGACGGCCGATGAGACGGCTCCTGCGCCGCCTGTCGCGGCGCGTCCGGATGCGGGACGACCGCGGCACGGTCGCGATGTACACCGTCCTGTTCACGCCGGTCGTGCTGATGCTGGCGGGCCTGCTGGTCGACGGCGGCCTGGCGATCCACGCCCGGCAGCGCGCCGCCGACATGGCCGAGCAGGCCGCCCGCGCCGGCGCCGACGAGATCGACACCGACGCGCTCCGCGCCACCGGCGAGCCCGTCCTCGACCCGGGCCGGGCCCGCGCCACGGCGTGCGACCTGCTCGGCTCGTTCGGCACGCAGATCACCGCGTCGCGCTGCGACGCCGACCAGCAGCAGGTGACGGTCAGCGTCGAGATCACGGTGAAACCGCAGATCCTCGGGATCGTCCCCGGGTTCGGCTCGTTCACCCTGTCCTCCACCGAGACCGCCCACCCCGTCACCGGAGGAAACGGCCCGTGAGGCCCAGCGAAAACGGCTTTACCATTGGTGCGACGTCCGAGGACCGGAGAACGGTGGGGGCGCGATGGTGACGCGGCACGGGCAGCGGCCCTCGGCACGGGCGCGCGGACCGCTCCACGGCAGGCGCCGGGGGGCCGGGGACGTCCTCGCCGGCATCGGCGCGCTCGCCGCGCTGGCGGCGCTGCTCGCCGGGGTCCCGTACGCGCTGCTGACGTTCTTCGGATCGCCGCTCCCGTCGCACCTGCCCGCCGCGTCCGACCTCACCCGCGAGGTCGGGCCCGGCTCCCTCATCGGCATCCTCGTCGTGCTGGTCTGGCTCGCCTGGATCCAGCTCGCCGTGTGCGTGATCGTCGAGGTGTACGCGGGGGTGCGCGGCGTCGGCGTGCCCGCGCGGGTGCCGCTCGCCGGCGGCACGCAGTCGCTGGTGCACCGGCTGGTGGTCGCCGCGCTGCTGCTGTTCACCGCCGCGTCGGTGATCGCGCCGGCGTTCTCCGGGGGGCTGGCGCAGCGTCCCGCGCACGCACAGGCGCAGGAGTACCACCGGGCCCCGGACGCGCCGGACCGGCGGCCCGCCGAGGCGGCGTCCCCGCCCGTCGACACCCGCACCGAGTCCCTCGCCGAGACACCGGTCACCACCAAGATCTACCGGGTGCATCCGCCGGAGGGCCGCCACCACGAGAGCCTCTGGGAGATCGCCGAGAAGTGCCTCGGCGAAGGGCGCCGCTACAAGGAGGTCTACGACCTCAACAAGGGGCACGTGCAGCCGGACGGGACGCGCCTCACCATCGCGAGCCTGATCCGCCCCGGCTGGATCCTGGAGATGCCGGCGGACGCCAAGCACGCGGAGTCCGTACCCGTCCAGGACCTGCACGACTACTACCGGTACGGGCACGCCGTGCCCGACCATGAGCAGCACCCGCAGGAGCCCGCGCCCTCGACGCCCGCGCCGCAGAAGCCGGCTCCGCAGCCGTCCGCGCCGGCGACTCCGGCGCCGCAGCCGTCGCAGACTCCGGCGCCGGCCCACACCCCGGCGCCGCAGCCGACGCACACGCAGGCGCCCGCGCCGTCGCACGCACCCGCCCCCGCGCACACACCCGCGCCGTCACATGCGCCCGCGCCGTCCCATGCGCCCGCGCCATCGCACGTGCCCGCGCCGTCCCATCAGGCCGGGGCGCCCTCGCACCCGCCCGCGCACGGCGGCGGCGCCACGGACGGGCCGTCCGGCGAGATGGGCGGCGGCGCCGGGAGCGGCGGGGCGAGCCTCCCCGGCCACACCAGGACCGCCTACGAAGAGCCCGGCCCGAAGTTCGAGCTGACGTGGCCGCAGGGGCTCGCCGCGGCGTCGCTGCTGGCCGCCGGGCTGCTCGGCGTGCTCGGCCGGCGCCGCCGCACGCAGATGTGGAACCGCGCGTTCGGCCACATGATCGTCCGGCCGGAGGGCGCGGCGGCGGAGGCGGAGCGGGCGCTGCGGTTCGGCGCCGACGCCGACGGCGCGCGCCTCCTGGACCTCGGGCTGCGGCACCTGTCGAAGTCGATGGCCGCCGGGGGCCGCGCGCTCCCGACCGTCTACGGGGTGCACCTGGGGCGGTCGGAGAGCGGGCAGGGCAGCATCGACCTGTGGATCGCGCCCGCCGACCGCAACCCGCCGGCGCCCTGGCAGGCGTTCGACGACGGCCAGGTGTGGCGGCTGCGCGCCGACGCGGCGGCCGGGCTGGAGGCGTCCGACCTCGCCGACGTCCTCGCCCCCTACCCGGGCCTGGTGTCCATCGGCACCAACGACAGCGGCCGGATCCTCGTCGACCTGGAGGCGGCGCACGGGCTCGTCGCGCTGCGCGGCCCGGACGCCGACCGGCGCGCCGCGCTCGCCGCGATCGCGATGGAGCTGGCGACGAACCGGTGGTCGGACCACATGCGGATCACGCTCGTCGGGTTCGGCGGCGAGTTCGGCGAGGGCCTCGGGCGGATCGCCCCGGACCGGATCCGGTCCGTGCCGAACCTCGCGGACGCGCTGCCCGAGCTGGAGGGGCGCAGCGAGGAGGTGCGGCAGGCGCTCGCCGCGTCCGGCGTCGACTCGGTGCTCACCGGCCGGTGCCGCGGCGTGTTCGGCGAGGCGTGGATGCCGCACTACCTGGTCATGGCGGACCCGCCGACCGAGCAGGAGGCCGACCGGCTCGTCGCGCTCGCCCGCACCGGCACCCGGATGGCCGCCGGCTACCTCGTCCCCGGCGACGTGCAGGGCGCCACCTGGACCTGGGACGTCGACGAGCGGGGCCGGCTGCACGCCGGCGTCCTCGGCTTCGAGGTGGACGCCCAGCTCGTCCGCGACGAGCAGTACCGCGCCGTGTTCGAGCTGTTCCGGATGGCCGGCCGGGCCGAGTCGGTGCCGCTGCCGGACATGGCGGACGGCCCGCAGCCGCCGTCCGCGCAGCAGTCCTCGGTGGACGTCCGGCTGCTCGGCCCGATCGAGGTCGAGGCGCCCGGCCCGATGGACGAGAGCCGCCGCGAGCTGTGCACCGAGGTGCTCGTCTACCTGGCGGCGCACCCGAACGGCGTGCATCCGACGGTGCTGTCCGGCGCGATCTGGCCGCGCGGCGTCACCGCCGGGGTCCGCGACGCGTGCGTGGCCCGCGTGTCGGACTGGCTGGGCCGCGACGCCCGGGGCCGCCCGAACCTGTACTACGACGAGCGCGGCCGGATCAGGCTCGGTTCGGAGGTCCGCGTCGACCTCGCGGTGTTCCGGTGGCTGGTGTGGCGGTCGGCCGCCGAACCCGCGTCGGAGATGGCCTACATGGCGTACGCGCTCGACCTCGTGCGGGGCCCGCTGCTCGCCGGGCGCCCGCGCGGCCGGTACGCCTGGCTCGCCGCGCACGACCTGGAGTACGAGGCCACCGCGCGGGTCGTCGACGTCGCGCACCGGCTCGCCGTGCTGCGGCTGGACGAGGGCGACGCGCGCGGCGCGGTCGCCGCCGCCCGCGCCGGGCTGCGGCTCGCGCCCGAGGACGAGGGCCTGTGGCGCGACCTGCTCCGCGCGACCCACGCGACCGGCGACCAGGCGCAGGTCAAGGTCGCGGTGGACGAGCTGCGCGGCCGCATCGGCCACGACCCGATGATCGACCAGCTCCAGCCCGAGACGGAGGCGCTGGTGGAGGAGCTGCTCCCCGAATGGCACCGGGTGGGCTCCGCCTAGCGGTCACCGGTGCAGGGCCTGACGGTCACCGGTACAGGCCGGTGCCGCCCAGCGCGAACCGGCCCGGCTGCGGGTGGACGCACAGCCCCGCCGGGCGCCCCTCGACCCGCGCGTGCCGCAGCACCCGGCCCGTCCTGGTCGACACCGCGTAGACGAGCCCGTCCGCGTCGGCCAGCCACAGCGCCCGGCCGTCCGACGACACGCCGCCCGGGACCGCGTTCCCGCCGCCGGGCAGCGGCCACCGCGCGGTGACGCGGCGGGCCCGGAAGTCCACGGCGGCCAGGGTCCCACCGCCCGACACGAACAGCCGCCGCGCGTCCCGGCTGATCGCCAGGCCCCGCGCGCCCGGCGCCGTCCGGACGAACCCCCGCGGCGCGAACGTCCGCGCGTCCACGGCCCAGACCCCGCCGCGCGCCGCGTCCGCGACGAAGAACGTGCCGCCGTCCGGGGACAGCCGCAGGTCGCCGGGCCGCGCCCCGGCCGGCAGCCGGACCGTGCCCGCGACCCGCCGGCCCCCGACGTCCAGCCGCACCAGCGCCCCCGCCGACGTGCAGCTCATCACCAGGTATCCACCGCCGAGCGTGAAGTCGCCGTCCGCCGCGGCGCACGGCAGCGGCACCGCCGCCCTCGGCCGCATGGTCAGCGGGTCGCGGATCTCGATCCGCCGCGGCCGCCCCGCCGCGACCAGCGCCGTCCGCCCGTCCGGCGTGAAGTACAGACCGGAGGGGTCGGCGACCCGCACCGGGCGTCCCCGTCCGCCCGACCGCGCGCCCACGGGGACCAGCACGTCGTGCACGGTGTCGGCGACCCACAGCTTCCGCATGTCCCACGACGGGACGACCCGCGACGCCACCGCCCCGGCGCCGAACCGGCCGGCCGGCCGCATCGTCAGCGGATCGATCACCTCGATGCCGTGCCCGCTCGCGACGTACAGCCGCGCCGGCATGTCCCGCGCCGCCGGCGCGATCATGCCGGGCCCGGTCGCCGCGTACACCCGTCCGCCCGCGGGCGCGACCGGCACCGCCCCCGGCGGATCCTCCGCCTTGGGCCGCGCGGGCGCGGGCCGCAGGTAGGGCGAGGCCCCGCCGAGCCCCACCACCGGCTCGCCCGCCCCGCCCTCACCGGGCCGGTAGAACGCCACGGGCGACCCGCACCCCGAGACCGTCGCGGCCGCGATGAGCGAAGCGAGCGCGCCGCACACCGCCCGGCGACGTCCCATGGCACGGCCTCCTCCCATCACGGCGGCCGACTGTACCCCGCCCGCAACACTGTGCGCCCGAATAATTACCAAACGTGTCCATGTCCCGAACGCGACGGGGAGCGGAGGGGGGCCGGGGGCCATGGCGGTGATCTTGGGAGGGCAGGCGTCCCCGCGCGGGTACGTCGCGCGGCACGGTCCCGGCGGGTGGCGCGTCGCCTAGTCGGACTTGCCGAAGCCGATGCCGAACTCGCGGTAGACGCGCTCCCAGAAGCCGTCCCGCAGCCAGGTGCGGGCCTCCTGGTAGGGGCGCAGGGAGCCGCCGAGCTCCTTCTCGGCCTCGATCAGCAGCTCCTTGTCGATGACCGGCGGCAGGATCGGGCCGGGGAGCAGGTCGCGGATGTTGTCCCGGCCCCGCTCGAAGATCCACTTCTGGGCGACGTGCTCGCCGATCTCCAGCATGTGGTCGCGGTCGGGCCCGAGCCGGCCGTCGGACTGGGCGGTGGACGCGGAGTTCATCGAGGCGGCCACGGTCGCCGGGGTCACCGGGGTGCCGCCCGGGACGGGCACGGCGGCGCGGACGGCCGCGGCCGGCGCCGGCTTGACCGCCGGGGGGCGTCCGGCGAACACCTGCGACGGTGACGGCACGGGGGAGGTGCGCTGCGCGGCGGCGGCCGCGTCGCGGACGGCGGCGGCGGTGCCGGGTGCGGGCACCGGCAGCACCTTGGCCTTGGTGAAGTAGGGGCGCAGGAAGTCGGCGGACAGCACCTCGACCCGGTCGGACTCCCACACCAGCCATTCGGCCTGGTTGGAGCCGTGCGTGGGCTCGACCCCCCACAGGTGCACGCGGACGCCGTAGCGCTGCGCGGCCTCGACGGCGGGCAGCATGTCCTCGTCGCCGGCCAGGAGGACGGCGTCGGTGATCGCGCGGTGCCGGGCGAGCGCCTCGAGGTCGGCGCGCAACTGCGCGTCCACGCCCTTCTGCTGGCCCTGCGCGTTCAGGTTGCCCAGCCGCAGCTTCACCAGCGGCAGGTTGGCGATCACGCGCTGGTCGACCGTGGGCTGCTTCTTGGGCGCCGCGTCGAACCAGTAGACGCGCAGCAGCTCGCCCAGCAACTGGTCGTCGGCGTGGCTGGTCAGCGACTTGATCAGCTGTTCGGCGGCGACCCGGTACTCGCGCCGGGAGCCGCAGCCGAGCAGCAGGGCCCCGGAGGCCGCGTAAAGGTACCCCGCGTCGACGAAGATGGCGTAGCGCGCGGGCTGTGGGACGAACTCCGAGGTGGCCATGGCCTTCCACCTTATTCGTGCGGAGAGCTCCGCTGGGCGCGAACCACGGTTACGTGTCGCCCGATCCCATTCCCCGCCGGGGCATCAACACCCCCCATACGGCGTGACATCGGACGCGACCCGGGCGCGTCGCCGCCGTCCCGCGTGCGGGACGGCGGTCTCCGCGCAAGTGCCGGGATCCGCGGCGGGCGGACGCGGTCAGCGCGGCAGGCCGCTCGCCCGCCACGCGCTCGGGCCGCGCGGCGGCAACCCGCCGGACACGGGAGTGCGGACGAGCCGGGACCGGTCCGCCCACCGGGACGTCCGGGGCTCGCCGCCGGCGCGGGCCGCGGCGGCGGCGCGGGCCCGCGCGGTCAGCACGGCGACCAGCGCGGCGATCTCCTCGGGGGACGGGTCGCCCCGCACCACCTGCAGGAACGGCTTGTCTTCAGCGGTCACGGGTTCTCCTCGGCGGCCGGGGCCGGACGCGGCGGTCCGGCCCCGGCACGGCGTCCGTCTCGGTGCTCAGAGCGGGATGTTGCCGTGCTTCTTCGGCGGCAGCGTCTTGCGCTTCTCGCGCAGCGCCCGCAGCGCCTTGACGACCTGCCCGCGCGTCTCCGACGGCTTGATCACCGCGTCGACGTAGCCGCGGTCGGCGGCGACGTAGGGGTTGGCGAGGGTGTCCTCGTACTCGGTGATCAGCTCGGCGCGGCGGGTGTCGGGCTCGTCCGCGGCGGCCAGCTCGCGCCGGTACAGGATGTTCACCGCGCCCTGCGCGCCCATCACCGCGATCTGCGCGGTCGGCCACGCCAGGTTGATGTCGGCGCCGAGGTGCTTGGACCCCATGACGTCGTACGCGCCGCCGTACGCCTTCCGGGTGATCACGGTGACGAGCGGGACGGTGGCCTCGGCGTAGGCGTACAGCAGCTTGGCGCCGCGCCGGATGATCCCGTTCCACTCCTGGTCGGTGCCGGGCAGGAAGCCGGGGACGTCCACGAAGGTCAGCACGGGGATGTTGAACGCGTCGCAGGTCCGGACGAACCGGGCGGCCTTCTCGGAGGCGTCGATGTCGAGCGTCCCGGCGAACTGCATCGGCTGGTTCGCGACGATGCCGACCGAGTGGCCCTCGACGCGGCCGAACCCGCAGATGATGTTCGGCGCGAACAGCTCCTGGACCTCCAGGAACTCGCCGTCGTCGAGCACGTGCTCGATCGCGGTGTGCATGTCGTACGGCTGGTTCGGCGAGTCGGGGATGAGGGTGTCGAGCTCCTCGTCCACCTCCGACGGGTCGACCGGCACGGCGAACGCGGGCGCGTCCGCGAGGTTGTTGGACGGCAGGTAGGACAGCAGCGCCTTGACGTACTCGAAGGCGTCCTCCTCGTCGGACGCCTTGTAGTGCGCCACGCCGGACTTGGAGTTGTGCGAGTGCGCCCCGCCGAGCTCCTCCATGGTCACCTCTTCGCCGGTGACCGTCTTGATGACGTCCGGCCCGGTGATGAACATGTGCGAGGTCTGGTCGGCCATGACGATGAAGTCGGTGATCGCCGGGGAGTACACCGCGCCGCCCGCGCAGGGCCCGAGCACCAGCGAGATCTGTGGGATCACGCCGGAGGCGTGCACGTTCCGCTTGAAGATCTCGGCGTACAGGCCGAGCGCGACCACGCCCTCCTGGATCCGCGCGCCGCCGGAGTCGTTGATCCCGATCATCGGGCAGCCGGTCTTCAGCGCGTGGTCCATCACCTTGACGATCTTCTCGCCGAACACCTCGCCGAGGGATCCGCCGGAGACGGTGAAGTCCTGGCTGAAGACCGCCACCGGCCGGCCGTCGACCGTGCCGTATCCGGTGACGACGCCGTCGCCGTAGGGGCGGCTCTTCTCCATCCCGAAGTTGGTGGACCGGTGCCGCGCCATCTCGTCGAACTCGACGAACGAGCCGGGGTCGAGCAGCGCGTCGATCCGCTCCCGGGCCGTCATCTTGCCCTTGGCGTGCTGCTTCTCGACGGCGCGCGCCGAGCCGGCGTGCACCGCCTCGTAGCGGCGTCGTTCCAGGTCCGCGATCTTTCCCGCCGTCGTGTGGATGTCGTACTCGACCGCGGGTTCAGGGGCTTCCATCGCCATGCGGGCCAGGGTAACCGCACGCTGACCCGGGCCTTGCGGCCGGGGCCCGCTGACCGGGATGAACGGGGCCGGACCGGTGCTCGTTACGCTTGGGCGCGTGGCTACGAAGACGCGAGACATCCTCCGGCAGGACATGCCCGAACCGCTGCGCCGCGACGTCCGCCTCCTCGGCGCGATGCTCGGCGACGGGCTCGTGGAGTACGGCGGCCAGGGGCTGCTGGACGACGTCGAGCGGCTGCGCCACGCGGTGATCGCGGCCCGGCGCGGCGAGACGTCCGCGGACGAGGTCGCCGCGATCGTCGACGGCTGGACGCTGGAGCGCGCCGAGCAGGTCGCCCGCGCGTTCACCGTGTACTTCCACCTGACGAACCTCGCCGAGGAGCACCACCGGATCCGGACGCTCCGCGAGCGCGACGCCGGCGGGACCGTTCCCGGCTCGGTGGCGGCGGCCGTCGAGGAGATCCGTGCGGCGGGCGGCGACCGGCTCGCCGAGGTGATCGACGGCCTGGAGTTCCGGCCGGTCTTCACCGCGCACCCGACCGAGGCCCGCCGGCGCGCCGTGGTCACCGCGATCCAGCGGATCAGCGACCTGCTGACCGCGCTGAACGCCGGGCAGGGCGCGAGCGAGCGGGAGGAGACCGAGCGGCGGCTCCGCGAGGAGATCGACCTGCTGTGGCGGACGGCGCTGCGCCGCGGCGCCCAGATGGACCCGCTCGACGAGGTCCGCACCGCGATGGCCGCGTTCGACGAGACGATCTTCCGGGTCGTCCCGCACGTCTACCGGGCGCTCGACCGCGCCCTGGACGGCGACGGCACCGGCACCCGGCCGCCGAAGGCCCGCCCGTACCTGCGGTTCGGCAGCTGGATCGGCGGCGACCGGGACGGCAACCCCTTCGTGACCGCGCAGGTCACCCGCGACGCGATCATGATCCAGGCCGACCACGTGCTGCGCGCGCTGGAGATCGCGTGCGCGCGGATCGGCCGGGAGCTGACCGTCCACGAGTCCACGACGCCCGCCTCGGCGGGGCTGCGCAACGCGCTCGCCGCCGCCCGCACGGCGCACCCGTCCCGGCTCGCCGAGGGCGCCAAGCGGTCGCCGGGGGAGCCGCACCGCCAGTTCCTGCTGTACGCCGCGAACCGGATCGCCGCGACCCGGGAACGCGACGCCGACCTCGCCTACGCGTCCCCGGACGAGCTGCTCGCCGACCTGCGGACCGTCCAGGAGTCGCTGGCCGCCGCCGGGGCCGCCCGGCAGGCGTACGGGCGGGTCCAGCAGCTGATCTGGCAGGTCGAGACGTTCGGCTTCCACCTCGCCGAACTGGAGATCCGCCAGCACTCCGAGCTGCACGAGAAGGCCCTCGCCGAAATCCGGGCGGGCGGCGAGCTTTCGGAGATGACCGAGGAGATCCTCGAGACCCTCCGCGTCGTCGCGTGGATCCAGAAGCGCTTCGGAATCCGCGCCTGCCACCGCTACATCGTGTCGTTCACTCGGTCCGCCGAGGACATGGCCAACGTCCACGAGTTGGCCGCCTCCCTCGGCGACGGCGCGCCCGTCCTCGACGTCATCCCGCTGTTCGAGACCGGCGAGGACCTGGAGCGCGCCCCGGCCGTGCTGGAGGGGATGCTGGAGATCCCGGCCGTCCGGCGCCGGCTGGACGACACCGGCCGCCGCATGGAGGTCATGCTCGGCTACTCCGACTCCGCCAAGCAGCTCGGCCCGGCCAGCGCCACCCTGCGCCTGTACGACACGCAGGAGGCCCTCGCCGCGTGGGCGGCCCGCAACGACATCACGCTGACGCTGTTCCACGGCCGCGGCGGATCCCTCGGCCGCGGCGGCGGCCCCGCCAACCGGGCGATCCTGGCGCAGGCCCCCGGGTCCGTCGCGGGCCGCTTCAAGGTCACCGAGCAGGGCGAGGTGATCTTCGCCCGGTACGGCCGCACCGAGATCGCCGAGCGGCACGTCGAGCAGGTCACCAGCGCGGTGCTGCTGGCCTCGACCGACGCCGTCCAGGAGCGCGCCCGCGCGGCCGCCGCCCGGTTCCGGCCGCTCGCCGACAAGATCGGCGAGGCCGCCAAGGACGCGTTCCGGTCGCTGATCGAGACCGACGGCTTCGCCGCCTGGTTCGCCCGCGTCAGCCCGCTGGAGGAGATCGCCGAGCTGCGCATCGGGTCCCGCCCGGCCCGCCGCAAGGCCGCCCGCGGCCTGGAGGACCTGCGCGCCATCCCCTGGGTGTTCGCCTGGACGCAGACCCGCGTCAACCTGCCCGGCTGGTACGGGCTCGGCAGCGGCCTCGCCGCCGTCTCCGGCGACGGCCGCGACCTCGGCGAGCTCCGCGAGGCGTACGAGGCGTGGCCGCTGTTCAACACGCTGCTCGACAACGCCGAGATGAGCCTCGCCAAGTCCGACCGGGCGATCGCCGAGCGCTACCTGGCCCTCGGCGGGCGGCCCGAACTGTCCGAGTCCGTCCTCGCCGAGTACGACCGCACCCGGCGGCTCGTCCTCGCGGTCACCGGCCACGAGCGGCTGCTGGAGAACCGGCGCGTCCTGTCCCGCGCCGTCGAGCTGCGCAACCCGTACGTGGACGCGCTCTCGCACCTCCAGCTCCGCGCCCTCACCGCCCTGCGCGCCGGGGACGTCACCGACGAGGAGGAGCGCGACCACCTCGAGGCGCTGCTCCTGCTGTCGGTCAACGGCGTCGCCGCCGGCCTCCAGAACACCGGCTGATGGCGGAGGTCAGGCCCGCGGCGGCCGGCGACCGCCCGCGCGTGGAGGAGATCGTCCAGGCCGCCTACGCGCCCTGGGCGGAGATCATCGGCGTCCGTCCGATGCCCATGGACGACGACTACGCCGCGCTGATCGGGGCCGGGCACGTGTTCGTGACCGGCCCCGGCCCGGACGGCCTGATCGTCCTCATCCCCGAGGACGGCGTCCTCCTCGTCGACAACGTCGCCGTGGACCCGGCACTCCACGGCACCGGCGTCGGCACGCGCCTGCTCGCGTTCGCCGAGACCCGCGCCCGCGACCTCGGCCTGCCCCGCCTGCGCCTGATCACCAACGAGCGGATGACCGGCAACATCGCCCGCTACGGGCGCCTCGGCTACCGCGAGACCGGCCGCGAGGTCCTCAAGGGGCGCAACGTCGTCCACATGGCCAAATCGCTAGCCTGACAGGCGGTCGGCGGGGACGCCGAACGTCTCGCGCAGGCCCTGCTCGCCCGCGTCGGTGAGGTGGACGACGCGGCGGGCGCGGCCCTTGCGCAGCCAGCCGAGGTCGAACATGCGGCCGGTGACCGCGGCGCCGAGCGGGCCCGCGAGATGGTGCCGCTTCTCGCCCCAGTCGACGCAGTAGCGCACCGTCGAGCGGCGGCGCGGCAGCCTCTCGGTGTCGACGCCGAAGGCGGCCAGTTCGGCGCGCCCGCCGTCGGTGAGCCGGTAGACGGCCCGCGCGTCCGGCGCCGCGCCGGGCTCGGGGGACTCGCAGTCCAGGACGCCCCGGTCCAGCAGCGCGGCCATCAGCGTCACGCCGAGCCGCCCCGCGAGGTGGTCGTAGCACAGGCGCGCCCGCAGCAGGGCCTGCGCGCGGCTGTCGTCGCGCAGCGACCGGACGGGTAGCGGCTGGGCGATGCGCGCGAGCTGCTCCAGCGCCGCCGCGACCTCCGGGGTGGCCAGCCGGTAGTAGCGGTGCCGGCCGTCCAGTTCGGCGGTCAGCAGCTTGGCCTCGCGGAGCCTGGCCAGGTGGCCGCTGATGGTGGAGTTCGAGACGCCCGCCTCGGCGGCCAGCGCGCTGGCCGGGAGCGCGGCGCCGCCCGCCAGCGCCAGCAGCACCTTCGCGCGGGACGGGTCGCCGATCGCGGCGGCGACGCCCGCGATGTCCGTCTCGGTCCCTCTGCCGGTGTCCATGCCTCCGATCGTACGGCGCCGGTGTCGAGAACGTTTCGGCGAGCGCCGTACCGAATCGTCGTTACGTTGACGGCATGGCTCCGAAGACCGCTCCCACCAGCGCACCGCCCGCCGAGGACCGGGCCTCGCGGCTTCCCCTCACGGCCCTCTGCCTCGGGTACTTCATGGTCATCCTGGACGTCACCGTGGTCACCGTCGCCGTGCCGTCGATCGGCACCGCGCTCCACGGCGGCGTCACCGCCCTCCAATGGGTCGTGGACGGCTACACCCTCGCGTTCGCCGGGCTGCTGCTGTTCTGCGGCGGGCTCGGCGACCGGCTCGGCGGGCGGCACGTGTTCGCCGCCGGGGTCGTGGTCTTCACGCTCGCATCGGGTGCCTGCGGGGCCGCGCCGACACCGGCCGTCCTCATCGCGGCCCGGCTCGTCCAGGGCGCGGGCGCCGCGCTCATGGTGCCCGCCTCCCTCGCCCTGCTGCAGGCCGCCTACACCGGCGGCGCCGCGCGGGCCCGCGCGTTCGGCGTGTGGGGGATGGTCTCCGGCATCGCCGCCGGGGCCGGTCCCGTCCTGGGCGGCGTCCTCACCGGCGCGTTCGGCTGGCGGAGCGTCTTCCTCGTCAACCTGCCCATCGGACTCGCCGCCCTGGCGCTGGCGCTGCGGTACGTCCCGTCCCCGCCGCCGGCTTCCGGTCGCAGCGCCGGCCTGGACGTGCCGGCCCAGGCGGCGGGGGCGCTGAGCCTCACCGGCCTGGCCGCCGGGCTCAACGAGGCCGGGACCGCCGGATGGACGCATCCGCTCGTCCTCGGCGCGTTCGCGGTGTCCGTCCTCGCCCTGGCCGCGTTCCTGCTGCTGGAGCGGCGGTCCCGGGCGCCGATGCTGCCGCTGCGGCTGTTCCGGGCGGCCGAGTTCTCCGCGTCCGCCGCGATCGGCGTCCTGCTCAACCTCGGGTTCTACGGCTGGCTGTTCGCCGCCCCCCTGTACTTCCAGCGCGTCCACCACTACAGCGCGCTGCGCACCGGGCTCGCGCTGCTGCCCGCGATGGGCGTCGTCGCGGTGTCCTCCGCGCTCGCCGGGCGCGTGACCGCGCGCACCGGGCCCCGGTTCCCCATGGTCGCCGGGCTCGCGGCGGGCGCGGCCGGGCTGCTCGGCTGGCTCGCCGCCGGTACCGGCACGCCCTACCCGGTGCTGATCGTCCCGATGGCCGCGGTCGGATTCGGCACGGCCTTCACGATGCCCGCCGCGACCGCCGCCGTCATGCGGGCCGTCCCCGAGGGCAACGGCGGCGTCGCGTCCGCCGTCTTCAACACCGCCCGGCAGGCCGGAAGCGCCGTCGGCGTGGCGGTCTTCGGCACGCTCGCCGCCGCCGGCATCGTCTCCGGCGCGCACACGGGCGTGATCATCGCCGCCGCCGGCTTCGCCGCGGCCGCCCTGCTCGCCGCGCGCTTCGTCCGTGCCGCCTGAGACCCGATCAGGACGGCCAGGCGGGCTTGCGCTTCTCGTTGAACGCCGCGATGCCCTCGCGGCGGTCGGCGGAGAACGCGACGGTGCGCCAGGCGTTGTCCTCCAGGTCGAGGCCCGCCTCCAGGGAGACGCCGGCGCCGAGGCGCATGGCGCGCTTGGCGGCGCGGACGGCCGTGGGGGAGTTCCTCGCGATCACCTCGGCGATGCCGAGCGCCTCCTCGCGGACCGTCCCGGCGGGCACCTTCCGGTCGGCGAGACCGTACTCCAGGGCCTCCTCGATGCCGAGTCGGCGGCCCGTGAACACCAGGTCGGCGGCCCGGCCGGGGCCGAGCTTGCGCAGCGCCAGCTGCGTTCCGCCGCCGCCGGGGACGAGGCCGACGCCCACCTCGGGCAGCCCGAACACCGCCGACTCGTCCGCCACGACCAGGTCGGCGGACAGCGCGAACTCGCAGCCGCCGCCCAGCGCGTAGCCGCGCACCGCCGCGATCACCGGCTGCGGGAGGTTCAGGACGCCGCCGAACGCCGCGCGGAAGACGGGCCGCTGCGCGAGGAGGTCCTCGTCGGACATCGCGTTGCGCTCCTTGAGGTCCGCGCCGACGCAGAACGCCTTCTCGCCCGCCGCGCTCAGCACCACGGCCCGCACGGACGCATCGTCGGCGACCTCGCGGCACACCCCGGCCAGCCGCCGCGCCATCGCCGTCGACAGGGCGTTGAGGGCCTCGGGCCGGTCCAGCACGATCTCCGCGACGTGCCCGTCGCGCCGCAGCGTCACACCATCCATGGGGGCGACCCTAGCCGTGCCCGCACCGCCCGGGGAGGGCGGGGAGTGCGGGAGATCGGGGCACGCGTGAGGTTGGATGGACGGGTGAGCGAATCGTCTTATGGGAACCTCGACCGCCCGCCGCTGCACGAGGCGGCGCTGCGGCGCGCGCTCGTCCACGAGGGCGGGCTGTGGCGGGAGGTGCGCGTCGTGCCGGAGACCGGGTCGACGAACGCCGACCTCGCCGTCCGGGCCCGGGAGGGGGCGCCGGAGGGGACCGTGCTGGTGACCGAGCTGCAGACGGCGGGCCGCGGGCGGCTCGGCCGGTCCTGGACGGCGCCGCCGCGCTCGGGGCTGATGTTCTCCCTGCTGCTGCGGCCGGACGTGCCGGTGCCGCTGCTCGGCTGGCTGCCGCTGCTGACGGGCGTCGCGGTCGCCACGGCGGTCCGCCGGATGACCGCGTTCGCCGAGTCGGGGGACCGGTTCTTCGGCGGCGCCGACGGCGACGCGACGGTGGACGCCCGGCTGAAGTGGCCGAACGACCTGCTGGTCGGGGACCGCAAGCTCGCCGGGATCCTGGCCGAGAAGGTCGACGGCGCGCTGATCGTCGGCGTCGGGCTGAACGTGGGGCTGCGCGCGGAGGAGCTGCCGGTGCCGACCGCGACGTCCCTGGCGATCGAGGGCGCGCCGCTCACCGACCGGGCGCCGCTGCTGCGCGCGATCCTGCGCGAGATGCGGACGTGGTACGGCGAGTGGACGATGCTGGGCGGCGACCCGGAGTCCAGCGGGCTCCGCACCGCCTACAAGGACCTGTGCGCGACGCTCGGCCGCCGCGTCCGGGTGGAGCTGCCGGCGGAGCAGACGCTGGAGGGGACGGCGCGGGACGTCGACGGGTCGGGCCGGCTGGTGGTCGAGGGGCCGCGCGGGGACGTCGCGGTGAACGCCGGCGACGTGGTGCACGTCCGGTGAACACCGCAGGTCGGTGCGCTGCGTCACGTCGGATCTGCAACGATATGGGGGGTACCGATCCACGACGCGGGCGGCGGGGTTCCCCCGCGCCGGCGGACTGAGGGGCGGAAGATGGCGCGCGGACTGCCGGATCCTAAGGAGATCGAGGAGCTGCTCCTCGGCGGCGAGCTCCGCTACACGCGCGTCGACGCCGTCCGCTTGTCGGGGGTGTCGCGGGACTTCACCGGGCGGGTGTGGCGGGCGTTCGGGTATCCGTCGATGCCGGACGACGCGGTCGCCTACACCGAGGGCGACGTGGCGGCGCTGTGCCGCCTGCGCCGGCTCATGGAGGAGGGCGTGCTGGACGAGGACGGGGTGATCCGCCTCATCCGGGCGTTCGGGCAGACCATGACGCGGCTGGCGGAGTGGCAGGTCAACCTGATGCGGGAGATGGTCGCGCCGGACCCCAACGAGGCGCCGTCCGCGGAGGCGGTCGGGACGATCATGGAGATCGCCGACAAGCACATCGACGAGTTCGAGCCGCTGGTGGTGCACGCGTGGCGGCGGCAGCTGGCCGCGGCGGGGACGCGGGCGATCGCGTCGGCGGCGACCCGGGAGAACGGGGACCCGGCCGGCCGCCCGCGCACCACCGTCGGGTTCGCCGACATGGTGTCGTTCACGCAGGTCAGCCGGGAGCTGGAGGAGATCGAGCTGGCCCGGGTGGTGGAGTGGTTCGAGGAGACCGCCGCCGACATCATCGCCGCGTGCGGGGGCCGGCTGGTGAAGACGCTGGGCGACGAGGTGCTGTTCAGCGCGGAGTCGCCGGCGGTCGGCGCGGAGATCGCGCTGACGATCGCGGCGGCGATCCAGGACGAGACGGAGGTGCCGGACGTGCGGGTCGGGGTGGCGCACGGGCCGGTCCTGCCGCTGATGGGGGACGTGTTCGGCACCACGGTGAACCTCGCGGCGCGGCTGACGGCGCTGGCCCGGCCGGGCTCGGTGGTGATCGACAGCGAGCTGGCGGCGCGGCTGGAGTCCGAGCCGGCCTACGCGATCACCCGGATCGTCCGGCGGCCCGTCCAGGGGCTCGGCATCGTGCAGCCGTTCGTGCTGCGCCGCGCGCCGCGCCGCGAGGACGGGCCGCCGGGCGAGGGCGGCCGCTAGGCCGGGTCACACCGGCTTGCTGATCTCCTCGCCGGGCGCGTCGGTGAGGCGCTGCAGGTAGTTCTGCTCGCCCAGGGCCTGCACCAGGCTCAGCTCGGTCTCCAGGTAGTCGATGTGGTACTCCTCGTCGGCGAGGATGTCCTCGAAGATCCGCGCGGACGTGACGTCGCCGCGCGAGCGCATCAGCTCGATCCCGGGCCGCAGCCGCGCGACGGCCTCCATCTCGACCTCGAGGTCGGCCTTGAGCTGCTCGACCACGGTCTGGCCGATCCGCAGGGTGCCGAGCTTCTGGTAGTTCGGCAGGCCCTCCAGGAACAGGATCCGGTCGGTGAGCCGCTCGGCGTGCCGCATCTCGTCGATCGACTCGTCGCGGGTGTGCTTCGCTATCCGGGTGAAGCCCCAGTTCTCCTGCATCTTGGAGTGCAGGAAGTACTGGTTGATGGCCGTCAGTTCCGCGGTGAGCTGCTCGTTGAGCAGCGCGATGATGTCCTTGTCGCCTTCCATGGGCCACATGCTTCCACAGTGGGCAGCAGTGATCGCCGCAGCGGCACGTGTTCGCCGGCCGGTGGCGGGCCGTGCGGGTGGCGGCGGCGGCTCAGGCGGCGGTGGGCGGTGCGGCTCCCTTCGGCGCGGGCGGGGCGAACCCTTCCGCGGCGGCCGGCTCCGCGGTGGCCGGGACGCCGGGCGCGGCCGGGACGCCGGGCGCGGCCGGGGCGGCGGGCGCGTCGGGGACGGCGGCGAGGGGCAGGGGGCCGCCGGTCAGGGCGTCGGCGAACTCGCTGGCGGTGCGGTACTGGCTGACCATGGCGTGCAGCCGCTTGGTGCAGGAGCCGCAGCCGGGCTTGAAGCCGCAGGCCGCCTTGACCTCCTTGGCCGTGCCGCAGGCGCCGCCGGCCAGGCAGCCGTGCACGTCGTCCTCCGTTATCGCGTTGCAGACGCAGACGTACATCCGGTGGGGAACCTTCCGTGCGGCTAGCAGGACCGGCGTGCCTGACCTGGCCCTTTAGGGCACCCTCATTAAGGTAAGGCTCCCCTAAGGTAACCCACCGATGTCCGATCTGGCCAGTGGGCTCCCAATCGGTGTGATTCAGCCCTCATGGGGAAGGGCTTCCGTCGGTACGACGGGAGGGCGGGACAGTGGCACAGGTATGGCCGGGCGATGCGTACCCCCTCGGAGCCCGGTTCGACGGCGCGGGCACGAACTTCGCCGTCTTCTCCGAGGCGGCCGAGCGGGTGGAGCTCTGCCTGTTCGACGGACCGACGGGCGATGGGGAGGAGACGCGGCTGGCGCTGCCGGAGGTCGACGCGTTCGTCTGGCACGGATACCTGCCCGGGGTGATGCCGGGCAGGCGGTACGGGTTCCGGGTGCACGGGCCGTACGACCCGCCGCGCGGCCTGCGGTGCAACCCGGCCAAGCTGCTGCTCGACCCCTACGCGCAGGCGATCGAGGGACGCGTCGACTGGGACGAGTCGTGCTTCGGCTACCGGTTCGGCGACCCGTGGTCGAGCAACGACCTGGACTCGGCCGGGCACACGATGCGCTCGGTGGTCGTCAGCCCGTACTTCGACTGGGGCGACGACCGGCCGCCGCGGATCCCCTACCACGAGACGGTGATCTACGAGGCGCACGTCAAGGGCCTCACCGCCCGGCATCCGGACATCCCGCCGGCGCTGCGCGGCACCTACGCCGGCCTCGCCCACCCGGTGATCATCGACCACCTGAAGTCGATCGGCGTCACGGCGGTGGAGCTGATGCCGGTGCACCAGTTCGTCCACGACGACGCGCTGATCCGCCGGGGACTGCGGAACTACTGGGGCTACAACACCATCGGGTTCTTCGCGCCGCACGGCGAGTACTCCTCGTCGGGGGAGCGCGGCGAGCAGGTGCTGGAGTTCAAGGCGATGGTGAAGGCGCTGCACGAGGCGGACATCGAGGTGATCCTCGACGTGGTCTACAACCACACCGCCGAGGGCAACCACCTCGGGCCGACGCTGTCGTTCCGGGGGATCGACAACGCCTCGTACTACCGGCTCACCGACGGCGACCAGCGCTACTACATGGACACCACGGGCACCGGGAACAGCCTGCTGATGCGCAGCCCGCACGTCCTGCAGCTGATCATGGACTCGCTGCGGTTCTGGGTGACGGAGATGCACGTCGACGGGTTCCGCTTCGACCTGGCGGCGACGCTGGCCCGCGAGCTGCACGAGGTGGACCGGCTGTCGGCGTTCTTCGACCTCGTCCAGCAGGACCCGGTGGTCTCGCAGGTCAAGCTGATCGCCGAGCCGTGGGACGTGGGGGAGGGCGGCTACCAGGTCGGCAACTTCCCGCCGCTGTGGACGGAGTGGAACGGCAAGTACCGGGACACGGTGCGCGACTACTGGCGCGGGCAGCCGGGCACGCTGCCCGACTTCGCGTCCCGGCTGACCGGGTCGTCCGACCTGTACGCCGACGACGGCCGCCGCCCGATCGCCTCGATCAACTTCGCGACCTGCCACGACGGGTTCACCCTGCACGACCTGGTGTCGTACAACGGCAAGCACAACGACGCCAACGGCGAGGCCAACCGGGACGGCAGCGACGACAACCGCTCGTGGAACTGCGGCTACGAGGGCCCGGTCGACGACCTCGACATCGTGGCGCTGCGGGAACGGCAGAAGCGCAACTTCCTGACCACGCTGTTCCTGTCGCAGGGCGTCCCGATGCTGCTGCACGGCGACGAGCTGGGCCGCACCCAGCAGGGCAACAACAACGCCTACTGCCAGGACACCGAGATCTCCTGGGTCGACTGGACCGGCCTGCACGAGGAGACCTTCTTCGACGAGCGCGGACCGCTGCTCGACTTCGTCCGGCGGCTGTCGAAGCTGCGGACCCGGCACCCGGTGTTCCGGCGCCGCCGGTTCTTCGTCGGCGACCGGCCGTCGGCGGCGCGCGGCGCCGACTCCGACGCGCTGCCCGACCTGGTGTGGTTCACCCCCGGCGGCGACGAGATGGACGACGAGGACTGGACCGCCGGGTTCAACAAGTCGCTGAACGTGTTCCTCAACGGCGAGGCGATCGGCGAGCCCGACCGGCGCGGCCGGCAGGTCCGCGACGACTCGTTCCTGCTGCTGGTCAGCGCGCACGACGGGGAGCTGACGTTCGCGCTGCCGCCCGCCTCGTACGGCCAGATGTGGGCCAAGGTGCTCGACACCGCCGACCCGTTGCTCGCCGAGGAGGAGTCCCCCGTGGTGAAGGCCGGAGAGTCCGTGCGGGTCGCCGCCCGCTCCATCCAGGTGCTGCGCCGTGTCTGACGACGTTCCCCCCGAGCGCACCGCACCCCCGTCCGGCACGTACCGGCTCCAGCTGCGCGGCACGCCCGACGGCCGCTTCGGGTTCGACGAGGCCGCCGCGCTGGCCCCCTACCTGGCGGCGCTGGGCGTGTCGCACGTGTACCTGTCGCCGATCCTGCAGGCCGCGCCGGGGTCCACGCACGGCTACGACGTGGTCGACCACTCGAAGCTGTCGGAGGAACTGGGCGGCGGCGAGGCGTTCGGCGCGATGGCGCAGCGGTTCCGCGCGCACGGGCTGCGGGTGCTGGTCGACCTCGTCCCGAACCACATGGCGGTGCCGGTGCCGCCCGACCTGAACCTGCCGCTCAACGCCGTCCTGGCGGAGGGGCCGTCGTCGCCGTACGCCAAGTGGTTCGACGTCGACTGGGAGGCGGGCGGCGGGCGGATCGTCCTGCCCGGGCAGGGGGAGCCGAACTACCGCCGGTTCTTCGACATCTCGGGGCTGATCGGGCTGCGGCAGGAGGACCCGGAGGTCTTCGAGCGGACGCACGCGCTGCTGCTCGGCCTCGTCGGGCAGGGGCTGGTGGACGGCCTGCGCGTCGACCACCCGGACGGCCTCGCCGACCCGCGCGCCTACCTGCGCCGCCTCGCGGGCGCCCTGCATGACGCCCTGCCTGACGCCGGGGCGGACGCCGGGGCGGACCGCTGGCTGCTGGTGGAGAAGATCACCGAGGGGGAGGAGCGGCTGCCGGTGGACTGGCCGTGCGCGGGCACGACCGGCTACGACTCGCTCGGCATGATCGGCGGCCTGTTCGTCGACCCGGCCGGGGAGAAGCCGCTCACCGACCTCTACGTGTCCCTGACCGGTGGCCCGGCGGGCTTCGAGGAGGTCGAGCACGACGCCCGCCTGCACGCCGCGACGCACGGCATGAAGCCGGAGATGGATCGGCTGATGCGCGTCCTCGCCCGCGTGGTGGGGCGACGGGACGCGGACCTGGAACGGGCCTTGCGGGAGCTGCTCGTGGCGATGCCCGTCTACCGCGCCTACGTCGTCCCCGGTGAGGACCCGCCGCCGCAGGCCGTGGGCGTCCTGAACGAGGGCGCCCAGAGAGCGCGCGGGCACCTGCCGGAGGATCTGCACCCCGCACTGGAAACGGTGGTGGACCTGGCGCTCGGACGGGGTGAGAAGTCCGATCCCGAGTTCATCGTGAGGTTCCAGCAGACGTCGGCCCCACTGGCCGCCAAGGGCGTGGAGGACACCGCCTTCTACCGCTGGAACCGCATGGCCGCGCTGAACGAGGTGGGCGGCGACCCCGCACGCTTCTCCGTGAGCCAGGTCGACTTCCACGCCCACTGCATCCGGCTCGCGCGGGACTGGCCGTCCACGATGACGACGCTGTCCACCCACGACACCAAGCGCCAGGAGGACGTGCGGGCGCGGCTGGCCGTCCTGTCGGAACTGCCGGAGGAGTGGGCCGACGCGGTGAACCGGTGGCGCTCCTGGTGGGGCCCCGCCGAGTCGCCGATGGAACCGGACCTGGAATACCTGTTGTGGCAGACGCTCGTGGGCGCGTGGCCGATCACCCCCGACCGTCTGCAGGAATTCCTCGTCAAGGCCATGCGCGAAGCCAAGACGCGGACATCCTGGGCGGACCAGGACCCGGCCTACGAGAACGGGGCCCTCGGCTACGCGCGGCGCGTCCTGGAGGACCCCGACCTCGTCACCGACGTGACCGCCTTCGTCGCGCGGCTCGACCCGTACGCGCGCGTGAACGCGCTGGGGCAGAAGCTCGTCCAGCTGTCGATGCCGGGCGTCCCCGACGTCTACCAGGGTTGCGAGCTGACCGGCCTGGCGCTGGTCGACCCCGACAACCGGCGGCCGGTGGACTACGGGCGGCGCCGCGAGCGGCTGCACCGGCTCGACACCGGCCGCCCGCCCAAGGACGTCGACGACGAGAAGCTGCTGGTGACGTCGCGGACGCTGCGGCTGCGCCGGTCGCATCCGCGGTGGTTCGGCCCCCCGGCGGGCCATGAGCCGGTTCCCGTGGCCGGACCCGCCGCCGACCACGTCGTGGCGTTCCGGCGGGGCGCCGCCGTCGCGCTCGCCACCCGGCTGCCGGCGGGCCTGGAGCGCCGGGGCGGCTGGGACGGGACGGAGGTGGACGTCGGCCGGCAGGGCTGGCGCGACGTCCTCACCGGCGTCACGCACTGGGGCCCGCGCCTGGACGCCGCCGCCGTGTTCGCGCATCTTCCCGTCGCGCTGATCGTCCCCCGGGAGATCGACAGGTGAGTGAGCGTTTCGAGGTCTGGGCCCCGGAGGCCCGGCAGGTCGACGTCGTCATCGCCGGCGACCGGCATCCCATGGCGCCGGTGGAGGGACGGTCCGGCTGGTGGGCGGCCGAGGTCGCCGGCGCCGGCCACGGGACCGGCTACGCCTTCGCCCTGGACGGCGCCGCCGAGCCCCTTCCCGATCCGCGTTCCCTGTGGCAGCCCGACGGCGTGCACGGCCCCAGCCACGTCTACGAGCACGGCAGGTTCGACTGGACGGACGGCCAATGGCGCGGGCGACCGCTCCCCGGAAGCGTCCTGTACGAGATGCACGTCGGCACGTTCACCCCGGAAGGGACGTTCGACGCGGCGATCGAGAGGCTCGACCATCTCGTCGCGCTAGGAATCGACGCCGTGGAGATCCTTCCCGTCGCGTCCTTTCCAGGGCACCACGGGTGGGGTTACGACGGCGCCTGCCTATGGGCGCCCCATGAACCCTATGGCGGCCCGGACGGGCTGAAGCGTTTCGTGAACGCCGCTCATGGACGCGGCCTCGCTGTCGTACTCGACGTCGTCTACAACCATCTCGGACCCGACGGCAACCACCTGGGCGACTACGGCCCCTACTTCACCAGCGCGCACAGCACCCCTTGGGGCGACGCGGTCAACTTCGACCAGGACGGCTCGGACGAGGTCCGCGCCTTCGCCATAGAGAACGCGTTGATGTGGCTGCGCGACTACCACTTCGACGGGCTGCGTCTGGACGCCGTCCATGCCATCACCGACCACAGTGCCGTCCACATACTGGAAGAGATGGCGGGCGCGGTATCGGCTTTGTCCGCGCATCTGGGACGCGAGTTGTTCCTCATAGCGGAATCCGACCTGAACGACCCGCGCCTGGTCACGGCGAGGGAAGCAGGCGGATACGGGCTCGACGCGCAGTGGAGTGACGATTTCCATCACGCTTTGCACGCCGCGCTGACGGGTGAACGTCAGGGCTATTACTGCGACTTCGGCTCCATGGAAACCCTCAAGAAGGCGCTCACCCGGGTGTTCGTCCACGACGGGACGATGTCGACTTACCGGGGGCACCGTCATGGCCGTCCTGTGGACGTCGAAATGATGCCCGCGCACCGGTTCCTCGGTTTTCTGCAGAACCACGACCAGGTCGGTAACAGGGGCGCAGGGGACCGTATAGGCGCCGTCCTCGCCGGGAACGGACTGTCCCCAGGATTGCTCAAGGCGGGCGCGGCGCTGCTCATCCTTGCGCCGTTCACGCCCATGCTCTTCATGGGCGAGGAATGGGGCGCGTCCACTCCCTGGTGCTACTTCACCGACCACCGCGACCCGGACCTGGCGCGGGCCGTCAGTGAGGGCCGGCGCAGGGAGTTCTCCCGGCACGGCTGGACCGGCGAGGTCCCCGATCCACAGGCTGTGGACACCTTCCGGCGGTCCGTCCTCGACTGGGAGGAGCCCGCCAAGGAACCGCACGCCGACCTGCTGGACTGGCACCGGTCGCTGATCGCATTGCGCCGCCAACGGCCTGAGTTGAACGACCCGCGGCTGGCCGCGGTGTCGGTCGAGATCGGCACCGGCGACGCCGGAGGCGGGCGCTGGCTGACGATGCGGCGCGGCGCCCTGCGCGTCGCGGTGAATCTGGGGGACGGCCCCGTCCGGCTCCCGCTGCCGGGCGGCGAGGGCCGCGTGCTCCTCGCCTCAGATCCGGCAATACGGATGGAAACCGGCGTCAAGGGCGATTCCAATTCACCGGTCCTGCTCCTCCCCGGAGCGTCGGCGGCGGTTCTCGAGTGACCGTTCGCGGCGTCGCGCGGACCGCCCGGCGGGCAACGGCCGGAGGCGCGATGCCCGCCTTAATCCCGCTTCTCCCCGGTTGATGGGAGTTCGAGGATGTACTACGAGTGGCAAACCGCAGGTCAAGAGCGCGGCGGCACCCGGGAAACGTTCAAGAATGGCCATACGATCGGTTCATGACCTCAGTACTGCTCGCCGAGGACGACACGTCCATCTCCGAGCCTCTCGCCCGCGCGCTGCGTCGCGAGGGGTACACCGTCGAAGTCAGTCCGGACGGTCCGCAGGCGCTCGAGCGGGCGCTCGGGGGCGGTGTGGACCTCATCGTCCTCGATCTGGGCCTGCCCGAGCTGGACGGCCTGGAGGTGGCCCGCCGGGTCCGTGCCGAGGGGCATGGAGTTCCCATCCTGATCCTGACCGCCCGGGCCGACGAGGTCGACACCGTCGTCGGCCTCGACGCGGGCGCCGACGACTACGTCACCAAGCCGTTCCGGCTGGCCGAGCTGCTCGCCCGGGTCCGCGCGCTGCTGCGCCGCGGCAGCACCGAGACCCCGATCGTCCAGGGGGTGCGGATCGACGCCGAGTCGCGCCGCGCCTGGATGGGCGACCAGGAGCTCCAGCTGACCACCAAGGAGTTCGACCTGCTGCGCGTCCTCGTCCGGGACGCCGGCAAGGTCGTGACCCGCGAACAGATCATGCGCGAGGTGTGGGACACCAACTGGTGGGGTTCCACCAAGACCCTCGACATGCACATCTCCTGGCTGCGCCGCAAGCTCGGCGACGACGCCGGCAGTCCCCGCTACATCACCACGGTGCGGGGCGTCGGCTTCCGGTTCGAACGCGGCGACTGACAGGCCCGTACCGGCCGCCATGGCCGCGCGGTCAGCCCCCGGGCCTTCCCGAGAGGCCCGGGGCGCCCCGCCCGGGCGTGGCCCCACCATAAGGAGCCCAGATGAGGCGCCGACTCCTCCTGTCGACGCTCGCGGTGGCGGTGGTCGCGATCCTGTTGCTCGGCATACCCCTCGCCTACGCCGCCCACAAGCTCATCTACGAGGGAGCCGCGCAGTCCCTGGACCGGGAGGCGGCCGCCATCGCCGGCGGCGTCGCCTACACCCTCGAGTCGCGCCAGCCCGTCACCGGCGGCGCGATCGCGCGGGAGTACCCCGGGCGGCACATCGCGGTGACCCTGCCGGACGGCCGCGCCGTCGAGGCGGGCCCGCGCCCGGTGCCGGGCGCGCGGCAGCTCACCGCCGCGGCGTCCGGGCAGGGCGTGCGGGTGCGGATGTCGCGGCCCGCCTCCCAGCTGAAGGACCAGGAGCTGCGGCTGCTGCTGTTCATCGGCAGCCTCGCGCTGCTCGGCGTCGCCGTCACGGTCGGCCTGGCGATGGTCCAGGCGCGCAAGCTCACGCTGCCGCTGCAGGACCTCGCCGAGACCGCCGACCGGCTCGGCACCGGCAACGCCCGGCCGCGCCGCCGCCGCTACGGCATCCCGGAGGTCGACCGGGTCGCCGAGGTGCTGGACCGCAGCGCGGTCCGCATCGCCGACCTGCTCGCCTCCAGCCGCGAGTTCGCCGCCGACGCCTCGCACCAGCTGCGCACGCCGCTGACGGCGCTGTCGATGCGGCTGGAGGAGATGATCGAGGCGGCCGACTACCCCGACGTCGTCCGGGAGGAGGGCGCCGCGGCCGTCGCGCAGACCGAGCGGCTCGTCGCCGTCGTCGAGCAGCTGCTCGCCCGCGCCCGGCACGACCGCACCGGCGGCGCCGTCGCGTCCCCGATCGACGACATCATCCGCCAGCAGGTGGAGGAGTGGCGGCCGATCTTCCGGCGGGACGGCCGGGACGTGCGGATCGTCGGCGAGCAGGGCCTGGTCGGCATGACCAACCCGGAGGGGCTGTCGCAGATCGTCGCGACGCTGCTGGACAACTCGCTGATGCACGGCGCCGGCACCGTCACCATCCACACCAAGCCGGGCGCCAGCTCGGTCGTGGTGGAGGTCGGCGACGAGGGGCAGGGCATCCCGCCGGAACTGGAACCGCGGATCTTCGAACGCAGCGTCAGCGGCGGCCGCGGCACCGGCCTCGGCCTGTACCTGGCCCGCTCGCTGGCCGTCGTGGACGGCGGGCGGCTGGAGCTGCTGCAGTCCCGTCCGGCGGTGTTCGGGGTGTTCCTGCGCGAGGCCGCCGAGGCCCGGCTGGCCGGCGAGCGCGTCGTCCTCGGGCCCGCCTGAGGGCGGCGGGCCGAGGGGACCCGCGGGTCAGGAGAACTGGGCGTAGTCGCCCGCGGTGTCCTGGTCGAGCGGGTGCCCGAGGCGCCCGCCCGGCCCGCCCGGCGCGGCCGGGCCGGGCGGGAAGGGCCTGCTGCCCGCGGCGTGCGCCCCGGGGCCCTCGGGCAGCCCGGACGCCGGGTCGACCGGCGGCGCGCTCGCGGGCAGGAACACCCACTTCTTGTACGACCAGAAGCGGAACAGCGTGGCGACGGCGGTGCCGACCACCAGCGAGATGTTGTACGGGATCGCGCCCGTCAGCCCCAGCGCGTAGTGGGTGAAGCCGATGAACATCTCCGTGATCACCAGGCCGACGCCGTTCAGCGCGAAGAACAGCAGGTACTCGCGGCCGAGCCCGGTGCGGTCGCGGTGCCGGAACGTCCAGTACCGGTTCGCGAGGTAGGCGAACGTCGTCGCGACGATGGTCGCCACGCCGTTGGAGGTCAGCGGCCCCATGCCGAGGCCGCTGTTCATCCCGTTGCCGATGCCGACCGTGATCACGAAGGCGATCGCGCCCACGCTGCCGAACTGGGCGAGCTCGCGCAGCAGGTGCGCGAAACGCCGGTGGAGAGTGGCGACCAGGCTCACGAAGGGGAACCGTCCTTCCGGACCTCGGCTGGTGGTGCCGCTGCCGATGGCGCGGCGGCTGCTACGGGAGCACAACGAGGATAGACGCCCCCGGCCCCCGCGGCGTCGGAACATGAACGTTCAGGGCTCTCCTCCCGTTCCCTGCCCCGCGCCCAGGGGCCCACACACGTTCGACGCCCGGAACGGGTGATTCGTTCGGTTCGAGGGCCCGATAGCCTTCTGACGTGAGCATTCCAGGTCGGCACCCATCCAACGGGGAGGGCTCCCAGCGCCCCCCGGACCGGTCCCCCCGGCGTGACATGCCCGTCGTCGGAATGGCGGGAGGCGGCCAGCTGGCGCGGATGACCCAGCAGGCCGCCATCGCCCTCGGCGTGCCGCTGCGCGTCCTCGCGGGCGCGCCGGACGAGTCGGCGGCGAAGGCCGTCGCGGACGTCCGGATCGGCGACGACCGCGCCCTCGACGACCTGATGGCGTTCGCCGAGGGCTGCGCCGTGGTGACCTTCGACCACGAGCACGTCCCCGGCCCGCACATCGCGAAGCTGGAGGAGTCCGGGACGCCGTGCCGGCCCGGCTCGGCGGCCCTCGCGCACGCCCAGGACAAGCTGGTCATGCGCGAGCGGCTCAGCGCGTCCGGCGTGCCCTGCCCCGCCTTCGCGGCGCTGCCGTCGTCCGCGCCGATGCCGGCGCTGGAGGCGTTCGGGCACGAGCACGGCTGGCCGCTGGTGCTGAAGGCGACCCGCGGCGGCTACGACGGCAAGGGCGTCTGGGTCGTGGACAGCCTCGGCGTCGGGACGGTCGAGCTGGTCGAGCGGCTGGTCGCCGGCGGCGTCGAGCTGATGGTCGAACAGCACGTCGCGTTCCGCCGGGAGCTGGCCGCGCTGGTCGCGCGCTCGCCCTACGGGCAGGGCGCCGCGTACCCGATCGTGGAGACCGTCCAGAAGGACGGCATCTGCGTCGAGGTGATCTCGCCGGCGCCGGGGCTGTCCGGCGAGCTGGCCGCCGAGGCGCAGAGCCTCGCCCTGCGGATCGCCGACGAGCTCGGCGTCGCGGGGCTGCTCGCGGTCGAGCTGTTCGAGACCGAGGCGCCGCGGACCGGCCGGCAGGGCAGCGGGCGCGGCCTGCTGGTCAACGAGCTGGCGATGCGCCCGCACAACTCCGGGCACTGGACGATCGAGGGCGCCCGCACGTCCCAGTTCGAGCAGCACCTGCGCGCCGTCCTGGACCTGCCGCTCGGCTCCACCGAACCGACCGCCCCCTACGCGGTGATGGCGAACGTCCTCGGCGGCGACGACCCCGACGTCTACTCCCGCTACATCCACGTGATGGCGCACGACCCGGGCGTCAAGGTGCACATGTACGGCAAGGAGTCCCGCCCCGGACGCAAGATCGGGCACGTCACCGTGCTCGGCGACGACCTGCCCGACCTGCGCGAACGCGCCCGGCACGCGGCCGACTACCTGCGCTGGGGCCCGGCGATGAAGGACAAGGTATGAGCGAAGCGAACCGGGGGGCGTGGGGGGTCGTCCCCCCACAGGAGGAACGCATGAGCGGCCCGCTGGTGGGCGTGGTGATGGGGAGCGACTCCGACTGGCCGGTCATGAAGGCCGCCGGGGAGGCCCTCGAGGAGTTCGGCGTCCCCTACGAGGCCGACGTCGTGTCCGCGCACCGGATGCCGCACGACATGATCGCCTACGGCGAGCAGGCCGCCGGCCGCGGGCTCCGCGCGATCATCGCGGGCGCGGGCGGTGCCGCGCACCTGCCCGGCATGCTCGCCTCGGTGACGCCGCTGCCGGTGATCGGCGTGCCCGTCCCGCTGAAGTACCTCGACGGCATGGACTCGCTGCTGTCGATCGTGCAGATGCCCGCCGGCGTCCCGGTCGCGACGGTCGCGGTCGGCGCGGCCCGCAACGCCGGGCTGTTGGCCGTCCGCATCCTCGCCGCGTCCGACGAGCCCCTGCAGGCGAAGATGAAGGACTTTCAGCAGTCGCTGTACGACCAGGCCAAGGCGAAGGGCGAACGCCTCCGAGAGAGCCTCTGACGGCGCGCCGCCGGCGCGTCCCTCAGTGCCGGCGGCTCCACTCCACGGCGGGGCAGCGGTCCATGACGACGTCGAGCCCGGCGTCCTTGGCGCGGCGGGCCGCCGCCTCATCGACCACGTCCAGCGGCATCCACACGGCCTTCGCGCCGGCCGCGATCGCCTCGTCCACGACCGCCCCGGCGTGCTCGGCGCGCCGGTACACGCCGACGACGTCCACCTCGGAGCCGTCCGGCACGTCCGCCAGCGAGACGTAGCCCCGCTCGCCCAGCACGCTCTTCCCGGACGGATGCACCGGGATGATCCGCTTGCCGCGCCGCTGCAGCAGCCGCGCCTGGTTGTGGACCTCGCGGCCCGGATTGTCGCCGAGCCCCACGAACGCCCACGTCCTGGACTCGTCCAGCAGCCTGCTGATCACATCCGGATCGGCGTAGACATCACCCATACCTGCCCCAACACCCCCGCCCCGGCGATCGTTCCCGCCCGCATCAGGGAAGCAGCCGTGCCGGGGTTAGGGGCGGCCGAGGGCTCGGTAGTTCCAGGACGCGGCGCGCCAGCTTTCGGGGTCGAGGGCGTTGCGGCCGTCCACGATGTTGCGCTCGGCCACGACCTGCGCGACCGCCGTCGGGTCCATGTCGCGGAACTCCTGCCATTCGGTCAGGAGCAGCACGACGTGCGCGCCGCGGACGGCGTCCATCGCGGACGAGCCGAACTCCAGGGACGGCTGGGCGCGGCGGGCGTTGTCCATGGCGCGCGGGTCGTAGACGGTCACCTTCCCGCCCTGCGCGTGGATGGACGCCGCCACGTCCAGGGCGGGCGAGTCGCGCACGTCGTCGGAGTTGGGCTTGAACGCCGCGCCGAGCACCCCGACCGTCCGGTCGGCGAACGAGCCGCCGAGCAGTTGCCGGGCGAGGTCCACCATCCGGATGCGCCGCCGGATGTTGATCTCGTCGACCTCGCGCAGGAACGTCAGCGCCTGGTCGGCGCCCAGCTCCCCGGCGCGGGCCATGAACGCGCGGATGTCCTTGGGCAGGCAGCCGCCGCCGAACCCGAGGCCGGGGCCGAGGAACCGGCCGCCGATCCGGTCGTCGTAGGACAGCGCCTCCGACAGCTTGGTCACGTCCGCGTGCGCGGCCTCGCAGACCTCCGCCATCGCGTTGATGAAGGAGATCTTGGTGGCCAGGAACGCGTTCGCCGACACCTTGACCAGCTCGGCGGTGGCGTAGTCCGCGGTGAGGAACGGCGTGCCGTCGGCGATCATCGTCCGGTAGATCTCGCGCAGCACCTTCTCGGCGTGTTCGGCGGCGCCCTGCTCGGCGGGCAGCCCGGCGACGATCCGGTCCGGGCGCAGGGTGTCCTCGACGGCGAAGCCCTCGCGCAGGAACTCGGGATTCCACGCCAGCACGGCGTCGCCGCCCACCGGCGCGGCCTTGGCGACGGTCCCGGCCAGCCGCGCGGCCGTCCCGACCGGGACCGTCGACTTGCCGACGATCAGGCAGGGCCGGTGCAGCAGCGGCGCCAGCTCGCCGATCGCGGCGTCCACGTGGGTGAGGTCGGCGGCGTACTCGCCGGGCTTCTGCGGGGTCCCGACGCACAGGAAGTGGACGTCGCCGAACTCGGCGGCCTCCTCGTAGGACGTGGTGAACCGCAGCCGCCCGCTCTCCAGGCCCCGGCGCAGCACGGGTTCCAGCCCGGGTTCGTAGAACGGCAGGTCCCCGGCCGCGAGCCGGGCGATCCTGCCCTCGTCGGCGTCCAGGCCGAGCACCTCGAAGCCCAGGCCGGCCATGCAGGCCGCGTGCGTGGCGCCGAGGTAACCGGTTCCGATGACCGTCAGCCGCTGGTTCAAGGCGGGCTCCTTCCGGTTGGCTGCCGCCGTCCTCAGGCCCTAGTGAACCTTCCCCGAAGCGCGCCCGGGTACCGGCGGCGGCCGAGCGCAGTCTACTGGCCGGTAGCATCTGCGGTATGAGCCATGACTTTCCCGCGTACGCGCCGTCGGAGGAGCAGGAGTTGCTGCGGGCGACGGTGCGTGAGTTGGCGGATGCCAAGATCGCGCCGTTCGCGGCGGAGGTGGACGAGGAGTCGCGTTTTCCGCAGGAGGCGCTGGAGGCGCTGGTCGCCAACGACCTGCACGCGGTGCATGTGCCCGAGTCGTATGGGGGTGCGGGGGCGGATGCGTTGGCGACGGTGATCGTGATCGAGGAGGTCGCGCGGGCGTGCGCGTCGTCGTCGTTGATCCCGGCGGTGAACAAGCTGGGTACGGTGCCGATCCTGTTGTCGGGGTCGGAGGAGTTGAAGCGCAGGTATCTGGGGCCGGTGGCGCGGGGGGAGGCGATGTTCTCCTATGCGCTGTCGGAGGCCGACGCGGGTTCGGATGCGGGTGGGATGAAGACCCGCGCGGTGCGTGATGGTGACACCTGGGTGTTGAACGGCGCGAAGATGTGGATCACCAATGCGGGGGTGTCGGAGTACTACACGGTGATGGCGGTCACCGACCCGTCGGCGGGGGCGCGGGGGATCTCGGCGTTTGTGGTGGAGAGGTCCGATCCGGGGGTGTCGTTTGGGGCCAAGGAGCGCAAGCTGGGGATCAAGGGGTCGCCGACCCGGCAGGTGATCTTGGAGGATGTGCGGATTCCGGCCGATCGGATCATCGGCGCGGAGGGCACGGGTTTCAAGACCGCGCTGGCCACTCTGGATCACACCCGGATCACGATCGCGGCGCAGGCGTTGGGGATCGCGCAGGGGGCGCTGGATTTCGCGGTGGGGTATGTGAAGGAGCGCAAGCAGTTCGGTCAGGCGATCGGTGATTTCCAGGGTGTGCAGTTCATGTTGGCGGACATGGCGATGCGGTTGGAGGGTGCGCGGCAGTTGACCTACCACGCGGCGATCAAGTCCGAGCGGGCGATGCTGGGGGACAAGGTCGCCGATCTGACGTTGGTGTCGTCGGCGTGCAAGGCGCTGGCCTCGGATGTGGCGATGGACGTGACGACCGATGCGGTGCAGTTGTTGGGCGGGTACGGGTATACGCGGGAGTTCCCGGTGGAGCGGATGATGCGCGACGCCAAGATCACCCAGATCTACGAGGGCACCAACCAGATCCAGCGGATGGTCATCGCCCGCCAACTCCTCAAGTAGGCGGCGCGGCGAGATCGCGCCCCCGCGTCCGATACCCGGACCGGGGGCGCGTCCGTTATCGCCGATCCGCGTGGGGGCCCGCGGCCTCCGGCTAGCTTCGCCCGGTGACCTCACCCGTCGAAGTCCAGCAGGCGGAGCTCGCCGGCCGGCTCGCGCGCCCCATGGCCGGCGCGTTCGTCCTCGGCTCCGTCCACCTGCTGGTGGCCCTGGTCTTCGCGTCCGTCGCGGTGACGCTCGGCGCCACCGGCGCGCTCGCCCTGTCGCCGTTCGCGGCCGGCATGGTGATGGGCGCGCTGGTCTACTGGGCCACCGGCGCCGGAACGGTGGCGCTGCGCAGGGCCCTCCGGCGGGGCGAGCAGCCGGACATGGCGCAGATCCGGCGCTACCTGCGCCTTCCCTACCTCCTGCGGAACATCGCGCCGATCCCGCCGGTGCTCCTCGCGCTGGTAGTCGCGGCCTACGGTGGCGACGGGGACGTCGACCTGCTGCTCGCGCTCGTCGGCTGCATGATGCTGGTCCAGCCGGCGGCAATGCTGAAGTCGGTCGCGCGGCTCGCCTCCCGTCCGCCCGCGCACGCGATCTGGTCGCCGCGGGCCGGTACGGGACCGGCCGGCCCGCCTTCGGCGCCGCCGGCACTTCCGCCCGGACGCATGCGCCTCACGCTCGGGCCGGGCCCGCTCACATGGGCCGCCTTCACCGTCATGCTGGTCCTGCTGGTGCCGGTATGGGGGGTCGGCCTCGTGGTGCTCACGATCGCGTTCGGCGGGTGGGGCACGGGGTTCTTCGTCGCCCTGCCGCTCTCGCTGGTCGTCCTGGCGCCGGCCGTGGTCCTGTCCGCGCGGATCTACCGGCGGGCCTGGTGGCTGGACGGGACGGTGCTCGTCCAGCGGAAGGTCCGGGGCGAGCTGCGCTGCGACCTGAGCACCGCGCAGGTGGCGGCCGAGGCGGCTCCGGCGATCCTGCTGCGCGGCCCGGAACTGCTGCCCCGCCTGGTGGCCGGGCAGCGGGGGCGGCAACCGCTCCGGCTGTGGCTGCGGGACCCGGACCGGCGGCGGGCACTGCTGCCCGCCGCCGAACTCCTCGCCCTCGCGCAGGCGGTCTCCCACGGCCGCGAGGACGATCCGCGCATCGCCCCGATCGCCGAAGGGCTGCGCGCCCTCGCCGCCGACCCGTCCGCGGTCTGACCCGGCACCGGCGGGTCACAGCCGGGCGGGGAGGCCGAACCGCTCGACCAGCGCGCCGTCGTGGAAGGCGGTCACGGCGGAGACGGCCCGGCCGCGCAAGGTGACGACCTGGATCGCGAAGGCCTCGCCGTCCTTGTACATCGCGAAACCGGGCTGCCCGTTGGCCCGGACGGGGACGAGGCGCGGCCGGGCGCCGCGCAGCCGGGCCTCCAGCAGCCGCAGGACGCCGTCGCGGCCGGCGAACCACGACGGGTTGGGCGGCATCTGCCAGACCGCGTCCTCGGTCAGCAGCCGGGCCAGCGCGTCGATGTCGGCCCGCTCGAAGGCGTCGGCGTACCGGTCGAGCAGGTCGCGGCGCTCCGGCTCGGCCGGCTCGGCGATCTCGTCGGCGGCCGGTTCCAGCCGGTCCAGCCGGGCCCGGGCGCGCTGCAGCGTGCTGTGCACGGCGGTCGCGGTGAGGCCGAGCGCGTCGGCGGTCTCCTCCGCCGACCAGGCCAGCACGTCCCGCAGGATGAGCACCGTCCGCTGCTGCGCGGGCAGGTGCTGCAGCGCCGCGATGAGGGCCAGCCGCAGCCCGGCCCGTCCGGCCACGATGGCCGCCGGGTCGGCCTGCTCGTCGGGGATCGGCTCCAGCCACGGGATCTCTGGGTCGCGCGGACCCAGCGCGTCCGGGTCGGTGGACGGGCCGCCGAGACCGGCCGGCAGCACCCGGCGGCTCCCGTGCCGCAGCGCGTTGAGGCAGGCGTTGGTGGCGATGCGGTAGAGCCAGGTGCGCATCGATGCGCGGCCCTCGAAGTCCTGGTACGACCGCCAGGCGCGCAGGTAGGTCTCCTGCACGAGGTCCTCGGCGTCCTGCACCGACCCCAGCATCCGGTAGCAGTGGGTGAGCAGTTCCCGCCGGAACGGCCCCGTCAGTCGGACGAACTCGTCATGCGGCTGTTCGATCACGGTCAACCGATACACCTCCTTGCCTGTACAGACCCGCCGGGCGGTCGGATTCATCGGGTGGCGCCCGGTCGATTCCGCGGGGCCGCCGGTCGGTACAGGTATGAACAGGAAATGGGTTCTGGGGCTGACCTCGGCGGCCTCGGTGATGGTGGCGCTGGACGCCACCGTGGTGACGACGGCGTTGAGCCGGATCCGGCTGGATCTCGGCACTTCGATGGAACAGCTCGAATGGACGGTGAACGCCTACAGCCTGAGCTTCGCCGTCCTGCTGATGACCGGCGCCGTGCTGGGCGACCGGTTCGGGCGGCGGAGAATCTTCATAGTCGGGCTGGCGCTGTTCACGGCCGCCTCGGTGGCCTGCGCGCTCGCCCCGGACGTGGGCTGGCTGATCGCGGCGCGGGCGGTGCAGGGCACCGGCGCCGCGCTGGTGATGCCGCTGGCGATGGCGCTGCTCAGCGCCGCCTACCCGCCGCCGGACCGGCCGAAGGCGCTCGGCCTGTTCGCCGGGCTCACCGGCCTCGCGGTGGTCGGCGGGCCCGTGGTCGGCGGCGCCGTCACCCAGGGGCTCGCCTGGGAGTGGATCTTCTGGCTCAACCTGCCGATCGGGCTGGCCGTCATCCCGCTGGTCCTGCGCCGCGTCCCGGAGAGCCGCGGCGGCGGGGAGAGCGTGGACGCCGGCGGGCTCCTGCTGGCGACCGGCGCCGCGCTCGGACTGGTGTGGGGGCTGATCCGCTCGGACGCCGCCGGATGGGGCAGCGCCGAGGTCGTGGGCACGCTGGCCGCGGGCGCGGTCTGCGGCGTCGCCTTCGTGGCCTGGCAGCGGGCCGCCAGGCGGCCGATGGTGCCGCTGGAGCTGTTCCGGCTGCGCGGCTTCGCGGCGGGCAACGCCGCCGGGGTGTTCATGTACGCGTCGCTCTACGGGTCCCTGTTCTTCGCGGCGCAGTACTTCCAGACCGGACGGGGCGACACGCCGCTGGAGGCCGGCCTGCACCTGCTCGCCTGGACGGCGTCCGTGACGGTCGTCGCGCCGGTGGCGGGGCGCCTGGTGAACCGGACCGGGGCCCGGCCGCCGGCCGCGCTCGGGCTGGCCTTGCAGGCCGCCGGCATGGGCTGGCTCGCGCTCGCCGCCACGCCCTCCGTGCCGTACTGGCAGCTGGTCGCGCCGATGCTCATCGCGGGCGCCGGCGTGAGCATGGCGATGCCCGCCGCCCAGGCGGCCGTGCTCAACGCGGTCGCGCCGCAGCAGATCGGCAAGGCGTCCGGGGTGTTCAACACGGGCCGGCAGCTGGGCGGGGTGTTCGGCGTCGCGGTGCTGGCCCTGGCGTTCGGCGGGGCGGGGAGCTACGCCGGACCGGCGCCCTTCTCCGACGGGTTCGCCGCGGCGATCGCGGTCAGCGCCGCCCTGTCGCTCGCGGGCGCCGTCGCCGCCCTGGCCGTCCCGGGTAGGAAGGCCGCCTCCGCCCCCGCACCGGCCGAGCCGGTCCTCACGTCGAACCGCTGACCCCCGGAGGGCGCCGGGAAAGCGCAGCCGGGGCGGCGGTCGCCGAGGCGGGTCGGCGACCGCCGCCGCGGGTCAGCTGTGGGTGATCTTGACGATGACCTTGCCGTCCTTCGTCATGTGCGGGCGGAAGGTGAGGCCGTTGACGGTCGAGGACGAGCTGGCACCGGTCCACGAGGCGTCCATCGAGGTGGTCATCTTGCTGTCGCGGCCCTGCGCCGTGAAGATCACCCGCGGGCCCTCGGTGCGGACGTCGATGCCGTCCAGGCCGTACTTCGGGTCGAGCGGGATCGTCTGCCCGCTGGCGACCTCGACCTCGCAGTCGGCGTCGCGGCACGCCTCGAGGTCCGTGCCGTCCTTGGCGGCGCCCTTCTTGCCCTTGGGCGCCTTGCCGGACGGGCTCGCCGACGGCGACGGCGAGGCGGCGTCCGGCGAGGCGGCCGCGGCGCTCGGGGACGGTGCGGGCCCCTCCGCGGCGGTGAGCCGGGCGCGCGTCTGCGCGGCGCAGCCGCCGACGGCGAGCGCGGCGACGGCGGTGGTGGTGATCAGGCCGAGAAACCTTGTCGACATCCTGTGGACTCCTGACGGTGACTTCTCTGTGCATGCCTATCGCTACCCAGAGTAGTCGATCAAGAATCCGCCGCCACGCCACACGCCCGCTGTAGTGGCAGGTCAGGAGGTGGGCAGCTCGTCCACGATCATGGTCTGCAGCACGCGGCCGAACTCTCCGTCACCGTCGGCGAGCGTCGCCTCGCACAGCGCGCCGCCCTGCGGGGACACGCTCAGCGACGCGGCCATGCACAGCCACTCGCCGACCGGGTCGCGGTGCAGGGCGACGGTGAGGTCGGTGTTGACGATCAGCCACTTGGACACGTCGAGCTGGCTGCCGACCCCGGACGCGCTGTCGGCCAGCACGAGGGCGCGCACCAGCGGCGTGTCCGGCTCGCCCGCGACCAGCGGGACGCGGGAGCGGGCCCAGGTCGTCCCCGGGCCCGGCTGGAAGAACGAGCCCTCGACGGGCCGCCACTCCATCGCGGTCAGGTAGCCGTGCGTGTTCAGGTGGGTCGTCGCGAACGTCCTGCCCGCGTCGGGGAGCGGCGGCGGCGCGGGCGCGTGCACCGTGCCGGGGACCTCCGCGGGCGCCGTGCGGATCCGCCAGGCGGTGGCCCGCACGACCGGCCGCCCCTCGTGGGTCAGCTCGCCTTCGAGCAGCGCGATCCGGCGGCCCGGGCGGACGACCCGCGTGGTGATCTCCAGCTCGGCTATCGGGACGGGGGAGAGGATCTCCAGCGTGACCCGGGCGATCCGGGTGCCCGGCATCGGCTCCGTGCGCTCGAAGGCCCGCCCCATCAGGCCGGCGACCGGGCCGGCGTGCTGCAGCGACGGCGACCACGGGCCCGCCGTCGCGCGGGTGCTCGCGAACCGCTCGCCGCCCGCACCCTCGCCGCCGAGCGGCTCGTAGAACGCCTCCGGGATGTCACCGTCCACCGCCGTGCTCCTCTCCGCGGACACCATCCTAGAATGGCATTCTAGAGCGTCAGCGGCAGAGCTTCTCCGTGGCGGTCCCGGTGTCCAGCGCCGCCTCGGACGCGGGCGACGCGCTCGGCGACGGCGAGACGACCCGCACCTTCTCCACCCCGTCCCAGTCGGCGCCCACCATCACCTGCACCCGCGACCCCAGCGACCCGACCTCCTTCAGCTTGGCGTTCGGGATCGCCGCCGCCAGGGTCTTCGCCGAGTCCTCGCGGCCCGGCCCGTACTGGATCTGCGTCCGCTGGAGCCCGCGCCGCGCGACGCCCGGGACGACCGTGACGTGGAAACCGTCCTTGGTCAGCTGCGACCCCGCGCGCGTCGCCAGCCCCCGCGTGCCGATCGCGTTGAGGACGCGGACGCTGATGTCGTCCGGCGGCACCGTCGGCCCGTCCGAGGCCGTCTTCGACGGCGACGCGCTCGGCTTCGGCGTCTTCTTCGGCTCGCTCAGCGGCTTGTCCTGCCGGATGCGGCCGAACAGGTCGTTCGCCTCCGCCTGGTCCCACTGGACGGTCGACTGCGGCGTCGGCGAGTTCCACAGCAGCGTGTTGTAGCCCGGATTGGCCAGCGGCACGTTCGCGAACGTCAGATTGTCGGTCGACAGGTCCTTCATCTGGTCGGCCAGCTTCGGCAGGCTCTTGGCGAGGTCCGGGTCGACGCGCAGCGACTTCAGCGCCGCGTTCAGGAACTTCGTCGACTTCACCGGGTCGCTCAGCGTCTTCGACGACAGCGCCTGCTTCATCATCGACGCCATGAACCGCTGCTGCCGGTCGATCCGGCCGAGGTCGGTGCCGCCCGTCAGGGTGTAGCGGGCGCGGGCGAACCCGAGCGCCTTCAGCCCGTCCACGTGCGAGGTGCCGCGCGGCAGCTTCAGCCCGCTCTTCGGGTCGTCGATCGCCTGCTCGGTGCAGACGTCCACGCCGCCGAGCGCGTTCACCATGTTGACGAACCCGTAGAAGTTCACCTCGATGTAGTGGTCGATCGACACGCCGGTGGCGCGCTTGATCGTCGCCACCGTGAGGTCGGGCCCGCCGAACTGGTACGCCCACGTCAGCTTGCCCGGACGGGCCGGGACCTGCTGCCCCTTCGCCCCCTCCGACCCGTTCGACTTGTGCGCCGGGATCGTCACGTAGGAGTCGCGGGGCAGGCTCACGATCGACGCCCGGTCGTGGTCGCGGGACACGTGCACCAGCTCCATCGTGTCGGACCGCTCGCCCGGCTCGTGGCCGAGCTTCGCCGCCTTCTGCTGCGCCTTCGTCAGCCCCTCGCGCCGGTCGACCCCGGCGACCAGGATCGTCATCGCGCCCTTCGGGCCGTCCTTGCCCTTGCCGAGCCCGCCGACGTCGACCTTGTCGATCGCGCCCGTCACGTAGTTCTGGAACGCCCACGCGCCGCCCGAGGTCAGCAGCACGAACGCCGACATCGTCCCGGTCAGGGTGAGGAACCGCTTCTGCCGGCGGGCGCTCATCGCCGCGCGCGGGCTGATCCGGCGGCCCGGGCGGCGCGGCCCGGGCGGGCCGTCCACCTTCACCCGCGGCGCCGGCATCCCCTCGATCGTGACGCCCTCGATGTCGCCGTCGTCGCCGGGGCCGTCCGCCGCCCCGCCCGCGGGACGGGGCCGGAAGTAGCGCTCCAGCGGATCGGCGTCGCCGCGACCCGAGTCGTGCCCGTCTGCCATGCCGGCGCCCGCCTCCCGAAAAGACCTCGTTCTCGCGTGGGTCCCCACCACTCTAAATTGGGGGACACCCGTCCGTTCGCTACCTGGACGTCGTGTCCTTGCAGTAACGTGGCGCCGTCTTGACCACACCCCGGCGGCCCGCACGCAAACCTGGGTGGCGTGGGCTGCGTCAGACAAGCAAGCGAGAGAGAGGAAGGGGGGCCTCCCTCCGGCCGCGGCACCCCGTCGCCACGGCCGAGGTGCGCCCGCGAGCCCACATGAATCCGTCTCCCCACGCCCAGCACACGACCCGGCACGGAACGCGGAAGCGCACCGGCGGCGAGCGCACCTGGCCCGCGGTGTCGGTGGTCATGCCGGTCCTCAACGAGCAGCGCCACCTGACCGACTCCGTCCGGCGCATCATGTCCCAGGACTACCCCGGCGAGATGGAACTCGTCCTCGCCGTCGGGCCGTCCCGCGACCGCACCGAGGAGATCGCCCGCGGGCTCGCCGGCGAGGACCCGCGCGTCGTCGTGGTCGCCAACCCGACCGGGCGCACCCCGCAGGGCCTCAACATCGCGATCAAGGCGTCCCAGTACTCGATCATCGTCCGGGTGGACGGGCACTCGCTGCTGCCGCCCGACTACGTCCGCGCCGCGGTCGAGACGATGGAGGAGACCGGCGCCGACAACGTCGGCGGGATCATGGCCGCCGAGGGCGTGACGCCGTTCGAGAAGGCCGTCGCCCGCGCCATGACGTCCCGGATCGGCGTCGGCAACGCCCGCTTCCACACCGGCGGCGAGGCCGGCGAGGTCGAGACCGTCTACCTCGGCACGTTCCGGCGCAGCGCGCTGGAGCGGGTCGGCGGCTACGACGAGACCTTCACCCGCGCGCAGGACTGGGAGATGAACCACCGCATCCGGCAGACCGGCGGGCGGATCTTCTTCACCCCGCGGATGCGCGTCACCTACCGCCCGCGGCCCAACCTGCGGGCGCTCGCCAAGCAGTACTTCCACACCGGGCGCTGGCGCCGCGTCGTCGGCCGCGAGCACCAGGGCACGCTGAACCTGCGCTACCTCGCGCCGCCGATCGCCGTGGTCGCGATGACCGCGGGCGTGGTCGCCGGGGCGTTCGGGTTCTGGCCCGGCTGGATCCTGCCCGCCGGGTACGCGGCCGCGATGGTCGGCGGCGCCGCCGTGGAGGGCCGCGGGCTGCCGCCGTCCGCCTGGATCCGGCTCCCGCTGGTCTTCGCGACCATGCACGTGACCTGGGGGATCGGGTTCCTGACCAGCCCGCCGCGGCTCGGCCAGCCGAACCCCGCCAAACCCGGCGATCCCATCGTGTAACGGCGGATTCCGGCCAACCTCCCGTGAACCCTGGTGCGGCTGCGCACGTCTGAGGGTTAGGTTCGACCTGATCGCACCTGCGAGGAGGTGGCCATGTCCAACGGCGCACGCCACGGCATAGGCGTGGTGGTGGGGATCATCGCGACCGCGGTGATCTCGCTGTGCCTGGCGGCCGGCACGTACAAGATGTCCCAGGCCTCCCGGTACGGCACCTACAACTTCCGCAACTACCACGGAAGCCAGCTGTGGATCGGCGCCGCGCTCCTTCTCGCGGCCGCGGTCGTGCTCGGGTTCGTGGTGGGGTCCCGGCTCTCTCCGGTCGCCTCGCTGGTCCCCGGCGTCGTCTTCACGGCGGTCGGCCTGCTGTGGATGGTCGACCCCACCTGGGCGGTGCGGAACACGGTGAAGGAGTCGCTGCCCCACACGCCCACCTTGGGCTACATGAACCTCGCCATGCTCGGCATGTTCTTCCTCCTCGGCGTGGCGCTGATCGCGGCGTCGGTGCCGCCGTCCCGGTGGCGGGCGCGCACTGCCGGCGCCGGTACGCCGCGCTACGGCGGGCCGCCGCCCGCTCCGGTTCCTCCGCCTGCCCCCGGCGCGCCGATGCCGATGGGCGCACCTCAGGCGCCCGCACAGGACGCTCCATGGGGACGCCCTCCGCAGTACGGGCAGCAGCCTCCCGCGCAGCCGCAGTACGGGTCCGGGGCCCAGCCGGGCGGCGGCCGGTACGGGCAGGGCGGCGCGCAGCCGCCCGCCCCCTCGGAGCCGCCCCCGGACAAGCAGCGCCCGCCGTCCGGTGCCGTCCCCTTCGACAACGAAGGCAAGCCGCCCGCGCAGGACGGCGGCTCCGGCGAGGGCGTCGGCGAGTGGACGCAGATGTACGGCGGCGACGACCTCCGCGGCAACCGCTGACCCGTCCAGGACAGTAACCTGGACCCGTCAGGGGCCCGGTTCGGCTGGGAGGCACGGGGAGGTACGCCATGACCGCCGAGATGGTCGCTCCCGCGTGGATGCATGAGCAGATCACGGCGGAGCAGTACGACTCCTGGTCCGATGAGCAGTGCGCCGGCATCGAGGTCGTGGACGGGATGGTCGTCGTGGGTCCCAGCGCGTCCAAGCGCCACAACCGCCTGGCCCGGATCCTGGCGAACGCCCTGGACGACGCCGGCGGGCCGGAGTGGAACGCCGACACGGACTTCGACGTCCGGCTGCAGGACGTTCCGCTCACCAACCGCAGGCCCGACGTCGTCGTGTACCGCGCGGACACGATCGACCTCCTGCCGACCCGCCCCGAGCATGTGCTGCTGGTGGCCGAGGTCGTCTCACCGGGCTCGGAGACCACCGACCGGGTCGTGAAGGTCGATCAGTACGCCAAGGCCGGCATCGCCTTCTACTGGAGGGTCGAGCAGGCCGCCACCGGCGTCCCGCTGCTGTACACCTACGTCCTGGACCCGGCGACCGACGCGTACCGCGAGGGCGAGGTGTTCACCGGCAAGGTCGCGGTGGTGGCTCCTTTCGCGGTGGAGGTCGACCTCGGCTCTGTCTGAGGAGTGCCCGCTCAGGCGAGGGCGGTGAGGACGCCGGGGACGTCGTTGACGACCATGGCGTCGACGCCCGCGGCCACGTAGTCGGGGGCGCGGTCGGCGGCCGGGCACCAGGCGATCACGTCCAGGCCCGCCTGGTGCGCGACGTCCACGCAGTGGTCGAGCGGGCGCAGCCGGCTGTCGGGGTGCTCGAACCCGCACGAGCCGGTGTGCACGGCGATGGCCTGGAGGTTCAGGCCCGCCGCCGCCGGGACGGCGTGCCACATCGGGAACCGCAGCCAGGTCAGCAGGCCCAGCGGGACGTCCGGCAGCTCGTCGCGCAGGAACACCAGGAGCGCCGGGTCGAACGAGGTGACCAGCAGCCGGCGCCGCCGCGCCTCGCGCTTCAGCACCGGCAGCAGCAGCGCGCCCGTCCGGCGGGACGGCGCGTCCACCGCGTCCTCCAGCACCGTCTTGACGTCGACGTCGACCGCGACGTCGGCGGGCAGCGCGTCGAAGATCTCGGTGAGCAGCGGCAGGCCGCTGGCGTCGGCGGGCATGTCCACGATGTGGTCGCCGCCCTCGACGGTCGGGTCGTGCCGCAGGACGAGGTGGTCGTCGGCGGTGCGGGTCACGTCGATCTCGACCCAGCCGAGGCCCGCGTCGACGGCGGCGAGCAGGGACGGCAGGGTGTTCTCCGCGACCGGCCCGGACGCGCCGCCGGGCGGCGTGCGGTCGCCCGAGCCGAGACCGCGGTGGCCGATGACGGCGGGGGGCTTCTCGAAGATCAAGACGGGTCCTCGGTGGCGAGATGCTCGGCGACGACGGCGTCGAGCGGCTGGGTGACCTTGAGGTTGCGCTCGCTGCCCTCGACCACGCGGATCGGTACGCCGGGCAGGTAGCGGTGGACGATCCCGCAGTCGTCGGTGGCGCGCAGCGCCGGATCGGCGAGCGCCAGCTCGTACGCCTTGCGGATGGTGCCGAGCCGGAAGCCCTGCGGGGTCTGGAAGCGGCTCATGGTCTCGCGCGGCGGCATGGACGCGACGACGCCGTCCTCGACCACCACGATCGTGTCCGGTGACGGCACACCGACCGCGACGGCGTCGTGGCCGTCCAGCGCCGCCAGCACCCGGTCGATCACCGGGGCCTCCACGAACGGGCGCGCGGCGTCGTGGAACAGCACGCGCGCGTCGTCGGGGTGCCCCTCCAGGACGCGCAGCGCGGCGACCGTCGAGGCGGTGCGGGTGGCGCCGCCCTCGACCACGCCCGTCACGCTGCGGAACGGGGCGGCGATCACGCCGGCCTCGCGCAGGTGCCCGGCGGCCATCACCACCAGCACCTCGTCGACGTCCGGGTGGGCGTCGAACGCGGCGACCGCGTGCGCCAGGATCGGGCGGCCGCCGACCTCCATGAGCTGCTTGGGGCGCCCCACGCCCATGCGCTCGCCGACCCCGCCGGCGAGCACCACCGCAACCGTCCGCGCCGCCATCTCTCCCTTTCGCCGATCGGTCCCGGCCGTTCCTGCGACAGGCGGTCACCGAATCACTACGCTGGGCAGTCACTCGTACGCTTCGATCCCGCCGGAGGCGCCGATGACCAGGCTCCGCCCGCGTCGCCGGCCCGTCGGCCACAACGTACCGGAGGCGGCCGGCGCCGTGGAGGAGAACCAGGCCACCCCGCACGAGGGCGCGGGGCCCGGGGCCGCCGAGCGCGGGGACGGGCTCGTCGCGGCGTACGCGGTCGGCGGGTACGCGCCGTACCTGGTGCGCTGGGCGGCCTCCCGCGGGCTCGCGCCCGCGACGGTGTCCGCGATCTCGTGCTCCCTCGGCGCGCTCGCGGCCCTCTGGTTCTCCGCCGGCTCCCATGCCGGGATGGTCGCCGGAGCGGGGCTGCTGTACGCCTCGTTCGTCCTCGACTGCGTGGCCGGCACGGCCGGCGCGCCATGGCCCGCCGCCGTCCTCTGCCTGGCCAAGGAGGCCGCCGTCTACGCGGGCCTTGCGGTCGGCGCCGGCGCGGAGGCGCCGGGCGGGCCCGGCTTCCAGGGCAACGCGTGGGCGGCGGCGGTGGCCGCGCTGGCGCTGCTGTCGGTCCGGCACGCGGTGGACGCGGCGTACGCGTCGTCCCGCCACGGCCGCCCGACGCGTCCCGGCGGCCCGCGCCAGGAGTTCGCCCGCCGCGCGCTGCGGGCGCTCGCGCTCCCGGCCGGCGAACGGTTCGCGCTGATCGCCGTGACCGCCGGGATCGCGGGCGCCCGGGTCACCTTCGAGGTCCTGCTGCTGTGGGGCTCGGCCGCGGCGGTGTTCGTCCTGGCAGGTCACGCGTGCGCGGCGCTCGCCCGGACGGTGCGCGCACCCGGATCGGAGGCCCCGTGAACGGCTTCCCGCCGGACGCGGTCGGCGACCACCGCGACGACGGTCCCGTGTGCCTCGTTCTGGGCCGGACGGCGCGCGGCCGGCTCCCGCCGCTGCCCGCCGCGGTCGCGGCCGCCGGCGTCACCGCGCTGCTGCTCGCGGCCGGTATGGACGGCCCGCCGACGCCCGCGCTGCTGGCCCCGTTCGTGGTGGTCCTGCTCGCCGGTCCGTCCGCTTGCCACCCGCACGCCGGACGGCTGGACTGGCTCGTACCGCCCATATACCGCGCGATCGAGTATGGTTACCTCGCCGTACTGGGGTTCGCGCAAGGAGTGACGGCACCGCTCGGCTACGTGCTGACGGCCGTCCTCGCGCTCCACCACTGCGACGCCGCGTACCGCTCCCGCCAGGGAGTCCGGCCGCGGGGGCTCGTCCTCCGCGCCGGCCTCGGCTGGGACGGCCGGATGCTCTGTGTGGCCTTCGCGGGCCTCTGCGGGCTCCTTCCGATCGCGTACGCTGCGCTGGCCGCCTACCTTGGTGTGCTGTTCGGCAGCGAGAGCGTCGTCACGTGGGCGCGGTCCGGTCGCGGCAGCGGCGTGATGGTCGACTGGGAGGAAGAACGAGCATGATCGGCATGGTGCTGGCGGCGGGCGCGGGCCGGAGGCTGCGGCCGTACACCGATACCCTCCCCAAGGCGCTCGTCCCGGTGGACGGTGAGACCACCATCCTGGACATCGCGCTCGGCAACCTCGCCGAGGTCGGGCTGACCGACGTGGTCATCGTCGTCGGCTACTGCGCGGGCGCCGTCGAGGAGCGCAAGGCCGCCCTCGAGGAGAGGTACGGCGTGTCCATCACGCTCGTCCACAACGACAAGGCCGAGGAGTGGAACAACGCCTACTCCATGTGGCTGGCTCGGGAGCACTTCTCCAAGGGCGTCCTCATGGTCAACGGCGACACGGTCCATCCGGTGGGCGTCGAGAAGACGCTACTGGCGAACCGGGGGCCGGACATCCTCCTGGCCGTGGACAACGTGAAAACACTCGCCGAAGAGGAGATGAAGGTCGTCCTCGACGAGGGCGAGCACCTGAAGACGATCACCAAGCTGATGGACCCGGCCACCGCCTACGGCGAGTACATCGGCGCGACCCTGATCGAGCCCGCCGCCGCGGAGCCGCTCGCCGACGCCCTCAGGGCGACCTGGGAGAGCGACCCCGACCAGTACTACGAGGACGGCTACCAGGAGCTGGTGAAGCGGGGCGGCCGCATCGCGGTCGCGCCGATCGGCGAGGTGGACTGGGTCGAGGTCGACAACCACGACGACCTGGAGAAGGCCCGCCGGATCGCCAAGACCTACTGAGGCCGCCGGCGCCACACGCGGGACGACCCGAGCGAGGAGGCCCATGCCCCTGCTGACGCGGATGCTGAACGCGCCGCTCTCCATCGACGTGCGGCGCGGTGCCGTCGCCGCCCTCGGCGAGCTGCTCGCCGACCGGCGGATCGCCACCGAGGGACGGGTGGCCATCGCCGTCGGCCAAGGCCAGGGCGACCACATCGCCGAGCACGTCCGCCCGTCCCTGGCCGCCTGCGAGGTGTTCCGGGTCGCGGGCGGCACCGTCGACGCGGCCGTCGAACTCGCCGGCAAGCTGCGCGGCGGGACCTTCGAGGCCGTCGTCGGCATCGGCGGCGGCCGGACGATCGACGCGACCAAGTACGCGGCGACGCTGTCGGGCATCCCGATGGTGTCGGTCGCCACGAACCTTTCCCACGACGGGATCTGCTCCCCGGTCGCGTCCCTGGAGCACGACAAGGGCAAGGGCTCGTTCGGCGTGGTGATGCCGCTGGCGATGGTCGTCGACCTCGACTACGTGCGCGCCGCGCCCGACCGGCTCGTCCGCGCCGGGATCGGCGACGTGGTGAGCAACTTCTCCGCGGTGGACGACTGGCTGCTGGCCGCCGACGAGGTCGGCGAGCGCGTCGACCGGATGGCGCTGACCGTCGCCCGCACCGCCGCCGAGGCGCTGCTGCACCAGCCGGCCTCGATCGAGTCCGACCGGTTCCTCACCGTCCTCGCGGAGAGCCTCGTCCTGTCGGGGATGGCGATGTCGTTCGCGGGCGACTCGCGTCCGGCGAGCGGCGGCGACCACGAGATCCTGCACGCCATCGACCAGCTCTACCCGGGGACGGCCAACCACGGCGAGCTGGCGGGGATCGGCGCCGCGTTCTGCTACCACCTGCGCGCCACCCGGCTCGGCGGCGGCGGCGCGGGCGCCGGCGACACCGCCGGGGAGCGGCTCGCGGAGATCCTCACCTGCCTCGGCCGGCACGGGCTGCCGCGCTTCCCGGCCGACGTCGGCCTGACCGAGGACCAGTTCGCGGAGGCCGTCCTGTACGCCCCGCGCACCCGTCCCGGCCGCTATACGATCTTGGAACACCTCGGCCTCGACAAGGGCGAGACCCTCAAGGCGGTGCAAGAGTATGTCCAGGCCCATGGAGGCTGAGCTCCCCGGTCCCCCCGCGGCCGGCCCCGGCGCACCGGACGCGGGCGACGCCCGTCCGCCGCGCAAGGCCGCGAAGGTCGCCGACATCCGCCGGTACGGGCAGCCGCCCGGCCTGAAGGACCGGCGCAACGAGGAGCACTGGGCGGGCCGCCTCTACATGCGCGACCTGTCCCCGTACTTCGGGTGGATCGCGCTGCGCCTCGGGTTCAGCCCGAACCAGCTGACCTACCTGATGATGCTGAGCGGCATCGTCGCCGGCGTCGTGGTGTCGCTGCCCGCGGCCGGCACGGGCGCGCTGTGGGCGGCCCTCGGCGGCGCCGTCCTCATCCAGGTCTACCTGCTGCTCGACTGCGTGGACGGCGAGGTCGCCCGCTACCTGCGGCAGACGTCGATCACCGGCGTCTTCCTGGACCGCATCGGCCACTACCTGTCGGAGATCTCGCTGCTCATCGGGCTCGGCTTCGCCGCGCAGGGCGGCTGGGAGAACGGCGGGTGGGCCGAGCTCGGCCTCGTCGCCGCGCTCGGCGCCGCGCTGATCAAGGCGGAGACCGACAACGTCGTGGTGGCCCGCGCCAAGTCCGGGCTGCCCGCCGACCCCACCGGCGGCGACCGGGCGCTGCGGCCCCGCTCCACCGGCATCGCGCTGGCCCGGCAGGCCGCGTCCATGCTGCGCTTCCACCGCATCATCGGCGCCGTCGAGCTGTCGCTGCTGATCCTCGCCGCCGCCCTGATCGACACCCTGACCGGCGCGGACACCCCCGTCGCGATCCGCGTGCTGACGGTCGCCGTCGCGCTCGTCGCGGTCGTCCAGACCCTGCTGCACCTGGTCAGCATCCTGGCCTCCCGGAGACTGAAGTGAAGCTGAGCGTCGTCGTCCTCACCATGGGCAACCGTCCGGAGGAGCTGGCGCGCGCCGTCCGCAGCGCGCTGGAGCAGGAGCACGTGGACGTCGAGGTCGTGCTCGTCGGCAACGGCGTCGACCCCGTCGGCGGCCGCGCCGCCGCCGCCCCGTTCGACGACGAGCGCGTCAAGACGATCAGCCTGCCGAGCAACGTCGGGATCCCCGCCGGGCGCAACCGCGGCGTCGAGGCGTCCTGCGGCGACGTGATCCTGTTCCTCGACGACGACGGCTGGTACCGCTCCACCCGCCTCGGCACCCACCTGCGCGACCGGTTCGCCGCCGACCCCGAGCTCGGCGTCGTGTCGTTCCGGGTCCGCGACCCGGAGGGCGGGCGCGGCGAGCGCCGGCACGTCCCCCGGCTGCGCGCCGGCGACCCGGAGCGCTCCTCGGAGGCCACCACGTTCCTCGGCGGCGCCTGCGCGATCCGCCGCGCCGCGTTCGACGCGGGCGGCGGCCTCCCGGAGGACTTCTTCTACGCCCACGAGGAGACCGACCTCGCCTGGCAGATCCTCAACGCCGGCTACCACATCGTGTACGACGCGGCCGCGGTGATGTTCCACCCGGCCGTCCTGCCGACCCGGCACGACATGTTCTACCGGTACAACGCCCGCAACCGCGTCTGGCTGGCCCGCCGCAACCTCCCGTGGCCCCTCGCGCTCACCTACCTCGCGGTGTGGGTCGGCATGACGCTGCTGCGCGAGCGCAGGCCGAGCGCCCTCAAGCCGTGGTTCAAGGGCTTCCTGGAGGGCTGGCGCAAGCCCGCCGGGCCGCGCCGCCCCATCTCCTACCGCACCGCCTGGCGGATGACGCGGACGGGCCGCCCGCCGATCATCTGAGCGCCGACAGGATCAGGTGGGTCAGCTCCCGGGTGATGTCGTCCAGCGGGATGCCCTGGTCGCGGGCGGACCAGTGGTGGACGAGGTTGTTGACGGCGCCGATGATCGCGATGACGGTGAGGCGGTAGTCGCGGTCGGCGGCCTCGCCGCGCGCGACCGCCTCGCGGACCATCGCGAGCATCGCGTCCTCCCAGTCGGCGCGCCACCGCAGCCGGTGCCGTTCGAGGTCGGCGCTGACGCCGATGACCTCGACGAACGCGATCCGGGCCCAGCGCGGGTCGCTGGCGGTGACGTCGACGAAGGCCCGCACCGCGCGCTCGACGCGGACGGGCAGGGGCTGCGCGGCGGCCTCGGCGTAGGCGGCGTCGAGGGCCGCGCGGGCGCGCTCGTTGATGCCGCGGTGCAGCGCCGTGAGCAGTTCCTCGCGTCCGGAGAACTCCTCGTAGAAGTTGCGGGTGGACACGCTGGCGGTGGCGCAGAGCCGTTCGATGGAGGTCGCCGCGTAGCCGCGGGTCCCGAACAGTTCGAGGCCGGCGCCGAGCAGCCGCTCCCGCCGGTCGGCGCGTCGCTCCTCGGCGGAGCGGCCGCCGTAACTGCGTCGGGGGGCGGGGTTCCGGCCGCTCATCAAACTCCATTCCGGCGGGGGTACGGGCGGGCAGCGCCAGCCTAACCGCGGCCGGAGCGCCGCGCCTCCCGCTCCTCGGGAGGCGGCGGCGCGCAGCGCCCTCAACCTCGCCGGTCAGCGCCCCCGGCCCTGCCGGTCAGCGCCCCCGGCCCTGCCGGTCAGTGGCTCCCGGTGCCCGGAGCAAGCGACGCCGGCGTCAGGCGGAGGATCAGGGTGAGGAAGCCGAAGCTGTCGCGGTAGGTGCGCAGCCATTCGTCGCGGTGGGCGGCGGCCGCGTCGAGTGCCTGGGCGGCGGCCGGGTCGTCCGGGTGGTCCAGGGCCCAGGACGTCAGGGCGCCCGTCCAGGACCATTCGTAGTCGTCGAGTTCCCGGCGTGTGCTGACGTGCCCGTGGACGGGCGTCCAGCCGGCGGCGACGACGCGGTCCATGGTGGTCGCGAGGTCGTGGAAGTCGCCGAGCATTTCCACGGCCTCGGGGGAGGGTTCGCGCTCCCAGATTCCGTCGCCGATCAGGACGCGCCCACCGGGGGCCAGATGCCTTCGCGCCGTCGCCAGGGTTTCGAGCAGGCCGCCGAAGGCGTGGGTGGCGCCGACGCTGAGCACCAGGTCGAACGCGGGCGAGGCGGGGAACTCCGCGGCGTCCTGCCGGTGGAGGAGGAGCCGGTCGTGGACGCCGAGAGCTTTGGCGCTCCGGCGGGCGTGCGCCAGCGAACTCTCGGCGATGTCGACGCCCTCGGCCCGCGCCCGGGGATGCGCGGTCAGAGCGCGCAGGAGCCATTCCCCTCCGCCGCAGCCGAGATCGAGCATGCGCGCGTCGCCATGAGGGATGCCGTGTTCCAGCAGTTGCCGCACGGAGTCGTCGTCGAGCGGGGCCGCGATCGGATGATGCGCGTGGGCGAGCCGGGAGATCTGTTCGCGATTCACCGGCGGAGCCTGACACGCCCGGAAGCCGTGCGCATCTGCTTTTTCCCGCCGCGCTAACCGGTGAGGAGGGTGTCCTTCCATGCGGGGTCTGCGGTGAGGACGACGAGGTGCTGGGTGGCGCGGGAGACGGCCACGTAGAGGACGCGGAGGCCGTTGGGGGACTGGGCGGCGACCGTCTCGGGGGCGGCGATGACGGCGGCGTCGAACTCCAGGCCCTTGGCCTCCAGGACGTCGAGGACCTGGACGCGCTCGGGGAGGCCGGCGGCGAGGCGGTCGCGGGCGGCCGGGTTCCACCGGGCGGACGCGATCTCGTGCGGGAGGGGGATGGTGCCCTCGTCGCGGCTCTCGGCCGGGTGGAAGGGGACGATGACGCCGATGGTGCCCTCGACCCGGGTGAGCAGGTCCTCGGCGGCCTCGCGGGCGGCGGCGGCGAGGTCGGGTTCGGGCAGGACGCGGACGATCGGGGCGATGCCGGACGAGCGGACGGCGCGGGCCGGGCGGGCCTCGGGCAGGGCGCGGGCCAGCACGCGGGCCGACACGGCGGCGATCTCGGTGGAGTTGCGGTAGTTCGTCGTCAGCTCGTACTCGTACCGGGTGCGGCGCGGCGCGGGCTTGCGGCGGCGGCCCCGGGAGGCCGACGGGCGCTCGCCGCCGAGCGCGGCCTCCATCGCCCGGCGGGCGGCGGCGAGGTCCTCCCAGGCGCTCTGCGCCGGGTCCTCGACGACGGTCCAGCTGGCCTGGCGGCCGCGGCGGCCGAGCATGCGCCACTGCATGGGGGACAGGTCCTGCGCCTCGTCCACGACGATGTGCGCGTACTCGGGGCGCTCGTCGGCCACGCCGTCGTCGACGCGGCGGGACCGTTCGAGCCGCTCCATGGACGTGGTCAGCTCCTGCATCTCCGGCTCCCAGTCGTCGTCCGCGACCTCCTCGCCGGTGAGGATGTTGACGCCGTCGACGACGAACGGGTCGTCGGGGCGGGCGCGGCGGCGCGCCGACGGGCGGGGCGGGGCGCCGAGGAGCGCGTCGGCCTCGTCCAGGAGGGCGACGTCCTGGTAGCTGAGCGGCGCCTCGCCGGACCAGGACGCGGCGAGCCGGGCGATGTCGTCGCCGTGCAGGTCGCGGCCGGCGGCGCGGCGCAGCCGGGCCGGGTCGGCGAGCGAGCGCAGCACGTCGAGGGGGCGGCGGATCGGCCAGAACGCGACGAGGAAGTCGGAGAACGCGCGCTGCTCGCGGACCCGGGCGTCGAACTGCTCGCGCGGGGTGCCGTTGCCGGCGGGGCGGCCGGGCTCGTCGTCGAGCGAGGCGAGGCCGTCGGCGGCGAGGATCGCGTTCCACAGGCCGGCCTCGGCGCCCTCGGCCTCGCGGGCGGCCTCGGGGCCGCCGACGTCGGTGAACCGCTCCCACAGGGCGTCGAGGAGCATCTCGGCGACCTGGCGGCGGGCGGCGTTGACGCTGCCGCGGCTGCGCCGGTGCACCTCGGTGCGGATGCGGTCGAGGCGGGCCCGGTCGAGGGACACCACGACGCCCTTGAACACCACGCGCAACTCGTCGGGCGCGCCGGGGGCGTGGTCGGCGACGGCGCGCCGCAGCACGGACGCCATCGTCTCCGACCCCTTCAGCGCGGCGAGCGCCGGCGTGTCGTGGACGGTCGCGGTGGCGCCGTCGACCAGGTCGCCGAGGGAGCGCAGCGTCGCCGAGCCCTCGCCGAGGGACGGCAGGACGCGTTCGATGTAGGCGGTGAACCGGCGGTTCGGGCCGATCACCAGCACGCCCCGGGACCCGAACCGGCGCCGGTGCCGGAACAGCAGGTAGGCGACGCGGTGCAGCGCGACGGCGGTCTTGCCGGTGCCGGGGGCGCCGCGGACCAGGACGGTCCCGTCGGCGGGCGCGCGGATCACCTCGTCCTGCTCGCGCTGGATCGTGGCGACGATGTCGCGCATCGCGCCCTCGCGGGTGCGGGCGAGGGAGGCCAGGAACGCGCCGTCGCCGACGATCGTCATGCCGCCGGCGGCGTCCGGGTCGAGCAGGTCGTCCTCGAGGTCGACGACGGTGTGCCCGCGCGAGTGCAGGACGCGCCGGCGGACGACGCCGCGCGGGTCCTCGGGGGTGGCGCGGTAGAAGTCCTCGGCGGCGGGGGCGCGCCAGTCGATGACCAGGGAGTCGTGCTCGCTGGTGCGCACGCCGATCCGGCCGATGTACCGCACCTCGCCGGAGCCCTGCTCGCCGGGGGCGAGGTCGAGCCGGCCGAACACCAGCCCGTCGTCGGCGATGTCGAGCGCCTGGGCGCGCAGGGCGGCCTGGTGGACCATCGCGTCGCGGTCCACCAGGGACCCCTTCGTGCCGGCGAGCGACTGCCGGTAGCCCTCGCGGATCAGCGCCTGGGCGTCCGCGCGCATCTCCTCCAGCCGCGCGTAGGCGACGTCGACGTACCGCTGCTCGGCGGCGATCTCACGGTCCTTGACCGTGCCGCCGGATCCGGTCGGCCGCCCGGTGACCTGGGACGACATGCAGGCTGCTCCTCGCGCTCCGCTCGCCGGGGACGGCCCCCGGCACCCTAAGGGGCGAAAGAGACAAGCCTATGCGCTCCCTCCGACGTTCAGCGCGGCCCGGCCGCCCGCGCGAGGGCGCGGCGCAGCGGCCCCGGGGCGCCGCCGGGCGTGACGCGGACCTGCCCGGGGCGCGCCAGGGACCGGTCGATCCCGTCCAGGACGAGCCGGCCGGGGACGCCGACGGCCGGGCTCGCGCACCGGAACGCGACGCCGCGTCCGCGCTGCTCGGCCGCGAGGGCGTCGACGTAGGCGCAGGCCGCCGCGGCGGTGGCGGACGAGGCGGGCGACGAGGCGGGCGGCGCGATGACGATCACCTCGCCGGCGCCGCGCTCCAGCATCCCGGGCAGCACCGCCCGGACGACGTTGACGGCGCCGAGGAACCCGTCCCGGATCGCCTCGTCGGCGGGCGCGCCGGGCGTGTCGGGCCCGGGGGCGACGACGAGCCGGTGCACGGCGCCCGTCATGCCGAGGATGTCGGCGATGGCCTGGGGGTCGGTGACGTCGCACGTCCGGACGTGGGTGTTCGGGGAGCGGAAGGCCGTGGCCGCGAGGCCGTCCTCGTCCCTGTCCACGGCGACGACGTCCCATGCGGCCGCGGCGAGCCGTTGCGCCGCGAGCGCGCCGATGCCGTGCGCCGCTCCGGTGACCAGTGCCGTGCGCCTCACGCGAACACCTCCTCGGCCGGGTCGAAGCTCATGGCCAGGTGCCCGACCGTGCTGGTGCTCAGTGCGCGCGCCCGGTCCAGCCCCAGGCTCCGCAGTTCCTCGGCCACCGGGTGGTCGCCCAGGGTGACCTTGGCGCCGCCCGGGCGCATCCGGACGTCGGACGGCGTGAGCGTCCACGGCGTCCGGCGGGTGACGCCGTCCAGGCACGAGTACGCGTCCACCTTGGGCGCTCCGGCGCCGCCGGGCATCGGCGCGCCGGGCCTGACGGCGATCTCGATCGCGGTGCGGCCGCCGAGCCGGACCGCGCAGCGCTTCACGCGCCCGGCGAGGTCCATCGGGATGTCGGCGATCTCCTTGGGGAAGCCCCAGATGCTCCGCCCGCACTCCAGGGTGAACTCCTGGTTGACGGGCAGCCAGTGGATGAACGCCCCCACGTCCCGCATGCCGCGCAGGCGCCCGAGCGCGCCGGCCGGGGACGCCGTCCCGGGCGGGCGGACCAGGAAGGCGACGGCGAACTCGTGGTACGGCCCGAGGTCCCCGTCGGCGTACCGGATGAACGCCAGCGAGCAGATCGCCTTGCCCGCCAGCGGCTCGGCGATCTCGAGGCCGGTGTAGGCGATGACGGCCTGCGCTGCGGCGGCCGGGACGGCGAACATGGCCGAGGCGACGGCGGCGTCCCGGATCTGCACCGGAAGCGCGACCTCGTGCCCCTGGATCGGGTGGACTTGCGCGGCAGTTGTCACACCGATAAGTAGAACAGGTTCTCGTTTTGCTGCCAAGGCTCGCCCCGGCACCGTTCGGTCACACCGCCGCGCAGCCGCCCCCGCCCGTCTCCAGGCCCGTCTCCAGACCCTTCTCCAGGCCCGCCTTGATCCGGCCGAGCGTGGCGCGCATCCCCGCCCGGTTGATCCGCGCGCGCTCCTCGGCCGGGACGCCGGTGAACACCTTCCCGAGCAGCGAGACGAACCCGGCGCCGCGGGTGTCGCGGCGCAGGTCCTCCCAGTACTCGGTGAGCCGCGTCCGCGGCGCGCCCTCGCCGCCGACGTCCTCGATCCGGTAGCCCCACAGCGCCACCGGGACGCCGAAGCTGGACACCCGGAACGCGAACGCCTCGCCCGGGACCGCGACCGTCACCCGGCAGTTGGTGAACCACACCCGCCAGCCGAGCCGGTTGAAGCCGACGAACCTCGTCCCCGGCCGGATGGCGCGCCCCCGGACCCAGGCCGCGAAGACCTCCGGGCTCCACTCGCCCATCCGCCGCGGGTCGGCCACCGCTGCGTACACCGCCCGCGTCCCCGCCTCGATCGCGAGGCTCTCCTCCACCACCCATTCGCGTTCCATGGGCCGATCATCCCATCTGGTGACCGCCCGGTCACCAGATGGCTCAGCGCAGGTGCGCGAAGGCCTCGCGCCACCGCGCGTACCAGCCGGCGAACCACGGGTGCGGCTCGGCCAGCGGGATGATGTAGGTGCACGTCTCGGCGTAGTAGCGGCGCTGGAAGTCCAGCGGCATCTGGTCGAGCCGCTGGACGTTGCTGACCCGGTCGGCGAGCTTCACCACGATCGCCTCCGGCGGGGCCTCGCGCAGGCGGCGCAGGTAGGCCGACTTCGCCGCGCGCTTGGCCTGCCGCCCGCCGCCGGCCACGGGCGGCTTGGTGACCCAGTCGACCAGCTCGGTCACCTCGGGACCGAACCCCGCCTCCACGTCGGCGAGCGTGGCCGGGGTGTCCTCGACGACGTCGTGCAGCAGCGCGGCCGACAGCACCGCCGCCTCGGTGACCCCGGCGCCGCGGACCAGGACTTCGAGGGCCTCCATCAGGTGCTCGACGTAGGGGACGCCGGTCGGGCGCAGCTGGTCGCCGTGCCACCGCCGGGCCGCGTCCGCGGCCCTCTCCACCGCGTCGAGGTCGACGCGGGCGCCGTCGCCGGACGCCTCCAGGTCCGCGCGGGCCGCGTTCCACGTGCGCCAGTGGGTGAAGACCTCCACCGTTCCTCCGCTCTGATCCGGCCCGGCCGTGTCGCGCGGGCGGGCGGGACACGGCAAGGTGGGGGTCCACACTATGCGGCAGGCAGGACGGCAGGGAGGCGGCGCGGGGGTGGGCGGGACCCGGCAGCGGCCCGGTGACCGGCCGGGGCCGGCGGGCGGCGTCCGCGTGGCGCTCGGCCTCGTCGCGGGCGCCCTCGCCGTCGCGCTGTGCGCGGTCCTCGTCGAGCGGTTCGTGCTGCACGCCGAATGGTGGCAGGTGCGGCACACCGTCACCGGCAAGCCGGTCGCGCCGCAGAGCGACGTCGGGCCGCCGCCCGGCCCGCTCGCGGTGAGCTGGGAGGAGACCACCCGGATCCACGGCGGATCGGCCGGCGGGTACGACGGCGTGGCCTACGGCGTGGCGCGCGGGCAGGTGGTGACGGCGTCCGGCGGCGGCCTCGCCGTGCGGGACGCGCGGACCGGCGCCGAGCGCTGGAGCTACCGCCGCACCGGCTGGACGCTGCTCGGCTGGACGTCCACGCGGTCCCGCCTGGTCGCCTACTTCGAGCGGGACGGGCGGCGCGGCGACCGGCTGCTCGTCGGGTTCGACGAGCTGTCGGGCGCGCAGCTGTGGCGGCGGGACGGCGAGCGCCCGGCGGCGGTGTCGCGCGCGACGCTGCGCTGGCCCGCCGGGGCCGGCGTGGTGCTGACCACCGACGGCGGCCGCAGCGCCCTGTACGGCGTGTCCGCGCTGACCGGCAAGCGGCTGTGGCGGTCGCCGCTGCCGAAGGCGTGCCGGCTGTTCGAGGGGGCGGCGCAGCCGTCGGACGCCCTCGACGCGGCGGCCGGCACGGACGCCCGCGCGCACGGCTCGGGCGCCCTGGCGGCGCTGGCGGTGGGCTGCCCGGACCAGCTCGGCCGGCTGCTGGCCGTCGACCCCGGGACCGGACGCGTGCTGTGGAGCCGGACGCTGGCGCTGAAGGAGTCGCCCGAGGTGCGGGTGCTGGACGGCGTGGTCCTCGTCTCCCACCGCGGGTCGGCGCTGCGCGCGTTCGCCGCGGACGGCGACCGGATCGCCGGCTGGGACGGCGACACGGTGTGCGGCGACCGGATGTGCCCGGCGGCCCTCGCGGACGGGCGGCTGCTGATCGTCCGCCACCAGGACGGGAAGGGCGCCGGCACGGACCGGATGGAGGCGGTGGACGTCCGGTCCGGCCGGGTCGAATGGTCGCGGGACGTCCCCGGATACGCGGCGCTGACGCAGGCGGGCGGCGCGGTGTACGCGCTGCGTCCGCGCCTGTCGGAGCAGCTCCTGCCGGCGGGCGTCGACATCATCGATCCCCGTGACGGCGGCACGACCACGGCGCCGGCGCCGTTCGCGATGGACCCCGACCTGACCGGCGCGCATCCGTGGCTGGCGGCGGCGGGCGGGCTGCTGTACGCGGCGGTCGCGGAGGCGGCGCCGCGTCCGGCGGGCGCCGTGCGGCTGGTCGCGCTGCGCGGCGGCCCGGAGGGGACCGGCCCCGCCGAGCTGGGCGGCGTGCCGGTGGACGACTGGCCGGACGCCTGCGCCCTGCTCAAGAAGCCCGACCTGGCCGCCGTGCACGCCGGCGGCCACGACACCGGGGCGGGCCGGACGAGCGTCGGGACGGTGACGCTGCCGCGCCCGGTGACCTGCACGTACGAGACGAAGTGGGAGGAGCCGGAGAGCGAGGAGGCGCCCGCCGATCCGAAGGCGTCGAAGACGCCGTCCGCGAAGGCGAGCGCCACGGCCAAGGGCGGCGACGGTGAGAAGCCCGGGGACGACCCGGACGGAGAACGGAAGAGCGGAACCGAGGGCTCGCCCTCTCCGGACGCAGGGCAGGGCACCGGGCCGGACGGCGCCGTCCCCGGTTCCGCCGTCCGCGGCCTGACCGTGAGCGTCCGCTGGGTGGGGGAGACGCCCGGCGCCGCGGCGAAGATGCTCGACGCCCTGGAGGCGATCCAGTCGCAGGCGCGCGAGCGGCCCGACATCCACGCCGACCAGGCGTACGAGTTCGGCCCGACCGCCGGGATGATCGCCCTGCGCGTCGACCGCGTGGTCCTCGTCGTGGACGTCGACCGCCCGCCCGGCGCCGCGGCCCGCCTCGCCCGCGCCGTCGCCGACCGCCTGCGCGCCTGACCGGCGGCGGAGGCGCGCGCCGCTAGAAGTTGTAGTCGGGGACGGCCTCGGGGAACGGCTCTGCCGCCGGGGCCGGTTCGGGGACGATGGCGGGGCTGCGGCCCGCCCAGGTCTCCAGCTGCGCGACGAACCGCTCGGCGTGCACGGGCCAGTGGAAGCGGGCGCGGGCGGTCTCGTAGCCGCGCTTGCCCATGCCGACGCGCAGCTCCGCGTCGTCGCGCAGCCGGCGGACGGCGTCGGCGGCGGCCGCGGGGTCGCCGAACGGGACGACCAGCCCGCACCCGGCCGGCTCGACGATGTCCACCGCGGGCGGGTTCGGCGTGGTGATCACCGGGACGCCGCGGGCCATGTACTCCACGACCTTGGTGGGCATCGAGTGCCGGTAGTTGGGCTCGTCGTGCAGCAGCGCGAGCCCGGCCATCGCGCCCTCGGCGATCCGCAGCGCCCGGTCGTTCGGGACGAACCCGTACCAGCGCAGGATCCCGGTGCGCTGGGCGTCGCGCAGCGCGGGCCGGACGTCGGGGTCGGCGCCGCCGATCAGCTCGACGGTGACGCCCTCGGGGGCCAGCAGCCGGGCCATCTCGATCATGTCGTGGGCGCCGCGGGCCGCCGACAGGTTGCCGACGTAGACGGCGCGGCGGTCGTCCGGCGGTCCGGGCGGCAGGTCGGAGACGTAGGTGGTGTTGGGCACGACCGGGTGGTCGCCGCTGAACCGGTCCCGGTAGCCCTCCTCGGCGAGCAGCAGTTTCAGCCGCCGCTCGCCGCGCTTCTCCAGCCGCCGGACGGCCGGCCGCAGCACGGGCCGGACCGGGCCGGGCACCCAGCCCTTGGCGGTGAGCGCGGCGGCGGTGTCCTCGTGGACGTCCCACACCACGGTCCGGCCGAGCGCCTCCCGGGGCAGCGAGACGACCAGTTCGGGGTCGTGCAGCAGGATCACGTCGGCGTAGCCGGCGTGCTCGGCGAGCGCCCGGTGGGCGGCGCGCAGGGCCCGCAGGCGGCGCCGCCCGGTGGCGCGCGGGACGTCCACCGGGCTGAGCTCGCGCCACGGGGTCGCGTTGCAGGCCCGGAACGGCGCGATGTAGGTGACCTCGTGGCCGGCGTCGAGCAGCGCGCGTATCTGCCGATGCAGAATGCGCGCATCCTCCGGATGGTGCACGACTGTGCAAACGCAGATCCGCATTCTACTCACTCCGCAATGTGCCGGTAAAACTCGCCTACTGTTCGAGTCTCGGTCGCTTGTGGAAATCTCGTGTGAATTCCCCTCGTCCGTCATGTGGACGCTGCCGGGCGACTCTTCCCGCCGTGCTCCGGCGCCGCCCGCTAGAGCAGTTCGACGGTCTCGAGCTGGACGTCCCGGGTCCGGCCGCGCGTGTCGAACAGCAGCCGGGCGTGCCGGGTCAGGATCTCGGCCTCGTAGGCCGCGTGGTCGGCCAGCACGATCACCAGGTCGGCGGCCTCCAGCGCGGCGGGCAGGTCGCCGCCGGCGGACGGCACGTCGGCCCCGTCCACCTGCCAGTCCGCCACGAACGGGTCGTGGAAGGACAGGTCGGCGCCGAGCCGGGCCAGCCGCCGCGCGACCGGGCGGGCCGGCGACTCGCGCTGGTCGGCGATGTCGGCCTTGTAGGTGACGCCGAGCAGCAGGACCCTGGCGCCCTTGAGCGCGCGGCCCTCCCGGTTGAGCAGCTGCTGGGCGCGTTCGGCCACGTACCGGGGCATCCGGTCGTTGATCTCCTGGGCCAGCTCCACGAACCGGAACGGGTAGCCCAGCGAGCGGACCTTGTACGACAGGTAGTTCGGGTCGATCGGGATGCAGTGCCCGCCGACGCCGGGGCCGGGGCGGAACGCCTGGAACCCGAACGGCTTGGTGGCGGCGCAGTCGATCGCGTCCCACAGGTCGATGCCGAGCTCGTTGCAGAACACCGCCATCTCGTTGACCAGCGCGATGTTGACGTGCCGGTAGGTGTTCTCCAGCAGCTTGGCCATCTCGGCCTCGCGGGTGCCCTTGGCCTCCACGACCCGCTCCACGAACTTGCCGTAGAAGGCGGAGGCGGCGGACGCGCACGCCGGCGTCAGCCCGCCGACGATCTTCGGGGTGTTGCGCACCCCGTAGACGGGGTTGCCCGGGTCGATCCGCTCGGGCGAGAACGCCAGGTGGAAGTCCCGCCCGCCGGCCAGCCCGGACTCCTCCAGGAGCGGCCGGACGACCTCGTCGGTGGTGCCCGGGTAGGTGGTCGACTCCAGCACGACCAGCGCGCCCGGCTCCAGGTGCCGCGCGACGGTCTCGGCGGCCCCGCGGACCGCGGTGAGGTCGGGCCCGCCGTCCTGCGACAGCGGCGTGGGCACGCAGATGACGACGGTGCGGGCACCGTCCAGCACGTTCTCGTCCAGGCTCGGGGTGAACCCGGCCGCGAGCATCTCCTCGACCTCGGCGGGCGAGACGTCGTCGATGTGCGACCGCCCGGCCTCGAGCCCGGCGACGACGCGCGCGTCGCGGTCGAGGCCGCCGACGCGCAGCCCGGCCCGGCAGGCCTCCCGCACCAGCGGAAGTCCCACGTAGCCGAGTCCGATGACCACCAGATCCATGCCCGGCTCCCTTCGCAGTCGAGCGCGCGGTCGGCGCGCTTCGGTATCGCGGGCCTCAGCGGAGGCCGTAAGCGGCCCGGTATCCCGTCGCGACGGCCCGCCAGGTGCGTTCCGCCCGAACCCATTCCCGGGCTCGCTGTCCTGTTTTTCGCCTTCTTTCGGGACTGTAAGCCAGGTCTTCCAGACAATTCGCCCATGCTTCCGCGTTTTCCGGAGCTGTTAACGCGCCGGTCACGCCGGGTTCCACGATTTCGCGAAGTGCCCTGACATCACTTGCTATGACGGGGATTCCCCCGGCCATCGCCTCCAGCGGCTTGAGAGGCGTCACCAATTGGCACACCCGGTCCGCCCGGCGCGGGACCGCGAACACATCGAGGAGCGCGTGGTAGCGGCGAACGGAACCCATCGGCACCCGCCCGGTGAACACGGCGTGAACGCCGTGCCCGGCGGCGCGCCGCTCCAGGGCGCCGCGCTCCGGCCCGTCCCCGACCAGCAGCAGCGTGACGGGCGCGCCGCGGTCGCGCAGCAGCGCCGCCGCGTCGATCAGCGTGTCGATGCCCTCGTAGCCGTAGAACGACGACGTCAGGCCGACGACGGTGGCGTCCGCCGCGATGCCGAGGTCCGCGCGCAGGCCGGAGGCGTCCGGGAGCGGCTCGAGGAACGCCTCGTCCACGCCGTTCGGCACGATGAAGATCTTGTCCTCGGGGACGCCGCGCGAGGCGATCTCCGCGCGCATCGCCTCGCCGAGCGTGACGACCGCGTCGGCCTCGGCCATCCGGCGGGTCTCCAGCTCCCGGGTCAGCCGGTAGAACTCGTCGGACTCGCTGTGCGCCGGATCCCGCGACAGCCACGAGTCCTCCAGGAAGCCGCGCACCTCGTACACGACCGGCAGCCCGTGCCGGCGGCCGAGGTCCAGCGCGACGGCCGCGTTCAGATGGTTGCTGACCGCGTGCAGGACGTCCGGACGCAGCTCCTCGACCAGCCGCCCGGCCAGGTCGGCGCCCCGCTCCACGGCCCGGACCGGCCCGGCGGGCGGCAGCCACGGCACCAGCCGGTGGTAGGGGACGCCGTCGACGTCCACCCGCGCCCGCGCGTCACCCGCGCCCTGGCTGAGCGGGTACCCGAGCCGTGTCGCGACGTGGGTGTCGAAGCCCATCTCGCGCTGCGCGAGCGCGATCCGGTGCGTCCGGACGGTGTAGCCCGCGTTGGTGCGCGGCAGCGCGTTCGTCACGAACTGCAGGACGGTCGTCCCGGAACCGCTCCGGGGACGGACGGCCGGGCGGGCCGGACGGGGCGGCGGGGTGCGCGCCAGCAGCGCGCGCAGCTCCGCGTTCTCCCGCCGGACGCCGCGCGGGCGCGGGACCGCGAGCCGGGACCGCGCCAGCCGGCGCCCGCCGAGCGGGCCGGGCAGGCCCCGGGCCAGCAGCCGCACCGCCAGCCGGGGTGCCCGGCCGGGATCGTCGCGCACCTGCCGCCAGGTGAGTCCGAGCAGGTAAACCGGCCTTTTCAGGGCATAGATCCGCACGGCGAGCGAGCGTAGGCAAGCCCGATGAACAGAAGGGAAATTGCGGTGTCACCCATCGTGCACGTCCTCGGGGCGAGGCCGAACTTCGTCAAGGCCGCACCGGTCATCGGCGCGCTGCGCGCCGCCGGAGCCGACCAGGCGGTGATCCACACCGGGCAGCACTACGACGCCCGGATGTCGGAGGTCTTCTTCGACGAGCTGGGGCTGCCCGAGCCCGACGTGAACCTCGGCGTCGGCTCCGGCGGGCACGCCGAGCAGACCGCGGCCCTCATGGTCGGCCTTGAACGGGAGTTCACGAGCCGTTCACCGGCGCTCGTCATCGTGTACGGCGACGTGAACTCGACGATCGCCGCCGCGCTGGTCGCGGCCAAGCTGCACGTCCCGGTCGCCCATGTGGAGGCCGGGCTGCGCTCCTTCGACATGACGATGCCGGAGGAGGTGAACCGGCGGCTCACCGACCAGCTCTCCGACATCTGCCTGGTGACGAGCCCGGAGGGGATCGGGCACCTGGCGAACGAGGGCGTCCCGGTGGAGCGGGCGCACCTGGTCGGCAACCCGATGATCGACACGCTGCTGGCCAACCTCGACTCGTTCGACACCGGCCGGGTCCGGGAGGCGCACGGGCTGCCGGACCGCTACGTCCTGGCGACCATGCACCGGCCCGCCAACGTGGACGCGCCGGGCACGGCCGCCGCGCTCGTCCGGCACCTGCACGGCGTCGCCGACCTGGCCGACCTGGTCATCCCGGTGCACCCGCGCGGCCGCGCGAACCTGCTGGCCGCCGGCCTCGACGACCACGACCGCGTGCACGTCCTCGAACCGCTCGGGTACATCGACTTCATCGCGGCCGTCCGCGGCGCGGCGGCGGTCGTCACCGACTCCGGCGGCCTGCAGGAGGAGACGACGATCCTCGGCGTGCCGTGCCTGACCGTCCGGCCGAACACCGAACGGCCCATCACCATCACCCACGGGACCAACCGGCTCGTCACCTTCGACGAGCTGGTGCCGGGGGTCCGCAAGGTCCTGGAGTCCGGCGCGCAGGCCGGCGAGCGCAAGCCGCCGCTGTGGGACGGGCACGCCGGCCCCCGCATCGCGGAAGTGATCACGACCTATCTCGGCGAGAACGGAGCCCTTGGTTGACATCCTCCACCTGCCTACCGGCACGAGAGCCCGCGGGTCGCCCAGCAGGGTTCCTGCTTCACTGCCGACTGCCCCGTCCGGGAAGACTCCCGTTGAGGTCTGACACCGGCTCCACAGGCCGACACCGCCAGCCCGGCGGCCAGAATGTTGCGTGCGGCGTTGACATCGCGGTCGTGTACCGCACCACAGCAGCATTCCCACTCCCTCACTTCGAGGGACAGGCTCCCCGTGATGGCTCCGCATCCCGAGCACAACTTGGAGGAGGGGAACCATCGGTCGATCACGATGAGTTCACGACCGTACCAGTCAGCCTTGTACTCCAACATGGCCCGCAACTCCCGCCAAGCCGCGTCGGAGATCGCGCGAGCAAGAGAATGGTTGGACACCATGGTGCGGACGTTGAGGTCCTCGATCACGACCGTTTGGTTCTCGCGGACGAGACGAGTGGAGAGTTTGTGCAAAAAATCCCGGCGCCGATCGGCGATCCGCGCATGGATTCGCGCGACTCTGCGGCGAGCCTTGTTCCGGTTCGCCGATCCCTGGGCCTTGCGGGCCAGTTCCCGTTGGGCCTTGGTGAGCCGTTCTCGGTCGCGGCGCTCGTACCTGGGATTGGTGATCTTTTCTCCGGTCGAGAGGGTCACCAGCGAGACGAGTCCGGCGTCAACTCCCACGGTCTGCACTACCGGATCCAGTCGCACGACCGCGTCCTCGCAAAGGATCGAAACGAACCAGCGGCCCGCGCCGTCGCGGGAGACCGTCACCGTGGACGGCCGTGCATCGTCCGGCAGGGGACGCGACCACACGATGTTCAGTGGCCCGCTCATCTTCGCCAGCGTCAGCCGTCCTTCACGGTACTTGAACGCCGATCGAGTGTATTCGGCACTCTGCCGAGCCTTCTTGCGGGACTTGAAACGCGGATACTTGGCGCGCTTGTCGAAGAACCCGGTGAACGCAGCCTGCAGGTGGCGCAGCGCCTGCTGCAACGGAACGCTCGACACCTCGCTCAAGAATGCCAGATCCCGCGACTTCTTCCACTCGGTGAGCATCGCGGACATCTCTACATAGGAGATCCGATGCCGCTCCTCGTGCCAGGCGCGGGTGCGTTCCTCAAGCGCTCTATTGTACACAAGGCGAACACATCCGAACGTTCGAGCAAGCTCCGCCGCATGCTCGCTCGTAGGATGGAATCGGTACTTGAACGCCCGCTTCACCTGCCGCGCCATGTCTCACATCATGGCAGTCCGTTGCCCTGCTGTATGGCAATTCATGACGAAGGAGCACCTGCCCCTGGCCCTCTTCGTGGGGTTTTGTCCCTTCCTTGCTCAAAGGTGAGGGCTTCTCTTGGAGGTGCTCGATGAGCGGAGCCGAAGGCGCGAAGGCGAACCGGCAGGCCGCGCGGCTGCGGGCCGCCCTGCGGGAGCGCGAGTCGCGCGTCCAGGAGCTGGAGCGGCGGCTGGGGGCGCTGGAGACCTCCATGGCCCTGCAGTTCGGCCGGCTCGTCGCCGGCGCCGCCCGCAACCCGCGGCGGCGCGGCGTCCGGCTGCCGAAGGAGCTGTACCAGCTCTGGCGCAAGCGGAACGCGCCGGAGCAGGGCCCGTCGTCGTCCGGGAGCGAGCGCATCCTGCTCGACCGGATCGACCGGCCCGAGGACCGGCTGCTCGCCGCCGGGCCCTGCGACCGGATCGTCATCGCCGGGATCTTCGCTCCCCGGACGGCGGAGGCGCTGCGCGAGCACGCCAAGGTGATCCCGCTCTACCCGCACGACGCGACGATCGTCCTGGACACCGCCGACGTGGACCTGGTCGTGGTGGACGCGGCGGCGGGCGAGCCCGGCGGCCCGTGGGCCTACCTCGGCGTCCCCGGCATGTACGACCGGGACCGCGCGCTGCACGACGTCCGCCAGATCGCGGCGGGCCGCTCGCTCCCGCTCGTCCTGTGGGGCGAGGCGCCGCCCGCGACGCTCGCGCTCCTGGACTGGGACGCCACCGTGACCACGCCAAGCCGGCTCGCCGAGATGGTGGAACCGGTTCGTTGAAAGGAACTCCTGTGCGACCACATGCCCTCGTCTACGGCGACGTCGACCTGAACCTGATCGACGGCTCGGCGATCTGGGCCCAGGGCATGGTCCAGGCGCTGGCCCGCGCCGGCTGCGCGGTGACCCTGGTGCTCAAGGCCCCGGTCCGGACGGGCCGGCTGGTCGACCCGCTGCGCGCCCTGCCCGGCGTCACCGTCCGCAGCCCGCACGCCGAGGGGCTGGTCGATGGCGAGGCGGGCATGCCCGCCAAGCAGGCCGCCGCGGTCCTCGCCCGCATCGACGAGCGGGAGGGCTTCGACCTGGCCGTCGTCCGGGGCCGCCGGCTGGCGGGCAAGCTCGCGCACGGCCCGCTCGCCGGACGCCTCTGGACGTACCTCACCGACGTCCCGCAGTCCGCCGCCGAGTTCGCCGGCTCCGCCAAGGGCGAGCTGCGCCGCATCGCGGACGCGTCCCGCGTGCTGCTCTGCCAGACCGAGGAGCTGCGCGGCTTCCTGGAGACCGCCGTCCCGGCGACGGCCGGGAAGAGCGTGCTGTTCCCGCCCGTCGTCGTGCTGCCCGACGGCCTGGAGCCGCGCCCCGACGGCACCCCGGACGGCCGCGCGCTCCGGCTCGTCTACACCGGCAAGTTCGCGCCGCGCTGGAACACCTACGAGATGACCTCGCTGCCGCGCCTGCTCGCGATGCGCGGCGTGGACGCCGAGCTGCACATGGTCGGCGACAAGATCCACGACGATCCGGGCGACCCGGGGTTCGCGACCCGGATGCGCACCGCGCTGGAGTCCGGGCAGGGCGTCGTCTGGCACGGCGGGCACCCGCGCGCCGAGGCGATGCGGCTGACGGCGGCGGCCGACGTGGGCCTGTCGTGGCGGCACCCGGAGATGGACGCGAGCCTGGAGCTGTCCACGAAGGTGCTGGAGTGCGGGACGCTCGGCGTCCCGGTCGTGCTGAACCGGACGCCGATGCACGAGCGGCTGTTCGGCGTCGACTACCCGCTGTTCTCCGCCACCGAGGACGACGTCCTCGACGCCCTGACGATCATCGGCAAGAACCCCGAGGTGTACACGCTGGCCGTCGAGCGCTGCCGGACGGCCGCCGCCGGGTTCAGCCTGGACGCCGCCGCCGGCCGGCTGCGGGACTGCCTGGCGCAGACGTTCCCGGAACCGTCCGCCGCCGTCCTCGCCGCGGCCGCCGAGCACGCGCGCACGTCCGCCGCGCCGGCCCTCCCCGCGCCGCAGCCCGGCTCGCCGGGGGAGCGGCGCCTGCGCGTCGGCGTCGCGGGCCACGACCTGAAGTTCTTCACCCGCCTGCTCGACTACCTCCGGTCGCGGCCCGACATGGAGGTCCGCGTCGACCCGTGGGCGGCGCTGCGCGTCCACGACGAGGAGCGCAGCCAGGAGCTCGCCGACTGGGCCGACGTGATCATCTGCGAGTGGTGCGGGCCGAACGCGATCTGGTTCGCCCAGCGCAAGCGGCCGGGCCAGCGCCTGGTCGTCCGGCTGCACCGCTTCGAGCTGTACGCGCGCTGGCCGCGCCACCTCGACATCGACGCCGTCGACCAGGTCATCTGCGTCAGCCCGCACTACGCCCGGCTGACCCGCGAGATCCTCGGCTGGCCCGAGTCGAAGATCACCACGGTGCCGAACTGGGTGGACGACCGGCAGTTCGACCGGCCGAAGCTCGCCGGCGCCGAGCACCACCTCGGCATGATCGGCATCGCCCCGTCCCGCAAGCGCCTCGACCTGGCCCTCGACGCGCTGGAGGAGCTGCGCCGCGACGACCCGCGCTTCACCCTCTTCGTCAAGTCCAAGCTCCCCTGGGAGTACTGGTGGATCTGGCAGAAGGACGAGGAGCGCGCCTACTTCGAGAAGGTGTTCCGCCGCATCCGCCGCTCACCGCTGCTGTCGGGCGGCGTGGTGTTCGACTCCTACGGCCGCGACGTGGCGTCCTGGCTGCGCCGGATCGGGTTCGTGCTGTCCACCAGCGACGACGAGAGCTTCCACCTCGCGCCCGCGGAGGGCATGGCGTCCGGCGCCGTCCCGGCGCTGCTCGGCTGGCCCGGCGCCGACACGATCTACGACGCCCGCTGGATCCACGCCGGCCCGTCCGAGCTGGCCGCCTCGATCTCCGGCACGGTCGCCCTGGACCGCTGGGAGGCCGACCGCGTGCTGGCCCGCGACCAGGTCCGCGCCGCCTACGGCCTCGACGAGGTCTGCCGCCAATGGACCGACCTCCTCGCCACGACCCCGTGACGGCGGAGTCCCCGGGGAGGCGGGCTCCCCGGGGACTCCGGACGGTGGCGGGAGGGTCAGCCGGAGCTGCCGACGACGGCGGTGCCGGTGTGGTGCTCCAGGTCCTCGGCGGGGAGCTGGGCGCGGTAGCCGTCGATCTTGTCGTTCAGCTTGGCGAGGCTGCGGCTGTAGTCGCGGCTGGAGAGCCAGAACTTGTAGATGATGAACAGCTCGAAGGCCAGCATGCCGGCGGCGCTGACGCACACGACCGGGATGATCGCGCCCGGCACGATCGCGGCGATCACCGGGGCGACGATGAACACGCCCATCTGGAACTCGATGCCGCTGATCAGGTGCGGCCGGATCCGGCCGCGCAGCAGCACGTTGCGGATCCGGATGTACCAGGGGAACCGCTTGTAGAAGCCGGCCTGCAGGGCGGCGTTGGCGCGGTCGTCGTCGCCGACGACCCGCTCCTCGTCCGCCTCGGTGTCGGCGCCGAGCGCGCCCTCCGCCGAGCGCAGGTCCGCGCCGACGTCGCGCGCGTCGGGCATGGTGCCGTCGGCGCGGAGCACCGCCGCCTCCAGCGTCTCGGCCTCCTGGCGCGTCTGGATCAGCGTGGCGCGCATCTGCTGGCGCACCTTGTAGATCTCCAGCGCGTCCATGTAGCGGAGCATGTCGAGGAAGACGACGCCGAGCGCCGTCCACACGTAGGCGACGTTGCCGGTCGCCGCGTACTGCCCGGCCATCAGCGCGATGGCGCAGGCCAGGACCCGGACGCGGTCGAAGATGTAGTCCAGCCACGCGCCGAACACCGAGCCGGTGCCCTTGAGTCGCGCGATCTTGCCGTCCATGCAGTCGAGCGTGAACGACAGGTGGTAAAGCACCGCGCCGGCCAGCAGCCACGGCCAGGAGGCCGCCGCGAAGCAGGCGCCGGCGCCGAGGCCGAGGATGAGCGCGCCCACGGTGAGCTGGTTCGGCGTGATCCGGGTCCGGTTCGCGGTGAACTTCACCAGGCGGGCCGCGAGCGGGTCGACCAGCAGGACCGTCCACCACGCGTCACGCGCCTTGTACGTCCGTTGCCGAACGTCGTCGAGCGTGAAATTCGCCATGGAGGGTTTCCTTTCGTCCCGGGACCGCTCGATGGTATCGCTGTCCGGATGCGGTCTCCGGCATTGTCGCCGAGTCGTGACTCGGTTAAGGGGACGTGCGGGACGTTGGGGGATCATGCGGCGTTCGTCCAGATCGTTTTGGTGGGCGGCCCTGGGTAGGCTTTGGCGGTGCGCGTCAGACCTACGGCAGTTCTCGCCCAATTGCCCTTTGCCTGCGTGCTGGCGGCGGCCGTCTGGATCCGGGTCGTCGCGGTCCGCGGGTACCCGGCGCCGCACTGGACCGGCGACTCGCCCAGCTACCTCCAGGCCGCCCTCGACCTCAGGCCCGGCGAGACGCGCCCGAGCGGCTACCCGATCCTGCTGTGGCTGCTGAAGCCGTTCCACAGCTTCACCGTGATGGTGTCGGTGCAGCACGCCATCGGCGTGCTCGGCGGCGTGCTGGTGTACCTGCTGGTCTGGCGGGCCGCGCGGGCGGCGTGGCCGATCGGCCCCGGCGGGGACGCGGGACGGTGGGCGTGGCGCGACTTCGTCCCCGGGCTGCTGGCGGCGCCGCTGACGCTGCCGGTGCTGCTGGACAGCTACCAGATCGCCCTCGAGCACATGCTCATGTCGGACTCGCTGTTCACGTTCCTGCTGCTCGCGGCGGTGACGGCGGCGCTGTGGCGGCGACGGACGACGTGGTGGCTCGGCGCGCTGGCCGGCATGTTCGCCGCGTTCGCGGCGGTGACCCGGTCGGCCGGGCTGCCGCTGGTCGCGGTGATCCTGGTCGGCATGCTGCTGCGCCGCGCGGGGTGGCGCCCCCTCGTCGCGGTGGTGATCGCGTTCGTGCTGCCGATCGGCGGCTACATGTACTGGTTCAAGCAGACCTACGGCCAGTTCACGATGAGCAAGGCGAGCTCGGTGTGGCTCTACGGCCGCACGGCCGCCTTCGCCGACTGCGACAAGATCAAGCCGAGCCCCGAGCTGCGGATCATGTGCCCGGCGCAGAGCAACCCGGCGATCGCCCCGGCGTTCGCGGCGCTGTGGACCGACGACTCCCCGTACCACCGGATCCCCGGCTGGATCACCGGCGACGAGGCGAACCGGCTGTCCAGCGAGTTCGCCAAGCAGGCGATCGAGAAGCAGCCGGGCGACTACGCGCGCGTGGTCGTCCGCGACACCTGGCGGTCGTTCGACTGGAAGCGCGAGCCGTACCCGACCCCGTGGACGTGGCTGGAGTACGTGTTCCCCAAGGGCGAGTCGTGGGACGACGAGCAGGCGCTGGTCGCGGTGAAGTACGACCCGTCCGGTGGTGAGACGAAGGTCGTCCGGCCCTGGGCGGGGCGGATGCTGTCGTACCAGCACCACATGTCCATGCCCGGCACGTTCCTCGGACTCATCCTGCTCGGCGGGCTGGTGTTCGCCCTGCCGCACATCGGGCGGCGCGGCACCCGCCGGCGGCCGCTCGGGCCCGTCCGGCACTGGGGGACCGGCGCGCTGATGCCGTGGGGGACGAGCCTCGCGCTGCTGGTCATCCCGGCGGCGACCGCCGACTTCGACTACCGCTACGTGCTGCCCGCCGTGCCGTTCGCCTGCGTGGCGCTCGGCCTCGCCCTGATCCCGGCGCCCCGCCGCGTCCGCGACGCCCCGGTGGACGAGCCCGGCCCCGAGCAGGACGACGACGAGCCCGTGGCCGGGGAGCGGCTCAGCGCCTAGCGCGGCCGCCCCGTGCGGCGGCGCGGGCGGGCGCGCAGCTCGGCCAGCAGCCGCTCCCAGCGCGCGGCCACGGTCGCGATGCCGAACCGCTCCGCCGAGGCGACGGCGTTGGCCGCCATCGTGCGGCGGAGCCCCTCGTCGTCGATCAGCCGGATCAGCGCCTCGGCGAGCGCCGCCGAGTCCTCGGCGGGGACGAGCAGCCCGTCGTGGCCGTCGGTGACGATCTCGCGCGGCCCGCACGGGCAGTCGAAGCCGGCCACCGGCAGCCCGCACGCGAACCCCTCGATGATCGTCATGCCGAACGACTCGGCGCGCGAGGACATCGCGAGGACGGACGCCTTGGCGAACTCGCCCTCCATGTCGTCGGTCGGCTCCATCATCAGGACGTTGTTGTAGAGCCCGAGCCGGGTCGCCTTGCGGCGCAGCTCCTCGCGCCGGGGGCCGTCCCCGTAGATCCGCAGGCTCCACTCCGGGTGCTTCTCCACGACCTTCGCGAACGCGTCGATCAGCAGGTCGTAGCCCTTGATCCACACGACCCGGCCGGCCGCGACGACGATCCTGTTCTCCTGCCGGGACCGCGGGTGCAGCCGCTGCGGCAGGCCGTTCGGGATCGTGCGCACGGGGCACGACCCCGCCGGCAGCATCGCCTCGTAGGCCGCGCGGTCGGCGTCGGTGAGGCAGGTGAGCGCGTCCAGGTGCGGGTACCACCGCTCGATCTCCGCGCGGATCCCCGGCTCGTTCATGCTCAGCTGAAGGTGCTCCTGCCCGACGACGACCACCCGGCGGGGCGCCAGCCGCGCCGCCGCCAGGTTGAGCCCGGCGCGGGTCGTCACCAGCACGTCCGTGTGCGGGCGGCGCAGGTAGCGGGTGAGGCGGTCGTCGGTCCAGGCGCTGTACTTGTTGAAGCTGCGCTCCTCGGGATGGACCATGGTGGACGGCTCCGGCATCAGCCGCTCGGCGCGCGCCGTGTGCGGCCAGGGCACCTCGGCGCCCGGCCGCAGGTCGACCAGCGAGCTCAGCCGGACCCGGTCCGACAGCGGCAGGACGGGGCGGTCCCGGTCCTGCAGCACGCTGACGACCTCCACGTCGTGCCGCCGGGACAGCTCGTCGGCGAGCGTGAAGGTGCAGCGGACGGTGCCGTCGATGGAGAAGGCCTCCAGCAGCAGGAACGTGATCTTCACGTGCCGTCGTCCCCCACCGGTCGGCAGGAGATCGCCAGCTGGTCCCGCTCGGTGTAGTACGGCCGCACGGCCATCGGCCGGCCGCCCGGCGCGGCGACCTGCCGGGGGTAGGACAGCTTGCCACGCTTGCCGGGCGCGTCGTCCAGCCACGTGCCGAGACGGGCGTGGACGTCGCCGACGTCGAGCCAGAGGTCCCACAGCGCGGGCTCGGCCGCGGCGAACGCCTCGACGTCCAGCCGGCCGCAGAACCCGGTGCCGTCGAGCCGGACCTCCCCGGCCACCGCGGCCCCGCCCTGCCGCGCCGCCGCGACCAGGCGGGCGCTCTCCCCGGGCCGGGGGCCCGTGTAGGCGAGCCGCCCCACGATCTCGATCTCGCCGTCGTGCGGATGCACCGCCTCGACCTCGGCGTGCGGGGCGACCTGCCGGACGCGGAGCCGGACCTGCCCGTCGCGCGTCCGCGCCACCCGGACGGCCCGCTCGCGGCGCACGCCGGCGTAGGCGCGCAGCTCGTCCAGCGAGAAGCCGGGGTCGTCGGTCAGCAGCGGGCCGCCCATGCCGCCCGCCTCGATCACCGGCTCCCAGATGCCGGGCGCGAGGTCGCCGACGTCCGCCTCCGCCGAGCACCGGTCGTCCGCGAGCGGCGCCGGCCGCACCGCGCCGGACGGCCGGTGCCGCAGGACCACCCGCCGCCCGCCGGGCAGCGGGACGGGCCACCGGATGCGCAGGCGGTCGTCGGAGCCCACGCGGCAATGATTCGCCACCGCGTCCAATGTCCGCAAACCTTCCCCGATGTCTGCAGTGTCAGGCGGGCAGCCTATCAACGCATCGGTTCCGGCCGGTCACGGATGGCGACAATCGCCCGCTTTTCCGGATCGCCCGCTTTTCCGGATCGCCCGCTTTTCCGGATCGCCCGCCTTTCCGGATCAGCCGTCTTTCCGGATCAGCCGTTGAGGCGGAACACCCGGTCCACGGTGCGCGCGGCGGCGCGCCCGTCGTCCAGCGGGCAGAACCGGGCCACGAACTCCTTGTACCGGTCCTGGTGGCCCGCCGTGGCGGCGTCGACGTCGCGGATCGCCTCGATCAGGTCGTCGGAGGTCTCCACGAGCGGCCCCGGCGCCTCCGCCTCGAAGTCGAAGTAGAAGCCGCGCAGCCGGTCCCGGTAGTCGGCGAGGTCGTAGGTGAAGAACAGCATCGGCCGGCCGGTGTTGGCGTAGTCGAACATCACCGACGAGTAGTCGCTGATCATCATGTCGGAGATCAGGTACAGCTCGGTGATGTCGGGGTAGAGCGACACGTCCCGGACGAAGCCGTGCTCGTCCTCGGTGACGCCGTCCACCACGTTGGAGTGCAGCCGCACCAGCAGGACGTGGTCGTCGCCCAGCGCGGCGCGCGCGCGGTCCAGGTCGAGGCGCATGTCGTGCTTGTAGCGGCCCCGGCTGTAGTACTGGTCGTCCCGCCACGTCGGCGCGTACAGCACGACCCGCTTGCCCTCGGGGATGCCGAGCCGCGACCGGACCGACTTGGCGACGGCGTCCGCGTCGGCGCTGTACAGCAGGTCGTTGCGCGGGTACCCGACCTCCAGCATCTCGCCCTTGAACGCGAACGCGCGGCGGAAGATCTCGGTGCTGAACGGGTTCGGCGACAGCAGGTGGCTCCACTCGGGGACGGCCGGGCCCTCCGGCTTCTTCTCCTTGCTCTGCAGGGCCGACTTCATCCCGGGCGCGTACGCGAAGTGGACCTCCTTGACGTCCCGGCCGATCTTCTTCAGCGGGGTGCCGTGCCAGGTCTGCAGGACGATCTGGTCGGGATGCCGCTGGAACCAGTCGCCGAGCCGGTGGTTCGTGACGATGTAGCGGGACGTCGTCACCGCCTCCTGCCACTCCTTGCCGTTCAGCCGGACGCCCTTCAGCGTGTCCGGAAGCTCGACCTGCGCGTCGTTGACGACCCACAGCTGCTCCAGGTCGGCGCCGCGGCGCAGCAGCTCCTCGTGGATCGCCTTCGGGCTGTCGGAGTACTGCCGCCCGTTGAAGCAGGAGAACAGCACGGCGTCGCGGAGCCCGTCGCGGGCGACGCGCCGGCGCGCCTCCTCGCGGTACTTCGCGCCCGCGCTCTTCTCCTCGCCCGACACGTCACCGGTGACGGCGACGACGAGCCGGCCGTCCTTGGTCTCCAGGTCGTAGCCGCGCCGCGCCACCTCCAGCGAGCCGGGCAGGCCGCGCTGCGCCGCCTCCGTCAGCCGGACGGTCAGCGCCCGCTCGCCGGGCGGCCGGAACAGCACGTCCCAGCGGCCCGGCCGCAGCGGCAGGACGCCCGCGACGCCCGGCACGGCCGCCACCGGCACCTCCGCCCGCAGCGTCCCCGAGGCGTCGGGGACCAGGTCGAACGCGTGCTCCTTGCGGCGCCCGCGGCTGCGCACCACGATCTGCCCGGAGGCGTGCGCCGGGTGCGTCGCCGCCAGCGACAGGGTCCCGTCGGGGCGCCACACGCAGTCGCTCACCGACAGCCGCGTCGTCGCCCGCCGCACCCGCACGTACCCGCCGGGGCCGTGGCCGGCGCTCACCTCCAGCGCGCCGGACGTGCGCCGCGCCTCCTCCACGCCCTCGGCGAGGACGAGCGGCCGGCCGTCCGCCGACAGCGTCCAGTCGCGGGTGTCGTCGATCGCGTCGGCGTCGATGTCCACGTCGAGCGTGTCGGGGTCGACGCGCGCCGTCCAGCCGCCGGACCGGGCCGTCACCGGCACGGGGACGCGCGCGTCGCCGAGCGTCAGCACCAGCTCCGCGGGCGGGCCGCCGGCCGACTCGACCTCGATGAGCAGCGCCGAGTCGTCCCAGTGCAGCTTCGTCGCCCGCTCCCGGACGCGCTCCACCTGCACGACCAGGTTCCCGTCCACGACCTTCGGGACGACGCGCACGTCGTCGGCCACGTACCGGTAGGGCGGGTGCGCGCCCGTCCCCGAGCCGCCGCCGCGCACCGGGCCCTGCCGGAACACGCCCGCGTTCAGCACCGAGGCGTGCACCTCCCAGGTGCCCTCGGCCCACGCGCCGTGCTCCTTCAGCTTCCCGGCGTCGAGCGAGAACTCGAAGCCGGTCCAGCCGCCCGACGACTTGCCCGGCTTCGGCGTCTGCCGCGCCTTCATGAGGATCTTGCGGCGGCCGTTGCGCAGCGTCACCGCCTTGATCGACGTCCAGCGGCGGCGGGAGCTGACGGAGTTGATGTAGGCCTCGCCGGTGACGACCAGCCGGTCGCCCTCCCAGCGCACCGCGTGCGTGCGGCCCCGCATCTTGACCTCGTCGCGCGCCCGGTACACCTCGCGCGGGACGTCGAGCTTGGCGTCCTTCCAGTACGGGTAGACGACGTAGCGGCGCAGCGGGTCGCGGACGATCGACGGCGAGGACTTCCCGCGCTCGTACCGGACGACCTTCACCAGCTCCATCGTGTGGCCCTGCACGGCGAGGTGCCACTTCAGGCGGGTCAGCGCGCGCGCCTCCGCGAACACCTTCGGCGACACGCCCTTGGCGTATGCCGCGGCCTGCGCGACGACCTGCTCCCGCTCGTCCGCGGACAGGTCGGGCAGGACGTCCAGGAACATCCGCAGCTCGCGGTCCACGAGGGCGAGTTGGAGCCGCCGCAGCGCCTTGACGTCGCCGCGCTCGGCGACCCACGCCGTGGCGAGGTTCGCCGCGCCGAACCCGTCGGCGATCTCCTGCGGCTCGGTGGTCGGCTCGTGGAGCCGCGACGTCCGGCGGTGCAGCACGATGTCCGGCACCACGTCGACGGCCTTCGCCAGGTGCAGGGCCCGCACCGCGACCGGCAGGTCGTCGTGGCGGCCGAGGTCGGGGAACTCCAGCCCGGCCGCGTCGAAGAACGAGCGGCGCAGCAGCGTCCCGGTGATCCGGCGGCGGCTCAGCAGGCCGGGCTCGCGCTCCAGGTCGGTGGCCTGCGCCGGGGCCGGCGCGTCGGCGCTCGGCTTCCACTGCGAGACCTGGCCCGTCCAGCGGCGCACCGCGTCGGGGCCGGTCGCCAGCTCCGACCCGGACGCCTCCAGCGCGGTCAGCAGCGCGGCGAGCGCGCCGGGCGGCATCGGGTCGCCGCCGTCGGCGAACAGCAGGAACTCGCCGGCACTGGCGGCGACCCCCAGGTTGCGGGCCGCGCCCCGGCTCGGCGCGCCGTCCCGGACGATCCGGAACCGGTCGTCGGGCAGCGCGGCCCGCGCGGCCGTGCCGGTGCCGTCGTCCACGACCAGGACCTCGATGTCGCGGAACGTCTGGGCCGCGAGCGAGTCCAGGGCGTCGCCGAGGTCCTCCCCCGCTCCGTGCGAGAGCACGATCACACTGATCCTGGGGGCGGTCATGCCCACTCCTTAGCACTGGCGAGCCGGAGACGGGGGGTCCGGTCGCGAACGGTCAGGGGGATTGCGGTCGGGAGCGCGGGCGCGCCGCCGTCACGCCGGGCCGGACGCGCCGCCCGGCGCGGAGATCGCGGGCGGGGCCGGCGGGAGCTCCTCGCCGAGGAACACCCGGCGCACCGCCCGCTCGGCGGCGTTCCCGTCGTCCCACGGGCAGAAGCGCGCCCGGAAGGCCTCCAGGTTCTTCGCCGCCGCGTCGCCCCACGCCGCCCGCGACGCGAACGCGTCGACGAGCTCGGGCTCGGCGTAGGCGACGACGCCCGGCGGGAACTCGGTGAGGTCGAAGTTCACGCCGCGGGTGAGCTTGTAGGTCTCCCAGTCGTTGGCGTAGATCACGATCGGCCTGCCGAGGTTGGCGTAGTCGAACATCACCGACGAGTAGTCGGTGAGCAGCGCGTCCGAGGCGATCATCAGGTCCTCGACGGACGGGTGCTTGGAGACGTCGATGACCCGGTCCTCCGGCCAGCCCAGGTCCGTCGCCATGTTCTTGAGCTTGTAGTAGTAGTGCGCCCGCAGCAGCAGCACGTGGTCGTCGCCGAGCTGCTCCATCACCCGGCCGATGTCGAACATCGGGGCGTAGCGGCGCTGGTAGTCGCGGTGCGTCGGCGCGTACAGGATCGCGGTCTTGCCCTCGGGGACGCCGAGCTCGTCGCGCAGCCGCGCCTGCTCCTGCGGCGTCGCGCGCACCAGCCGGTCGTTGCGCGGGTAGCCGATCTCCAGCAGCTCGTACTTGCACGGGAAGCCCCGCTCCCACGCCTCGCTCATCAGCGGGTTGGCGGAGACGAGGAAGTCCCAGCGGTCGGACCGCTCGATCAGCGCCTTGAAGTCCATGTCGCCGGCGCCGACCGGGTACTCCATCTGGTCGAGGCCCATCTTCTTCAGCGGCGTGCCGTGCTGGGTCTCCAGATGCACCTGCCCCGGCCTCTTGACGAGGTTGTCGGGGAAGTTGACGTTGTTGACGAAGTACTTCGCGGCGGCGATCGTGCGGTAGTACTCCGCCGAGCCGGCCACCACGTACTCCACGCCGTCGGGCATGTTCTTGCGCCCGCCCGGCTTCACGATCCACACGCAGCGGATGTGCGGCGCCAGCTCGCGGACCTTCTCGTAGATCGCGGCCGGGTTGCAGGAGTACCCGCGGTACCAGTAGGCGGCGAAGACGGCGAGGTCCTCCTCGATCGGCAGGTGCCGCCGCATCGCGTAGTACCGCTCCTTGGCGAGCTCCTTGGAGCGGACGACGCCGCGCTTCTGCAGCCGCCGGACCTTGCGCCCGCTCTTCTTCGCCTTGGTGGTGAGCTTCGGCGAGTTGAGGCGCTCCCAGGCCCGGAAGTCGCCCCGCTCGATCGCCCGGTGCTTGTCGGCCAGCCCCGGCTCGTCGTCCGGCGGGACGTGCCCCGGCGGCTTGTAGCGGTTGTAGGTCCTGGTCATCTCGGCGAAGAACCGCTGCTTCTCCGAGGGGTAGACGCGGTCGGCGCGCTCGAGGATGACCAGCAGGTGCCAGATCGTCCGGTTGAACATCAGCGGACGGAACCGGTCCATCTGCGGGCCGAGGTGGTCCATGAACGCGAAGATGCGGTCGTACTGGTCGAAGGCGTCGAAGTGCTTGGCGCTGGCCGTCTTGGTGATCGCGCCGCTGCGCCGCTGCCGGTAGATGTAGCAGACCCGGTCGAGGAAGCTGACCCGCTCGGCCGCCATCAGGACCGGGTAGGTGATGCTGACGTCCTCGTAGTAGCCGCTGTTGAAGCGCAGCCCGTGCTCGATCATGAACTCGCGGCGGATCGCCCGGTTCCAGATCGAGGTGAACATCTCCAGCAGGCTCGGCCGGTCGGCGAGCGTGAACACCTCGGGCGCGGGCGGCTCCCGGAACAGGTGGTTGATGATGCTCCGCTTGACCCGGCCGTTCCAGTAGGAGCGGGCGTAGTCGAACATCAGCACGTCCGGCCGGGTCTCGGCGAGCCGGTCGCAGATCGCCTTCACGGCGCCGTCGGTGGCGTAGTCGTCGCTGTCGAAGAACCACACGTAGTCGCCGGTCGCCATGTCCAGGCCGACGTTGCGGGCCTCGCCGAGCCCGACGTTCTCGGCGAGGTGGCGCACCTTCATCCGGGAGTCGCGCTCGGCGTACTCGTCGAGGATCTCGCCGCAGGCGTCCGGCGAGGCGTCGTCGATCGCGATGATCTCCAGGTTCGGCACGTCCGGAACCAGCAGCGAATCAAGGCACTGCCGCAGGTACCCCTGCACTTTGTGCACGGGCACGATGATGCTCAGGGAGATGTCGTATTCACTGCTCACGCGAACGCCAATCAACTACTCGATGAATCTGGATCATACCCGCATCCGGCAGGTAAATCTTATGTCCTGCCATGAGAGGGCTTGAGTAGCCATCGTCCCTTGGGCTCGACCGCCCAATGGGTGAGCCGCTGCACCGGGGCGGTGCCGAGCAGCACGCCCAGGGCGAGCGCCCCCAGCGTCGCCGCCACCACGCCGGCCGGGGTGTCGAAGAAGTGCGCGTCGAAGACGCCGCCGTAGTCGAGCGTCTTCACGACGAGGCCGTGCAGCAGGTAGACGTACATCGTCCGCGTCCCGAGCGCGGTGTACCAGGCCCGTCCGCGCGGGACGGCCGCGAGGAACGCGGTGCCGAGGGCGACGGCGAGCGCCAGCGCCAGCAGCCGGTACGCCATGCCCTCGAACGCGGAGAAGTGCATGTGCTCGTAGCCGCGGTTCCACAGCAGGACGCCGTGCGCGATCCGCGGGACCACGGTCCCGCGCTCCCAGACGTAGGCGGCCGGCAGCGCGGCGAGCAGCGCGGCGATGCCGGCCCAGCGCGTCCAGCCGCGGCTGCGCGGGGCCAGCGCGAGCTCGGGCCGGATGGTCAGGCCGAGGACGAAGAACGGCAGCAGCCCGGCGGCCCGGCACAGCGTCGCGTCGGAGTTGAAGCTCCAGCTGCCGGCGACCAGCGACAGGGCCACCGACACCGCGACGGGGTGCCGCAGGTGCCCCCACAGCGGGGCGCTCAGCCGCCACAGCACCAGCGCGACGAGGAACCACATCAGGAACTGCGGACGGAAAAGTTCGTGCAGCCGGAATTCATTTCCCCGGATCAGTACCAGCTGCAACCGGTAAAGCACGACGAAGATCACGTATGGAACGACCAAGGTGGGGAAAATGGCCCGGAATTTATCGGTCGACCGCATGAAACCGCGCGCGAAGTAACCGGAGACGAACACGAACACCGGCATGTGGAAGAGGTACACCACCGTGTAGGCCGCGTCCACCGCGTGGCTGCCCTTCCTGAGGACCTCCCAGACGTGCCCGAGCACGACCAGCAGGATGAGGAAGAACTTGACGTTGTCGAAGTAGGCGTCGCGCCGCCGGGGGGCGGGCGCGGACTCCGGGGGTGCGGGCGCGGTCTCCGGGGGCCGTGCGGTCTCCGGGCCGGGGGCGAGCCGTGCGCCGGGCACCGGCCCGGCGTCCGGGCGCCGGCCGGGGTCCGAGGGGCGCGGTTGGGGGAGGATTTCCGTCATGTCTCCGAAGGATCCATTGAGTCCGTGACAACCGTTCACGTGGAGGCAGGCCGACTCTAGTGCGCGATCGGCGGCCCTGGGGTCGGATGTGGGATTGTTCCGGTTCGGGGCCGGCCGGGGCCGCCCCCTGCCCGGCTAGCCGCGGCCGGGCCGGCGCAGCGGGGTGAACACCCAGGTCATCTTGGGTTCCAGCGCCCAGCTCATGGTCCGCTGGACCGGGGGAGAGCACAGGAACGTCCCGACGACGACGGCGCCGCAGATCACCGCGACGACGCCGCCGGGCGTGTGCATCCAGTCCGCGCCCCACCAGCCGGTGAAGTTCAGCAGCCGGGTGACGAAGCCGTGCAGCAGGTAGCAGTAGAGCGTGGTCGCCCCCAGCGCGGTGAACCAGTACTTCCGGCGCGGGACCAGCGTCAGGAACGCGGCGACCAGCACGGTGGCGCACGCGAACATCGCCAGCCGCATCAGCGTGCCCTTGAAGTCCCCGACGCCGAGCATGAAGTGCGGGTCCTTCCAGAAGATCCAGCGCACCGACATGTGCTTCATCACCAGGTACGAGCACGCCAGCCCGACCGCCAGCACCACCGCGCCGATCGGCCGCGCGGCCGGCCGCTTCAGCAGTTCGAAGTGCTCGGGCCGCAGCTTCAGGCCGAGGACGTAGAACGGCAGCAGGCCGAAGACCCGGTGGATGTCGAAGGTGCTGCCGAGGTCGCTCATGTAGGCCAGCAGCGCGAAGCCCAGCGCCACCGCCAGCGGCCAGCGGATCTGCTGCCACACCGGCGTGGACAGCCGCCACAGGAACAGCGCGCACAGGAACCACGTCAGGTAGTACGGGCTGAGGAGGCTGATCTCCAGGTCGTGCCGGCCGGCCAGCCAGTCGTAGACCGAGTACGCGACCTCGAACACCACGTACGGCACGCCGACGTTGGTGATGAGCTTGCGCGCCTTGCCGGGGGAGAACGTCCAGTTCCGCGAGAAGTAGCCGGTGATCACGATGAACAGCGGCATGTGGAACATGTAGATGAAGATGTACAGGCCCTTGGCCATCGGGACGTTCTGCAGGTTGGCGATCGAGTGCCCCGACACCACCAGCAGGATCGCGAAGTACTTCGCGTTGTCGAAGAACGGGTCGCGCTCCCGGCGCGGCTTCGGCGGCGACGCGAGCCTCGGGCCGGCCGCCGGACGCCCGCCGTCCGAGGCCGCCGCGCCGGCGGGGCCCGGCGGGCCCGGGACCGTCGCGACCGGCGCCGCCGGGTCGGGGCGGGGATCCGGAACGTCCGGTCTGTGCCGATCCGCCGGTGCCGGCGCATCGGCCGCGGCCGGTGGGCCGGGCTGCGGTCCCGTCTCGGCCCCCGAGGGCCTGGTGCTGTACGTCATGGCCGGCCGGTTCAAGCCCCCTTGCAGATGTCGTCGTTGGCGCGGATCTCGCCCTGCTGCTCGGGGATGCCCCCCTTGGCGTTCTTCAGGGCCGTCCAGTTGGAGCCGACGACCAGGTCGACCACGCCGGGCGTGCCTCCGCTGGTGCGGGCCGCCGCGGCCGGCCTGCTCGGGATCAGCGCGGTCAGCGTCTGCGCCTGCTGGTCGGCACCGGAACCGTACATCACCTTGGTGGTCCTGGTCTGGGACGCGTTGCCGCCGACCGTCACCTGGAAGCCCTGCGCCTCCAGGTCGGAGGCGACCCGGCTCGCCTGGCCGGCGATGCCGCTGCCGTTGTAGACCCGCACCCGCACCTGCTCGGGCTTGATCTTGGGCGCGGCCGTCTTGGACTCGCTCGGCACGGTCTTGTCGTTGCGGACCGCGGCGAAGAACGGCTGGGCGGCGGAGGTGAGCACGACCCGGTTGGTGTCGGACGGGTCGGGGCCGGACGGCGCGGTGACGAAGCGCAGCTTGCCCGAGGTCATGCCCTGCATGCCCTGGGCGATCTTCAGCATGACCGGCGGGGTCAGCTCCTTGTCGGTGGTGAGCGACTTGGTCGCCGCGTTCATCAGCGGGATCAGCTTGGTGGGGTTGCTCAGCACGCCCTTGCTCATGGCCTTGTTCGCCAGCGCGCCCATGAACTTCTGCTGCCGCTTGATGCGGTCGAGGTCGGAGCCGTCGCCGAGGCCGTGCCGCACGCGGACGTAGGCCAGCGCGGTGGAGCCCTGGATGACGTGCTTGCCGCGGGTCAGGTGCAGCTTGGACTTGGGGTCGTTGACGTCCTTCGGCAGGCACACCGGGACGCCGCCGACCGCGCTGGTGATCGCCTTGAAGCCGGTGAAGTCGACCTGCATGAAGTGGTCGATCCGGATGTCGGACAGGCCCTCGATCGTCTTGATGACGCAGGCCGCCCCGCCGGTGGTGAACGCCGAGTTGATCTGCGCGCGCGGCTGGTCGGGCGACGTGCCGCCGGAATGGGTCTTGCACGCGGGGATGTGCACCATCAGGTCGCGCGGGAAGCTGATGCCCATCGCCTGGCTGCCCCCGGGCGACAGGTGCAGCAGGATCATGGTGTCCGAGCGCGGCGGCTCGTTCTTCATCGAGCGGCCGTAGCTGGCGTTGGCGCCCGCGCGGGTGTCGGACCCCAGCAGCAGGATGTTCATCGCGCTGTTCAGCTTCTTCGGCCGGTTGGGGCCGAGCTGGGCGTTGACGTCCTCGTGGTTGATGTTGCCCATCGCCTTGCGGTACACGCCGTAGGCGGTGAGCGATCCGGCCACCAGGACGGCCGACATCCCGATGCTCACCCAGCCGAGGATGCGCCAGCCGCGTCGACGCGGCGCCGGCTGTGGGTCGGCGTCGTCGACGTACTCCATGTACATCGGGTTGCTGTTCATCGGCTCCGTGGTCCGGGGGCGCGGCCCGCTCTCGGGGGGTCGGTCGGCTTGGTCTGTCCTGCGAAAACTGCCTGTTCTGGAAGAACTGCCTGCTCTGCTGGAACTGTCCTGTAGCTCTGAGACGGGGCTGGCCGGGGCTCGGTTGACAAAGCGCGGGCAAAGAGAGCGTAGGTCAGGCGAGCCGGCGCACGGACCCGGATGCGTCATTCCATCCGGGCACTCCGGCCACCGCCGTCACATGCTCCAAGGCCACGCGTCGATCTAGGGCGGCTTTGTCAAAGTTTCGTTGGATTATGACGGAAGCACCTGAGGCTAGTGGTGCGACCAGGCCGGCCAGTAGCCCGTCCAGTGTGGCGAACGACATGTCAACCAGGACGCGCGACGACGCGTCCAGCTCCCATTTCTCGGCCGCCTCGGCGGCCGCCGCGACCAGCCCGGCACCGGTCAATGTGGTCTTTGTCACATCGAGCGCGGGCAGCAGCGGGGTGACGTCCGGGCCCGCGGCGAACCGGTCGCCGTAGGAGCGCACCTCCGCCGCGTAGTCGGTGATGCCCGGCGGGCAGTCGGCCAACGGGCCGCCGAGCGGATGCAGCGACAGCCCCACGACCTCCTCCGCGTCCGCGTTCACGCCAGGGTCCGCGAGCACCACTTCGAGCACCTCCTCGGCCGCCGCCAGGATGTACGGCCCGGACCCCCCGTCCGGTTCGGGCACCGCCGCGCCGCTCGCCAGGACCGCCGCCGGGTCGACCGGCACGGCCGTCAGGCCCGCCGACCAGCACGCCATCAGCCACACCGCGGTCTGCCAGTGCGGCGGCAGCGCGAGCACGACACGCCCGCCGGGCTCGGCGGCCAGCCCGTCCACCAGGAAGTTCGCCGTCTTGGCCACCCAGTTGTCGAACGTCCGCGCGGACAGCTCGACGCGCTCGTTCTTCGCGTCGTCGTAGTAGGTGACGAGGGGGCGGGACGGGTCGGCGGCCAGCCGCCGCCGCAGCAGGTCGGCGGGTCCGGGCGCGGCGGGTTCGCTGTCGCTCATGGGGCGAGCGTAGAGCCCCGTGACCGGCCCGGACTCGCCAACCGGCCGTTCCCGCTACGCTCCGCTGCGATGAATGACCACGGATCGGACGAGCACGGGGCGGATTCATGAACGCGGGTCGGCTGCTCGCCCGGCTCACCGTGGCGCCGGCGCTGCTGGTCACCGCGTGGCTCGCGGTGGCGATGCCGCTGCTGATGGGCGGGGTGTTCCGGCCGGGGCCGGCGATCCTGCTGTGGGTGCCGGTCGCCGCGGCGGCGCTGTGGCTCGGCCTGCGCCGCCGCCCCCGCGAGGCCGGGGAGCCCGGTGACGGGGCCCCTGACGAGCCGCTCGGCGCCGTCCCGTGGTGGTCGGCGGGCGGCGTCGTCGCGGTCGCCGTCGCGTTCGGCGTGTTCGAGGCGCTGATGTGCTCCGAGCAGATCATCGTCCGCCGCGACCCCGCCTCGTACGTCCAGTTCGCGACCTGGCTGAAGGACCACGGGTCGCTGCCGATCCCGCAGGCGCGCGAGGCCTTCGGCGGCGGCGACCCCGCGCTGAGCTTCGACAGCCCGGCCTTCTACCAGGACGGCGGCGCGGTCGTCCCGCAGTTCATGGCGGGCCTGCCGCTGATCCTCGCGCTCGGCGGCTGGGCGGGCGGCACGCACGGGATGCTGCTGATGGCGCCGCTGCTCGGCGCCTGCTGCGTGCTGGCCTTCGGCGGCCTCGCCGCGCGGCTCGTCGGCCCGCGCTGGGCGCCCGCCGCGGCGCTGCTGCTGGCGCTGACCCTGCCGATGCTGTGGGTGTCGCGGTCCACGTTCAGCGAGCCGCCGGCGCTGATCCTGCTGCTCGGCGGGCTGTCGCTGCTGCACGACGGCCGGACGGAGCGTCCCCGCGCGGCCATGGTGAAGGCGTTCCTCGGCGGCCTCGCGCTCGGGCTGATCGTGCTCGTCCGGATCGACGGGATCCGCGACATCCTGCCGGTCGCGGTGTACGCCGGGCTGCTGGTCGCCCGCAGGCGCCGGAGCGGCTACACGCTCGCGGGCGGGCTCGCGATCGGCGTGGCGGCCGGGCTCGTCGAGGGCTACCTGAAGTCCCGCCCGTACCTGGACTACCTGCACGCCTCGCTCGACCCGCTGCTCCTCATCTCCGCCGCGATCGCCGTCGCCACGGTGCTGATGGTGCTCGTGCTGCGCTGGGACGCGACGGGCCGCCGGCTGCGGGCCGCCGGGACGGCGATCGGGCGCGGCCGGCTGCCCGGCGCCGCCGCGATCCTGACCGTGCTGGTGATGGTCGGCTTCGCCGTCCGGCCGCTGGTGCAGACGGTCCGGCGCGTCCCGGCCAACACCGACGACCGGCTGAACGCGCAGTTCATCGAGGCCGTCCAGAAGCTCAACCACATGCCGCTGGACGGTGCCCGGCAGTACTCGGAACTGTCGCTGTACTGGGTCGTCTGGTACATCGGCATCCCCGCGCTGCTGCTCGCCACGTTCGGGGCGGCGCTGCTGGTGCGGCGGCTGATGCGCCGCCAGTCCCCGCAGTGGCTGCTGCCGTACGCGGTCATCGTCTGGACGACCGTCCAGGTGCTGGTCAGGCCGGGCATCACCCCGGACCATCCGTGGGCGTCCCGGCGGCTGATCGGCCTGGTCATCCCCGGGCTGCTGCTGTTCACGGTGTTCGCGGCCGCCTGGATCACCAAGCGGCTGCGGCGGATCGGGTACTCGCGGAAGGTGGTCCAGGTGACGGCGGTGACGGGCATCGCCCTGACGCTGGTGCCGATCGTCATCACGTCCGCCACGTACATGGTCCACAAAACCGACCAGAAGGAGGTCGGCGCCGTCGACGCGATGTGCGACCGGATCGGGCCCGGCCGCTCCGTCGTGGTGGTGGACGCGGGCACCGCCGACCGCTTCCTTCAGGTACTGCGCGGAATGTGCGGGCTGCCCGCCGCGCGCACCACCTCGTTCGCCACGCCCGTCGACGTCCGCCGGATCATCGGGAAGGTCGGCGGGGCTGGGCGGCGTCCGGTGGTCATGGGATCGAAGCCCGAGCAGGTCGCGCCGTACGGGACTCCCCGGCAGGTGGTGCGGCTGCGCACCCGGCAGGACGGCCGCACCCTCGACCACCCGCCGGGCGGGTCGTGGGGGCTGGCCATCGACGTGTGGATCGCCGAGCCGCCGGTGGCGTGACGCGGGCGTGACGCGGGCGCGTCCGATGCGTGTCCGGTGCGCGTCCGGCGGCCGTCCGGTCGGTGTTCTCGCGCCGTGTCGGCCGGTGAGTCGGCCTGGGGCCGCCGTTGCGAGTATTCTCGCGGTGCGTGAGTACCCAGCCCGCCGAGCCCGCGCCCCGGCCCGCGCCCGAAAGCGCCGAGACCGCTGACCCCGTGAGCGACGCCGCCCCCGTGCATGTGACCATCGTCCTGCCCTGCTACAACGAGCAGGAGCACGTGATCGACGAGGTCGAGCGGATCACGAAGGCGATGGACAACAGCGGCAAGAGCTACGAGCTGCTGGCCGTCGACGACTGCTCCACCGACGGCACCCTCGCCCGGCTGGAGGAGGCGGCCCCCCGCTTCCCGCACATGCGGATCATGGCGTTCCAGCACAACAGCGGCTCGGGGACGGTCCGGCGCATCGGCTCCCAGCAGGCCCGCGGCGAGATCGTCGTGTGGACCGACGCCGACATGTCCTACCCGAACGAGCGGATCCCCGACCTCGTCGACATCCTGGACAGCGACCCGTCCGTCGACCAGGTCGTCGGCGCCCGCACCTCCGAGGAGGGCACGCACAAGCTCCTGCGGGTGCCCGCCAAGTGGTTCATCCGCAAGGTCGCCGAGCGGCTCACCAACTCCAGGATCCCCGACCTGAACTCGGGGCTGCGCGCGTTCCGCCGCGACGTGTCGCTGCCCTACCTGCGGCTGCTGCCGCCCGGGTTCTCCTGCGTGACCACGATCACGATCGCGTTCCTGTCGAACCAGCACCCCGTGCGCTACGTGCCGATCGAGTACTCCAAGCGGGCCGGGAAGTCGAAGTTCCACTTCACCAAGGACGCCTACCGCTACATCCTCCAGGTGCTGCGGATGGTGATGTACTTCAACCCGCTCAAGGTGCTGATGCCGCTCGCGCTGTGGCTGATCGGGATCGGGCTGCTCAAGGGCGTGTTCGACATGGTGGTGCACATCGGCTACTTCGCCAACAACACCATCATGATCTTCGTGACGGGGCTGATCATCGCCTCGCTCGCGCTGCTGGCCGACCTGATCGTCCGATCGCGCGGCGACGTCTAGTGCGGATCGCCGTCGTCGGCCCCGCCTTCCCGTACAAGGGGGGCGGCGCCCACCACACCACCGAGCTGGCGCGGCGGCTCGCCGCCGCCGGGCACGACGTCGCCATCGAGTCGTGGCGCGCCCAGTACCCCGGCTTCCTGTACCCGGGGCAGCAGACGATCTCCGAGCCGGAGGGCGAGCCGTTCCCCGGCACCCGGCACCGCCTCGACTGGCGCCGCCCGGACGGCTGGTACCGCACCGGCCGGGCGCTGCGGGCCTGCGACCTGGTCGTGCTGGCGGTGCTGAGCCCCGTCCAGGTGCCGTCGTACCTGGGCATCCTCGCCGGTCTGCGGCATCGGGCGCCCGTGATGGCGCTGTGCCACAACGTGCTGCCGCACGAGCGCAAGCCGTACGACGAGCCGCTGATGAAGCGGCTGCTGCGCAAGGCCGACGGCGTCCTGGTCCATTCGGAGGCGCAGGCGGAGCTGGCGCGCGGGCTGACCGCGCGTCCGGTCCGGGTCGCGGAGATGCCCGCGCACCTGCCGGCCTCCGGCGGCGCGCCCGCCGGCGACGGCAAGGTGCGGCGCCGGCTGCTGTTCTGGGGGATCGTCCGCCCGTACAAGGGGCTCGACGTCCTGCTGCGCGCCCTCGCCGAGGGCCCGGACGACGTCGGGCTGACCGTCGCGGGCGAGTTCTGGGGCGGCCTGGACGAGACCCGCGCGCTGATCCGGTCGCTGGACCTGGCGTCCCGGGTGGACCTGCGCCCCGGGTACGTGCCGGCCGCGGACGTCCCGGGCCTGTTCGCCTCCGCCGACGCGCTCGTCCTGCCGTACCGGACGGCCACCGCGTCGCAGAACGTGTGGATGGCCTACGAGCACGGCCTCCCGGTGATCGCCACGGACGTCGGCGCGTTCGCCGAGCAGGTCCGCGACGGGGTCGACGGGCTGGTCTGCCGCCCCGGCGACGCGCCGGCCCTCGCGGCGGCCATCACCCGGTTCTACGCGCCGGGGACGCCGGAGCGGCTGCGCTCCGGCGTCCGGCCGGTCGACCACGGCCCGGTCTGGGCCGCCTACCTGGAGGCGCTCACCGCGCTCACAGGTGCGGCTCGATGACCTTGAGCAGGGCCCGCTTCGGCTTGGCGCCGGTGATCTGCTCGACGACCTCGCCGTTCTTGAGCAGCAGCAGGGTCGGCAGGCCCAGCACGCCGTACTTCTGCGGGGTCTGCGGGTTGGCGTCGTAGTCCATCTTCGCGATCTTGATCCGGCCGTCCTGCTCGGTCGCGATCTGGTCCAGGACGGGGGCGATCATGCGGCAGGGGCCGCACCAGTCGGCCCAGAAGTCGACGAGCACGGGGACGTCGCTGTCCAGGACTTCCTCGGCGAACGTGGCGTCGGTCACGCTGATGGGGGCCGTCACGGTCACTCCTTAGTGGGTTGCGTATCCCTGACAAGCACGGGGCGGCCGCCTTCATTCCCGGTCTCGTCCCCGGTCCCGGAGCCGCCGGACCGGGGGCCGCGGCCGAGGAGCATGCCGGCTCCCGCGTTGACGAGATCGGCGATCGTCAGCAGCACCCGGGACGCGATCGCGACCACGACGGGCGCGCCCGCCGGCAGCACCGGGGTCAGCACCACGGTCAGCGCGGCCTCCCGGGCGCCGATCCCGCCGGGCGCGATGAAGACGATGAACCCGGCGACGAACGCCAGCGAGTAGGCGCCGGTCGCCAGGAACGGCAGCCCGGGGCCGTCGCCGCCGACGGCCAGGCACAGCAGCCAGGTGTGGACGCCGAACAGCACCCAGCCGAGCACCGTCCAGCCGACCGCCCGCAGCGTCACGCCGAGGCTGACCGGGTGCTCCAGCGGGGGCCGCCGGACCAGCCTCAGCAGCACGCCCAGCGCCCACGTCACGATCTTCGGGTGCAGTGCCGCGATCATGAACGGGGCGAGCAGGAACAGCCACCAGTACTCCCGGCGCGCCGCCGCCGAGGTCAGCGGCAGCGTCACCGCCGCGACGGCGAGGCCGCAGGCGGTGGAGGTCGCCACGGCCAGCAGCGTGGAGCCGAAGCTGCGCTCGGCGGGCACCTTGTGCTCGCGGGTCATCTCGATCTGGGTGACCAGCGCCCACACCTTGCCCGGCACGTACTTGCCGAGCTGGGAGACCGCGGAGATCCGGTACGCGACGCGCAGCGGCAGCGGCGAGCCGAGCCCGCCGAGGAAGGTCCGCCAGGCCAGCGTCCAGGAGAACAGGCCCGCCAGGCCCACCGCGAGCGCGCCCGCGAGCGTGGCCCAGGACATCTCCTGGAACGCCTTCGTCGTCGCGTCCCACTGCGAGGCCACGCTGTAGGCGCAGAACCCGAGCGCGAGCACGATCAGCAGCACGCGCAGGGCCCGCATGGCGACGGCCTTCGTATTCACGCGCCCAGCGTAGGCGAACCGGGATCACGGCGCGTGCCGTCGCTTCGGCCGCGCCGCCGCCCGCCGCGCCCTAGAGTTGGGGACGATGAAACTCTCCGATGTGGTCGCCTTCATGGGGCACCAGGTGCATGTGTGCCGGTACCGCGAGGCGGGGACGCTGCTGTCGTGGATGGGACGGGACCTGCGCGGCAAGCGGGTCCTCGACGTCGCCGGCGGCGACGGCTACTGGGCGGGGCGGGCCCGCAAGCGCGGGGCCGACGCGGTCTCGATCGACCTCGCCCGCAAGAAGATGGTGTACGGCCGGACGCTGGCCGACGCGCCCGCGCTGATCGAGTGCGACGCGCTGCGGCTGCCGTTCGGCGACGCCGCGTTCGACGCGGTCCTGTCGGTCTGCGCGATCGAGCACTTCGACGACGGCGGCAGATCCCTGGACGAGATGGCGCGAGTTCTGAAGCCCGGTGGCGAGATCTTCATGTCCGCCGACGTGCTGAGCCGCGCGGACGCGTGGCCGAAGCTGAGGGACGCGCACAAGGCCAAGTACCACGTCCAGCACACCTACACCCACGAGAGCCTGCGCAAGCTGATGGACGAGCGGGGGCTCGACCTCGTGCGGCACTCCTACCAGTTCAGGACGGCCGCGACCGAGCGGCTCTACCTGTCGCTGTCGACGTACGGCGGCCGGGTCGGCTTCAACGCGGCTGCGCCGCTGGCGCCGCTGGTCGCGCTCGCCGACCGGAGCGCGCCGAACCAGCAGGGCAGCATCGTCCTGATTCACGCGCGCAAAAGATAGGCGGGTGGGTAGGGGGCCACCGTGACTTGCGGCGGCGACCGGCGCGGAGGGCCCACGGCCGGCCGGTCGCAGGCGTAGGCTCGAACGGTAAAGAGTGATCTACGCCACTACGGCTTCAGCGCCGGAATGGGGGAGTGGACCGTGGCGCCTCGGATACTGCTCGACGCCACCGCGGTGCCCGCCGACAGAGGCGGGCTCGGGCGGTACGTGGACGGACTGCTGTCGGCCCTGCACGCGCTCGGCGCCGACCTGGCGGTCGCCTGCCAGCGCTCGGACGAGAAGCGGTACGGGCTGCTCGCGCCGGGCGCCCGGATCGTCGCGGGCCCGACGGCGCTGGCGCACCGCGCGAGCCGGCTGGCATGGGAGCAGTCCGGCCTGCCGCACGTCGCCGACGGCGTCGCCGCCGACGTGATCCACCTGCCGACGTACACGATGCCGGTCAGCGCCGTCCGGCCGACGGTGGTGACGATCCACGACGTGTCGCTGTTCGCCGAGCCGGAGGTGCACGACCCGGTCCGCACCACCTACGTCAAGTCGGCGACCCGCACCGCGGCGCGCCGCGCGACCCGGCTGATCGTCCCGTCGCGGGCGACGCGGGACGAGATGGTCCGGGTCCTGGGCGCCGACCCCGAGCACATCGACGTGGCCTACCACGGCGTCGACCACGAGGTGTTCCACCGCCCGTCGGAGGCGGAGATGAAGGGGGTCTCCGACCGGCTCGGCCTGCACGGCCGCCCGTACGTCGCCTATCTGGGCGCGCTGGAGCCGCGCAAGAACGTCCCGAACCTGATCCGCGGCTGGGTGCGCGCCTGCGCCGGGCTGGCGGACCCGCCCGCGCTGGTGCTGGCGGGCGGCGGTGGCTGGGACGACGAGGTCGACGCGGCCCTGGCGATGGTGCCGCCCCGCCTGCGGGTGCTGCGGCCGGGGTACCTGCCGTGGCCGTCGCTGCCCGGGTTCTTCGGCGGCGCGCTGGTGGTGGCGCTGCCGAGCCGCGGCGAGGGGTTCGGGCTGCCGGTGCTGGAGGCGATGGCGTGCGGCGCGCCCGTCCTGACGACCCGCCGCGGCTCGCTTCCCGAGGTCGGCGGCGACGCGGTCGCCTACACCGAGCCCGACCCGGAGGGCATCGCGCGGGCGCTGACCGCGCTGAGCGCCGATCCGGCCCGGCGCGCCGAACTGGCCGCCGCGGCGCACGCGCGGTCGCAGGAGTTCAGCTGGACCGCGTCCGCCGAGGCGCACCTGGCGTCCTACGAGCGGGCCGTCCGGCAGCACGCGGCGTCGGGCGGTCACGGTTCGGCGCCCGCCACCCACTAGGCTTCCTCTCCACGACCGTGGCGGAGAAAGGGAGCCGAGTGGAAGCGATTCTCCTGGTGGGAGGTCGGGGCACCCGCCTGCGCCCGCTGACGATCTCCACCCCGAAGCCGCTGCTCCCCACGGCCGGCGTCGCCTTCCTGGCGCACCAGCTCGCCCGCGCGCACGCGGCCGGCGTCGAGCGGATCGTGTTCGCGACGTCCTACCGCGCGGAGATGTTCGAGGCGGCGTTCGGCCCCCGCGCGCACGGCGTCGACCTCGCCTACGTCAGCGAGGCGCAGCCGCTCGGCACGGGCGGCGCGATCCGCAACGCGGCCCGCGCGCTGACCTGCGGCCCGGACGAGCCGGTGCTGATCCTCAACGGCGACATCCTGTCCGGCCATGACGTGCGGGCCCAGGTGAAGCTGCACGAGGACGCGGGCGCGGCGGTGACGCTGCACCTCACCGAGGCCGACGACCCGTCCCGGTTCGGCTGCGTCCCCACCGACGGCTCCGGGCGTGTCACCGCGTTCCTGGAGAAGACGTCCCATCCGGTGACGAACCAGATCAACGCGGGCTGCTACGTGTTCCGGCGGTCGGCGATCGACACGATCACCGAGGACGAGGTCGTCTCGGTCGAGCGGGAGACGTTCCCGTCGCTGATCGCGTCCGGCGCCGTGGTCATGGGGTACGTCGAGTCGGGCTACTGGCTGGACGTCGGCACGCCCGAGGCGTTCGTGCGCGGCTCGTGCGACCTCGTGCTCGGCCGGCTCGCCTCCCCGGCGATGCCCGGCGGGCCGGGCGAGCGCCTCACCCTCGCCGGGGCGTCGGTGTCGCCGGGCGCGGTGGTGCGCGGCGGCACCACGGTCGGCCGCGGCGCGGTGGTCGAGGCGGGCGCCACCGTCGTCGGCAGCGTCCTGCTGGACGACTCGTTCGTCGCGGAGGGCGCGACCGTCCGCGACTCGGTGCTGAGCCGCGGTGCCCGGGTGGGCCCCGGCGCGATCCTGGACAGCGTCATCCTGGGCGACGGCGCGGTCGTCGGCCCGGGCAACGAACTCTGCTGCGGCCTGCGCGTCTGGCCCGGCATCGAGCTCCCCCCCACCGCGGTCCGCTTCTCCACCGATGCCTGACGGCCCGCCGGGCACGGCCGCCGGCGGCGCGGCCGGGGAGGGGACCGCTGGGCTCCGCCCCGGTCACGGGTCCGCGGGGGTCCGGCGGGAGTGGGCGCCGCCGTGGCCCGTGGACGTGGGGGCCACGCTGTCGCCGCACCGGCGGGGGCATCACGATCCGGCGTTCCGGGTGGAGCGGGACGGGACGGTCTGGCGCGCGTCCTCCACGCCGGACGGCCCCGGCACGCTGCGGATCCGTGCGCGCGGGGACGTGGTGGTCGCGGACGCGTGGGGGCCGGGGGCCGGATGGCTGCTGGACGGGCTGCCCGATCTGCTCGGCGCGTCGGACGAGCCCGAGGGGTTCGAGGCGCGGCACGAGATCGTCCGGCGGCAGGCGCTACTGCGGCCGGGGCTGCGGATCGGGCGGACGAACCGGGTGTTCGAGGCGCTCGTCCCGGCGGTGATGGAGCAGAAGGTCCTGGCGCAGGAGGCGTGGCGGGCCTGGGGGTACCTGGTGCGCCGGTTCGGGACGCCGGCGCCGGGCGCGCCCGCCGCGCTGCGGCTGCGGGTGCCGCCGCCGCCCGCGGTGTGGGCGCGGATCCCGTCGTGGGAGTGGCACCGGTCGGGGCTGGAGGCCGTCCGGGCCCGGACGATCATCGGTGCGGCGCGGGTCGCCGCCCGGCTGGAGGAGGACCCCGCCGAGCGGCGGCTGCGGAGCCTGCCGGGCGTCGGGGTGTGGACCGCGGCGGAGGTCCGGCAGCGGGCGGCGGGCGATCCCGACGCCGTCTCCGTGGGCGACTACAACCTGCCCGGGGTGGTGGGCTGGGCACTGGCCGGCCGCAAGGTCGACGACGACGGGATGCTCGAGCTGCTGGCGCCGTACGCGGGGCATCGGTACCGGGTCACCCGGCTGCTGGAATCGTCCGGCGCGCGCCCTCCGCGGCGCGGTCCCCGTCTGCCCGTCCGCGACTACCGGGGCTTCTGACGTCTCGCTTCGGGGTTCCGGCCGACCGGCGACGGAGCCAGAAGTTGTCGGGGGTCCAGTTCAGGCCGTCGCGGGTGTCGGCGCCGAAGACCGGCGCGAGGACGGCGACCGCGATGATGATCGCGAGCATGACCAGCATGGGACTGTCCCTTCGGGCGAGGGCCGCGCGGCGGTGGTTCCGCCCGGGGGACGACCCTCTCGCACTCATAGTTTGACTCAGTCCAACATTGAGGACCAGCGACTATTTCTAGACGTATTCATTAAGGTTCACTACATCCTGGGAGGGACGCCCCGGCCGGGGAATAGATCGGGAGCACCGTCGGCTCTCGTAGGCGGACGCCGTTCCATCGGGCCCCGCCGCGTCGCGAAATATGACGATTGGCATAGAGTGCCCGCATGGAGGCCACGCAGAACGCGATCAGGCGGGCTTTGGCCCGTGCGCGTGACGGGAAGACGCTCGACCACTCCGAGGCCACGACGCTGCTGCAGGCCCGCGGGCCGCAGCTCGACGATCTCCTCGCCCACGCGGCGAGGACCAGGGACGCCGGCCTCGCGGCGGCGGGCCGTCCCGGGATCATCACCTACAGCCGCAAGGTCTTCATCCCGCTGACCCGGCTGTGCCGGGACCGCTGCGGCTACTGCACGTTCGCGACCGTCCCGCACAAGCTGGACGCGCCGTACCTCAGCCCGGACGAGGTCCTGGAGATCGCCCGGCAGGGCGCCGCGCTGGGCTGCAAGGAGGCGCTGTTCACGCTCGGGGACCGTCCCGAGGACCGGTGGAAGCAGGCCCGCGAGTGGCTCGACGCGCACGGCTACGACGACACCCTGTCGTACGTGCGGGCGATGGCGGTCCGGGTGCTGGAGGAGACCGGGCTGCTGCCGCACCTGAACCCGGGCGTGCTGACCTGGCGCGACTTCCAGCGGCTCAAGCCGGTCGCGCCGTCCATGGGGATGATGCTGGAGACGACCGCGACGCGGCTGTTCAGCGAGCGCGGCGGCCCGCACTTCGGGTCGCCGGACAAGGACCCGGCCGTCCGGCTGCGGGTGCTGGAGGACGCCGGCCGCACGAACGTCCCGTTCACCACCGGCATCCTCATCGGCATCGGCGAGACGGTCGGGGAGCGCGCGGACGCGATCTTCGCGATCCGCAGGACGATGCGGGAGTACGGCGCGATCCAGGAGGTGATCGTGCAGAACTTCCGCGCCAAGCCCGACACCAAGATGCGCGACACGCCCGACGCCGAACTGGAGGAGCTCGCCGCGACGATCGCGGTGACGCGGCTGGTGCTGGGGCCGAAGGCGCGCGTCCAGGCGCCGCCGAACCTCGTCGCCGACCAGTACTCGCTGATGCTGCGCGCCGGGATCGACGACTGGGGCGGCGTGTCGCCGCTCACGCCGGACCACGTGAACCCCGAGCGGCCGTGGCCGCAGATCGACGAGCTGGCCGCCAGGACCGCCGAGTCGGGCTTCGAGCTGCGCGAACGGCTCACGATCTACCCCGAGTACGTCAAGCGCGGCGAGCCGTGGCTGGACCCGCGGCTGATCGGGCACGTGTCCGCGCTGGCCGACCCGGCGACCGGGCTCGCCCGCGAGGACGCCGTCCTCGAAGGCCGCCCCTGGCAGGAGCCCGACGGCGGCTTCGCGGCGTCCGGGCGCACCGACCTGCACACCGAGATCGACACGACCGGCCGCACCTCCGACCGGCGCGACGACTTCGACGAGGTCTACGGCGACTGGGACGCGCTCAAGGAGCGCATGAGCGCGCCGGAGCGCTTCGACGCCGACGTCAAGGCCGCGCTCGCCGCCGCCGAGCGCGACCCCGCCGGGCTGTCCGACGACGAGGCGCTGGCACTGCTGCACGCCGACGGCCCCGAACTCGACGCGCTCGCGAAACTGGCCGACGACCTGCGCCGCGACACGGTCGGCGACGACGTGACCTACGTCGTCACCCGGAACATCAACTTCACGAACGTCTGCTACACCGGCTGCCGGTTCTGCGCCTTCGCGCAGCGCCGCACCGACGCGGACGCGTACACGCTGTCGCTCCAGCAGGTCGGCGACCGGGTGGACGAGGCGTGGGAGGCGGGCGCCACCGAGATCTGCATGCAGGGCGGCATCCACCCCGACCTGCCCGGCACCGCCTACTTCGACCTCGCCCGCGAGGTGAAGCGCCGAGCGCCCGACATCCACCTGCACTCCTACAGCCCGATGGAGGTCGTGAACGGCGCGTCCCGCAGCGACCTGTCCATCCGCGAATGGCTGGAGGCCGCGAAGGAGGCCGGGGTCGACTCGCTGCCCGGGACGGCGGCCGAGATCCTCGACGACGACGTCCGCTGGGTGCTGACCAAGGGCAAGCTGCCCACCGACCAGTGGGTCGAGGTCGTCACCACCGCGCACGAGATCGGCATCCCGACGACGTCCACGATGATGTACGGGCACGTCGACACCCCGTCGCACTGGGTCGGGCACATCAAGCTGCTGCGCTCGATCCAGGAGCGGACGGGCGGGTTCAGCGAGTTCGTGCTGCTGCCGTTCGTCCACCACAACTCGCCGATCTACCTGGCCGGGCTCGCGCGGCCGGGGCCGACCGTCCGGGAGAACATCGCCGTCCACGCGCTCGCGCGGATCCTGCTGCACGGCGCCATCTCCAACATCCAGACGTCCTGGGTGAAGCTCGGAGACGAGCTGTGCACGCGGGTCCTGCAAGGCGGCGTCAACGACCTCGGCGGGACGCTGATGGAGGAGACCATCAGCCGGATGGCCGGGTCGGAGAACGGCTCGTTCAAGGCCATCAGCGAGCTGGAGAAGATCGCCGCCCTCGCGGGACGCCCCGCCCGGCAGCGCACGACCCTCTACGGCGAGGTCCCCGCCGAACGCGTCGAGGCCGCCCGCAAGACCGACGGCATCGGCCACTTCGGCCGCCCCTCGCTCACCCTCACCCCGCGTTGAGCCGCGGCGGGCCGTCGTCGTGTCACCGCTCATGACGACGGCCCGCCGCAAATGAACGCATGTTCATCGCGAGTCCGGTATGACTGACGCGTGAGCTGGAAGGTCTGGGTGCCGGCGGCCGTGCTGCTCGTCGCGGTCGCCGGGGGCGGGGCGTGGGCGTTCGGCCTGCTGCCGTCGCCGTCGCCGTGCCGGAGCGGGACCGTGGAGGTGTCCGTCGCCGCGCAGCCGGAGATCGCGCCCGCGCTGCGGGACGTCGCGTCCCGGTTCACCGTGGAGCGGCACCGGGTCGGCGGACGCTGCGTCCGCGTGCGCGTGACCGCCGTCGCCCCCGCCGAGTTCGCACGCCGGTCCGAGCTGCGGCGGCGCACGGACGCCTGGGCGCCGGAATCGTCGCTGTGGCTCGGCATCGTCCGCGACGCGGGCGACAGGAGCGTTCCGCAAGGCGGGACGTCCCTCGCCGTCACGCCCGTCGTGCTAGCGACGACCCGTCCGGTGGCCGGCGAACTCGCCGCCGGCCACGTCGCGATGAGCTGGAAGCTGCTGCTGAAGTCCAAGGTCGACGGCCTGGGCCTGGCCCGCAAGGCGGCGGACCCGGGCGTCGGCATCAGCGGGATGGTCGCGATGCTCGCCCTCGACCAGGTCGGCGGCGAGACCGGCGACGTGGCCGGCGACCTGCGCAGATCCGCGCCGTCACCGGCGGACGACGCGGCCGGCGGCGCCGCGGCCGTGCTCGCCGGACTCACCGCCGCCGAACGCTACGACCGTCCCCTCGTCGTCACCACCGAGCAGGCCGCCATCGCCTACAACGACGCCCACCGCCCCAACCCGCTCGCCCCGATCGTCCCGGACGAGGGCACCCTCATGCTCGACCACCCGTACGCGGTCACGGCCCGCGACCGGCGGCACCGCGACGCGGCGGCGGCCTTCGGCGACGCGCTCGGGACGCGGTCCGCCCGCGACACGCTCCAGCGCGCCGGATTCCGCGCACCCGACGGCACCTTCGGCGACGCCCGCGCCCGCGAGCACGGACTCCCCGCGGCGCCGCCGAAGGCCCTGCGCTTCCCGACCCGCAAGGAGATCGACCGGGCCCTGGCGTCCTGGAAGGCCTAACGCACCTCGATGAACGCGTCCGCGCTCCGGGGCGGGCGGTCGCGCGGCGGCGCGGCCGGGTGGCCGACGCCGACGGCGCCCATCGGATCCCACTCGTCCGGCAGGTCCAGGGCCTCGCGGACGACGTCGCGGCAGAACATCGTGCTGGACACCCAGCACGACCCGAGGCCCTCCACCGCCAGCGCGACCAGCAGGTTCTGCACGCCCGCGCCGGTCGCCACGACGAACATCTCGCGCTCGGCGGCGGCGCGGCGCGCGTCGGGATAGTCGTGCGAGCCGTCCATGACCAGGCACGGGACGACGAGGTACGGCGCGCGGCGCAGCACGTCGCCGCGCCGCAGCCGCTTGGTGACCGACTCCTCCGGGAAGCCGTCGCGGCGCAGGTCGCCCTCCCAGGCGTCGCGCATCGCGTCCAGCAGCCGGGTGCGGGACTCCGCCGACTCCAGCAGGACGAACCGCCACGGCGTGGTGTGGTGCGGCGCCGGCGCGGTGATCGCGGCGGCGACCGCGCGCCGCACCGCCTCCGGGTCGACGGGGTCGGCGGTGAACTCGCGGATGGTGCGGCGCGCGTGCAGGACCTCCGCCGACCCGTACCGGAACATGTCCTCGGCGGGCGGCCGGACCAGCTGCCGCGCCCCCGGCCCGTCGTCGGCCGTGACCAGGTGCGACAGCCCCCGCACGACCGCGATCGGCACCCCGTCGAGCTTGCCCTTGACCAGCTCGCCCGCCGCCGCGATCTCGTCCGCGACCGCCGTGATGGTGGCTTCGAGCCGGTTGCCGTACCGGTCGTCGCTGCCGCGCAGGTCGCTGAGCGGCGCCAGGCCCGCCACGCCGATCGCCGCGTCCGTCAGCCCGTTGCGCCACGGCCGGCCGAGCGTGTCGGACACGATGACCGCGACGTCCCTGCCCGTGCGCTCCCGCACGCCCGCGCGGATGCGCCGCGCGGAGGCGTCGGAGTCCTCCGGCAGCAGCAGCACGGTGCCGGGCGCGGTGTTGGACGCGTCCACCCCGGCGGCGGCCAGCACCAGGCCCTGCCGCGTCTCCACGATCCGGGTCTCGCCGCGCGCGTGCCTGCGCCGCGCGACCACCCGCACCGTCTCGGCGTCGATCGCCTTCTCCCGGTCGCCCGCGACCAGGACCCGGCCCTCCGCCTTGCTCACGATCTTGGACGTGACGACGAGGACGTCCCCGTCCTCGACCAGGTCCGCCGGGACCAGCGCGGCGATGTCGTCGCCCTCGCCGACCTCCGGGAGCCCGGGGATCCCGAACACCCGCAGGCCCGCGGGCCCGTTCCCGCCCGTCATGCCGCCTTCTTCAGTTCCAGGGCCAGGTCGAGCGCCTCGCGCGCGATGGCCGCGGTCGCCTCCGGGTCGCTCATCAGCAGCGGCCGGGGCCGGATCTCGATGCCCTCCACCCGCACGTCGCCGTCGGCCTCGTCGACGAGCCAGCCGTCCAGCAGCCCGAGCCCGTAGTGCTCGGCCACCGCCTTCGCCGAGGTCTCCACCCCGATCGCGGTCAGGCACGCGTCCGCCATCCCGCGCACCGGGGCGCCGCCGATGATCGGCGACACGCCGACCACGGTGTTCGCCGCGACCGCCTCCCGGATGCCGGGGATCGCCAGGATCGTCCCGATGCTGACGACCGGGTTGGACGGCGGGAACAGCACCACGTCCGCCTCCTCGATCGCCTTGAGCACCCCCGGCGCCGGCGTGGCCCCGTCGGCGCCGACCGGCGCGATCGACAGCGCGGGCAGCGACGCCCGCAGCCGCACCCACCACTCCTGGAAGTGGATCGCGCGCCGGCCGTGCTCGGGGTCGTCCACGACCACGTGCGTCTCCACCTGGTCGTCGGTCATCGGGATCAGCCGCACGCCCGGCCTCCACCGGTCGCACAGCGCCTCCGTCACCGACGACAGCTTGTACCCGGCCTCCAGCATCTGCGTCCGGACGATGTGGGTGGCGAAGTCGCGGTCGCCGAGCCCGAACCAGCCGGGCCCGACGCCGTAGGCGGCCAGCTCCTCCTTGACGGCGAACGTCTCGTCCGCCCGCCCCCAGCCCTGCTCCTCGTTGATCCCGCCGCCGAGGGTGTACATCACGGTGTCCAGGTCGGGGCAGACCCGCAGTCCGAACAGGGAGATGTCGTCCCCGGTGTTGCCGATGACGGTGATCTCCGCCTCGGGGGCGGCGGCCTGGAGCCCGCGCAGGAAGCGGGCTCCCCCGATGCCGCCCGCCAGCGCCACGATCCTCATGCCGATCAGCCTAGGCCGTACCGGCGGCGCGGCGGCTGCGAGCCCGGCTTTCTCGCGGTTTGGCGGCGGGCGGGGGACAGAGACGTCCGTGGGCGGGATGTGCAAAGCTTTGCGTGTCATCCGATTGCCTCGGTCTGGAGAAGCCACCGTGAACAAGGAAGCCGTCCAGCGCCTGCGCGAACCGGCCGCCTGGGTACTGCTCGCCGCCGCGGGCGTCCAACTGCTCGCGGGCATCCTCCTGCTGCTCGGCGGGCGCGGCGCCTTCACCTATCGCGCGTTCGAGGCCGCCACGGACTCGCTGTTCACGCAGGTCGTCTGCGTCGGGCTCGTCGTCCTGGCGGTGCTGCTGGCCACCTGGGGCGCCGTGACGCCGCAGGCGCGCACCATCACCATGGGCGCGCTCGGCGTGCTGGGCGTCACCGCGCTGTTCGCCGTCGTCTCCTGGCTGAGCGCGATGGCCGCGGACGGGCTGGGCGCGCTCACCAAGCTCTCGGTGTTCCTGGCCGGCGGCGGCAAGATCGCGGTGATCGGCATCGGCGCCTGGTTCGTCTTCACCGTCTTCCAGGGCATGCAGCCGGCCCGCCCGCAGCCGCAGATGCAGCAGGGCTACCCCGACTACGGCTACCAGCAGGGGCAGCAGTTCGGGCAGCAGGGCTACGGCCAGCAGCCCTACCAGCAGTACCAGCAGTACGGCCAGCAGGGCGCCGAGGGCCAGCAGTACGGCCAGCAGGGCGCCGAGGGCCAGCAGGCCGCCCAGCAGCAGGGTCAGCAGCAGTACGGGCAGCAGCCCTACCAGCAGTACGGGCAGCAGCCTTACCAGCAGTACGGCCAGCCGCAGCCGGGCCAGCCCGGCCAGCCGCAGGCCGGGCAGGGCCAGTCGGGCGAGCAGCCGCAGCCCCAGCAGCCCGCCGACCAGCAAGAGGAGATGGGCGAGTGGACCCGGGCCTACGGCGGCTCCGGGGATGCCGCGCAGGGTCCGCAGGGCACCCAGCCGGGTCAGCCGCAGGGCGAGCAGCGGCCCGAGGAGGGCGGCGACTGGTACCGCGACAACCGGCCCCCGCCGCCGCAGTGACCGCGCGCCGTTCCGCGCCCTGACCCGCCGATTAACTGATCTTCATCTGAGGTTCGGCGAGCGGTTCACCACATAACCCGCCATGCCGCCCTGGAAACTCGTTCCGCTTGACGGGGCGGGCGCTACACGCGTGTAATTTCGTCGGTGTAGTTTCGATGCCTTCTCGGGGGAGAGATCTTGAGAACGGCATTGACCAGGGGGTTCCACGGGCAGGAGGTGCGCTGTGAGCGAGGTCGTCATCCCGCTGGCGCACGGCACAGACGGCGAAGAGTTGGGCTGGCAGGAGCGCGCACTGTGCGCGCAGACGGACCCGGAGGCGTTCTTTCCGGAGAAGGGCGGCTCCACTCGGGAGGCCAAGAAGGTGTGCCGGGCGTGCGAGGTGCGGACGGAGTGCTTGGAGTACGCGCTGCAGCACGATGAACGTTTCGGTATTTGGGGGGGACTGTCCGAACGCGAACGCCGCAAGCTGAAGCGCCAGGCCGTCTGACGCGCACGACCCGCGGGTCACCGGCGGGCAGGGTTCGCGGGCGCCGAAGGGGAGCGGCGCCGCGCTGAGCCCCTCCCGGACGCCCGCGGCGGCCGCGGCGTCGCCCGGATCCGGGGGATCCGGAGCGTGCCGGCCCGGCCGCGCGTACAGTTATCAGCCGTGGCGGCCCCCCGGGCCGGCACGGCTGCTGCGTACTCGGCAGGAAAACCGTCGTCCCACAGATCGAGCGATCCTTGGCCCCCACACTCGATCGCCATGTCGTCACGGCCGTCCTCGTCGCCCACGACGGCGCGCGCTGGCTGCCGGAGACGCTGAAGGCGCTGCTGACGCAGGCGCGGCCGGTGCAGCGCCTGGTGACCGTGGACACCGGAAGCCGCGACCGCGGGCCCGCCGTCCTCGCCGAGGTGGTCGGCGCGCGCGACGTCCTCACGCTGCCCCGCACCACCGGCTACGGCGAGGCCGTCGCGGAGGCGCTCCGCCAGGACGCGGCGTCCGCCCCCGTCCCCGTCCCCGACGACGATCCGGGCCGCCTTTACCCCAACCAACCGACCCCGGCCGACGTCCCGGCGCGGACCGAGTGGATCTGGCTGCTGCACGACGACTCGGTGCCCGACCACGACGCGCTCGACCGGCTGCTGCGGACGGCCGAGGCCGACCCGAACATCGCCGTCCTCGGCCCCAAGCTCCGCGACTTCGACGACCGGCGCGTGCTGCGCGAGGCCGGCACGTCCGTCGACGGGGCCGGGCGCCGCTGGACCGGCATCGACCGCCGCGAGTTCGACCAGGGCCAGCACGACGGCGTCCGCGACGTGCTGGCCGTCTCCAGCGCCGGGATGCTGGTGCGGCGCGACGTGTGGGACCGGCTCGGCGGCTTCGACGTCGAGTACGGCATCTTCCGCGACGACCTCGACTTCTGCTGGCGCGCGCACGCCGCCGGGCACCGGGTGGTCGTCGCGACCGACGCGGTCCTCTACCACGCCGAGGCCGCCCGCCGCGGGCTGCGCCGGATCGGCATGACCTCCGACCACCCGCTGCGCCGCGACCGCCGCAACGCGCTCAACACGCTGCTGGCGAACCAGCCGTTCCGCGCCATGCTGCGGACGCTGGTCCGCAACATCTGGACGTCGCTGGTGCACGCGCTCGTCCTCACGGTCACCAAGCGGCCCACCGCCGCGCGCGCGGAGCTCGCCGCGCTCAACGACGTCCTGCGCGACCCCGGCCGGCTGCGGCGGGCCCGCGCCGCCCGCGCCGAGGGCCGCGCGCGCGTGCACCGCAGCGTCCGGCGGTTCCAGCCCCGGATGGTCGTGCTGCGCCGGATCGCCGAGGGGATCTCGGAGTTCTTCGCCGCCCACGAGCACGACCGCGAGTCCGAGGACGAGATCACCGACGAGCCGGGGCCGATCCGCCGGCTGCTGGCCCGTCCGGGCGTGCTGGTCGTGCTGGCGCTCGCCGCGGTCACCGCCGCGGCGGAGCGATCGCTGATCACCGCCGCCGGGCGGCTCGGCGGCGGCGCGCTCGTGCCCGCATGGGGCGGCGCTAGCGACCTGTGGGAGCAGTACCTGGCCGGCTTCCACCCGGTCGGGCTCGGCACCGACGCGGGAAGCCCCCCGTACGTCGGGTTCCTGGCGCTGCTGTCGACGGTCCTGTTCGGCAAGCCGTGGCTGGCGGTGGCGGTCCTGCTGCTCGGCAGCGTCCCGCTGGCCGGGCTGACCGCCTACCGCGCGTCCCGGGTACTGGTGCTGGAGCCGCCGCGCAGCGGGCGCCGCGCCCGCAAGAGCGGCCGCCGCATCCCCGTCTCCGCCGTCCGCGTGTGGTTCGCCGCCGTGTACGCGCTGCTGCCCGCCGCGACCGGCGCCATCGCGGGCGGACGGCTCGGTACCGCGGTCGTCCTCGTCCTGCTCCCGCTGATCGCGCTGCAGGTCGCCCGCATGTACGGGCTGCCGCGGTTCGCCGCCGACCCCGCCACGCTGCGCAGGCGCGCCGGACGCGCCGCCTGGGCGGTCGCGCTGCTGCTGACCGTCGCGACGGCGTTCGTCCCGCTCGCGTGGCCGCTGGCCCTGGCGGGCGGCGGGCTGGTCTGGGCGCTGTTCGACCGGCGCCGCCGGCAGGACCGCCGCAACCTCGTCATCGCGCTCGGCGCGCCGCCGCTGCTGCTGTTCCCCTGGACGGTCGGGCTGCTGCTGCACCCGTCGCGGTTCCTGCTGGAGGCGGGGCTGAACCGGTCGTTCGAGCCGGCGACGGCGGCCGAGCTGCTCGCCCTGAACCCCGGCGGCCCGGGGACGCCCGTGTGGTGGACGCTCGCCGGGCTGTTCGCCGCCGCGGTGTGCGCGCTGCCGCTGCGCGGCCGCCGGACCGCCGTCCTCGCGGGCTGGCTGCTGGCCGTCGCGGGGCTGCTCGTCGCGATCCTCACCGGCGCCGCCACCGTCACCAAGGGCGCGGACGCGGCACCGGCCTGGCCCGGCGTCGCGCTGGTCTTCGCGGGCGCGGGGGTGCTGCTGGCCGCGACCGCCGCCGTCCAGCGCGGCACGGAGGTCCTCGCCGGCAACCATCTGATCTACAAGGCGGGCGGCGCGGTCGTCGTCCTCGCCGCGCTCACCGCGCCGCTGCTGGCGGCGGGCGCCTGGGTCGTCCGGGGCGCGGACGGTCCGCTCGGGACGGTCGGCGCGGACACCGTCCCGGAGTTCGTCAAGGAGCCCGGCGGGCCGCGCACGCTCGTCCTGCACGGCGGGCCGTCCGGACGCGTCGCCTACACGCTGCTGCGCGGCGACCGCCCGATGCTCGGCGAGGCCGAGACGCAGGCGGACGGACCGGGCGAACGGCGCCTGGACCGGCTGGTCGCCGGCCTCGCCGTCAACCGCGAGGGCGACGACGGGCCCGCACTGGCGCGTATGGGCGTCCAGTACCTGGTGGTGCCGCACCCCGGGTCCGACCCCGTCACCAAGGTCCTGGACGCGGCGCCCGAACTCACCCGGCTCAGCCGGACGGGCACGTTCGCGGTGTGGCGCCTGCAAGGGAACTCCGCGCGCATGATGCTCCTGCAGGGCTCCACCATCACGCCGCTGCGGGCGGGTAAGACCGGCGCCCGCGTGCGCATCCCGGCGGGCACGGGCGCCCGCACGCTGCTGCTGGCCGAACCGTCCGACGGCGGATGGAAGGCGAAGCTGGACGGCCGCGGCCTCAAGTCGCGGACCGTGGACGGATGGGCGCAGGGCTACGACGTCCCCGCGTCCGGCGGCGAGTTCACGCTGGAGCGCGGCATGCGGATGCGCCACACCTGGCTCATCGTCCAGGGGGTGGCGGTGCTGCTCGTCGCCGTGCTGGCGCTGCCCGGCGCGCAGGCGGACGCCCTCATGTCGAGCGGCGACCGCCACCGCGAACGGCGCGAGCGGCGCGGCAGGCGGACGAGGCGCGGCGGGCACCGGGCCCGCGTCCGCCACGAGCCGACGCCCGCGCTCGCGCCCGCGCCCGCGAAGGAAGAGCCCGTGAAGGAAGACCCTGCACCGGACGAGCCTGTGAAGGAACCGGCGCCGGAACCCGAGCCCGAACCCGTGGCGTCCGAGGAGAGCTGAGATGGAGAAAGTGCTGAAGCTCCTCGGCATGCGCTACGCCGTCGCCGCCCTCGTCCTGGTCGGCCTCGCCGCGCTCTACGGAGCCGCGTCGTTCTCCCGCCCGGGCAATGCCGAGGAGAAGTACCGGAGCGAACCGGTCAACGCCGCGGTGATGGTCTGCCCGGGCCACGAGGGCGGCCGCGTCAGCGTCCAGTCCCTCCGGCAGAAGCGGACCGGCGGACGCCTCGACGTCACCGACACCCGCGGCGGCTCCCCGCTCGCCTCCATGACCGCGCCCGGCCAGGGCTGGGACAAGGACATGGGGACGACCAAGGACGCGTTCACCGTCCGCGCGACCGGCGCCCTCGCCGCCGGGCTGGAGGCCGAGCAGACCACCTACTGGCCGCACGGCGACGACCGCGGCCTCGCCAACGCCCGCTGCGCCCGTCCCGGCACCGACCTGTGGTTCCTCGGCCCCGGGCCGCTCGCCGCCGACGGGCTCGACCTCTACCTCACCAACGTCGACGCGCAGCCGGCGTCCGTCGACCTCGCCGCGATGTCCGGCGAGGGGCCGCTCGACACCACCGAGGGGCGGGCCACGCCCGTCGCCCCCTACAGCACCAGCGTCATCAAGATCGGCGGGCAGCCCGAGGGGCTCGGCGACATCGTCGAGACCGCGCGCGACCTCGCCCTCAACGTGCACACCACCGCCGGACGCGTCGCCGCGTCGCTGCGGGTGCGGATCGGGAAGAAGAAGGGCGTCGAGTGGCTGCCGCTGTCGCCCGAGCCCGCCGCGTCCCTGGTCGTGCCCGGCGTGCCCGGCGGCGACGGCCAGCGCCGGCTGCTGCTCGCCGTGCCCGGCGAGACGGACGCGCGGATCAAGGTGCGGGCCGTCACCGCCGGCGGCGCGTTCGCCCCGCAGGGGCAGGACGAGGTGGACGCGCCCGCGCAGAGCGTCACGGCCATCGACCTCGCCGGCGCCCTGTCGGGCCGGGCCGCGGCCGTCCGGCTCGACTCCGACCAGCCGATCATCGGCGGCTTCTCCGCCGCGCGCGGCGCCGACGTCGCCTACGGCACCGCGACCGGGCCGCTCGGCGGCGCGTCCGGCGCGTCCGCGGTGATCGCCGACGACCGGTACGACGCGTCCGTCACCCTCACCGCGCCCGCCGGCGCCGCCGCCGTCCAGATCACGACGATGGACGGCCAGGGCGCCGGCTCCCCGCAGAACGTCCGGATCGCCGCCGGGCGGACCGTCGAGACGAAGCTCCCCCCGCCCCGCGACGGGGACGACGACAAGGGATACGGCGCCGTCGTCACCGTCCAGCCCGGCTCGGGCCCGGTCTACGGCGCCCGGACGATCGCCAAGGGCAAGGGCGACGGCTACCTGTTCACCGTCCTGCCGCTGATGCCCGCGCCCACCGCCGTCCGGCTGCCGCCGACCGACGACAGCCAGACCGCCCTGACGCCCTAGCCGGCGCGCTAGTCGTCGGGGGAGTCGTAGCTCGGGTCGACGGACTCGGGGGACAGGCCGAGGAGGTCGGCGACCTCCTCCACCAGCAGGTCGCGCACCAGCCGGCCGAGCTCCTGCTCGCCGGACGCGCGGGCCTCCACGGGACGCCGGAACACCACGATCCGGACGGGCCGGCCGGCCTCGCCCGGGACGGTCCGGCCGAGCGGCACGGGACCGTCGAACCACGGCTCGACGTCCGGCACCTCCTCGACGCCGAACTCCACTCCGGCCAGCTCCCGGCCCCAGCGCGCGCCGAGCCGCCGCACCTCGTCGTGGACGAGGTCGTCGAACCTCTCCGCGCGGGACCGCGAGATCGGCGCCTGCGGGGGTGTCAGAGGGCCACGGAGGCCGCGACCGTGCCGATCGCGGCGCCGCACGCCTGCCGGACGGGAACGCACCTCACCAGGGTACCTCCCGCCGCACGCGAATCCCTGTCCCCGCCTGAGGAACACCTGCCTCCACCCCCGCAACACGGTCCTGGCGACCCGGACACGTCCCGCACGGTGAGAGTTCAGGTCCACACGGTATGTAGTTGTTACCCCGGAAATCAGCCGGTAACGGCGACACGTGCGGCCGGGTGGTGGCGGAGGCGGCGGGAGCGAGGTACGGTCGGCCATCGTGAGCCCCGTCCGCACCTGCTCCCGCACCGCCTGCAAAGCGCCGGCAGTCTTCACGCTCACGTACGTCTACCGCGACTCGACCGCTGTTCTGGGGCCCCTCGCCACGTACGCCGAGCCGCACTGCTACGACCTGTGCGCGGAGCACTCGGAGCGGCTGACCGCTCCCATGGGCTGGGAGCTCGTCCGGCTCCCCGTCGAGGAGGAGTCCGAGCCGAGCGCCGACGACCTGGAGGCCCTCGCCGACGCCGTCCGCGAGGCCGCCCGGCCCGCGCCCGGCCCCGGCCAGGAGCCGGTCGGCCAGGGCACCGAGGTCGGCCGCCGCGGGCACCTGCGGGTCCTGCGCTCCGAGCCCGCGGGCACGCAGCCGCAGGAGTGACCCCGGCCGCGCGCGGCACCGGATCGGGCCGCCGCCGCGCTTCCCGGTAGGCTCGGTGACCCCGCCATCATCCGGTCATCACTTGCGTACAGGGGAGCAGGAGTGGGCGACCTCGCCAAGATCTTCAAGGCGTACGACATCCGCGGTGTCGTGCCCGACGAGCTGGACGCCGCCGTCGCCGAGGCGGCCGGCGCGGCGTTCGTGCGGGTGACCGGGGCGGAGGCGATCGTCACCGCGCACGACATGCGCGAGTCGTCCGGCCCGCTCGCCGCCGCGTTCGCGCGCGGCGCCACCTCGCAGGGCGCGGACGTGGTCGAGGCCGGCCTCGGCTCGACCGACATGCTCTACTACGCCAGCGGCGATCTGGGCATCCCGGGCGCGATGTTCACCGCGAGCCACAACCCGGCCAAGTACAACGGCATCAAGCTGTGCCGGGCCGGCGCCAAGCCGGTCGGCCGCGACACCGGGCTCACCGAGATCCGCGAGATGATCGAGAACGGCGTTCCGGCCTACGACGGCGAGCCCGGGACGGTGTCCCGGCGGGACGTCCTGCACGGCTACGCCGACCACCTCAAGACGCTCGTCGACCTGTCCTCGATCCGCCCGCTGAAGGTCGTCGTGGACGCGGGCAACGGCATGGGCGGCCACACCGTCCCGGTCGTCTTCGAGGGGCTGCCGATCGACCTCGTCGCGCTGTACTTCGAGCTGGACGGCACCTTCCCCAACCACGAGGCGAACCCGATCGAGCCGGCGAACCTGCGCGACCTGCAGGCCAAGGTCCGCGAGACCGGCGCCGACATCGGGCTCGCCTTCGACGGCGACGCCGACCGCTGCTTCGTGGTGGACGAGCGCGGCGAGATCGTCGCCCCGTCCACGATCACCGCGCTGGTCGCGACCCGGGAACTGGCCAAGCACCCCGGCGCCCCGATCGTGCACAACCTGATCACCTCGAAGGCCGTCCCGGAGATCGTCACCGAGAACGGCGGCACCCCCGTCCGGACCCGCGTCGGGCACTCGTTCATCAAGCAGACGATGGCCGAGACGGGCGCGGTGTTCGGCGGCGAGCACTCGGCGCACTTCTACTTCCGCGACTTCTGGTTCGCCGACTCCGGCATGCTGGCCGCCCTGCACGTGCTCGCGGCCCTCGGCGAGCAGGACGGGCCGCTGTCGGAGCTGCTCGGCGAGTACACCCGCTACGCCGCGTCCGGCGAGATCAACAGCGAGGTCGCCGACCAGGACGCCGCCGCGGGCAAGGTGCGCGAGGCGTTCGCGGGCCGCCCCGGCGTTACGATCGACGAGCTGGACGGCCTGACCATCGGCGACGAGTCCGCCGGCTGGTGGTTCAACCTCCGGCCGTCCAACACCGAGCCGCTGCTGCGCCTCAACGCGGAGGCGGGCGACGAGGCGACCATGGCGGCGATCCGCGACGAGGTCCTCGCCATCGTGAGAGAGAAGTGACGCTGCTATGACCATGAAGCTGGACTCCTGGCTGCTGGAGATCCTGGCCTGCCCGAACTGCGGCGGCGAGCTGCGCGCCGACGACGCGGCCGCCGAGCTGGTGTGCACCGGCTCCTGCGGCTACGCCTACCCGGTCCGCGACGACATCCCCGTCCTCCTCGTCGACGAGGCCCGGGCCCCCGCTTCGTGAGCACGCTCGATCCCGGACGGCTGGAGGACGCGCGGGACGTCGAGGCGGCCGATCCGGACGGGATGCTGCGGCAGGTCGCCTCGTCGGCGGCGCAGATCCGGGAGGCGCGGCGCGCCGCGGCCGAGGCGGGCGTCGAGGCGCTCGCCGAGGACGGGCGGCCGCGCGCGATCGTGGTCACCGGCATGGGCGGCTCCGGGATCGCCGGGGACGTGCTCGCGGCGGTGTGCGGCCTCGGCTGCCCCGTCCCGATCACCACGGTGCGCGGGTACCGGCTGCCCGGCTGGGTCGGCGCCGCCGACCTGGTGATCGCGGTGTCGTGCTCCGGCTCCACCGAGGAGACCCTGGAGGTGGCGGCGGAGGCGGCCCGGCGCGGCTGCCGGCTGCTGTGCGTCGGCGGCGCCGGCTCGCCGCTGGCGGAGCTCGCCGCCCGCGGCCGCGCCCTGTTCGTCCCGGTGCGGTCGGTGGGGCAGCCGCGCTCCACGCTGTGGGGGCTGACGGTCCCGCTGCTGGTGGCGGCCCGCGCGCTGCGCCTGGCGGACGTCCCCGACGAGGTGCTGGAGTCCACGGCGGTCCTGCTGGAGGACGTCGCGCATCGGTGCCGTCCGGACAGCGAGCCGTTCGTGAACCCGGCCAAGCGGGTCGCCCTCGACCTCGCCGGCGACGTGCCGCTGGTGTGGGGGACGTCCCCGCTCGCCGAGGCGGCCGCCTACCGCATGTGCTGCCAGCTCAACGAGAACGCCAAGTACCCGGGCGTCTACGGCGCGCTGCCGGAGGCGGACCACAACCAGGTCATGGCGTTCGACGGCTTCTTCGCGGGCGGCGGATCCCCGGCCGATCCGGACGACTTCTTCCGCGACCGCACCGAAGACGCGGAACACGGCCTCCACCTGGTGGTCCTGCGGGACACCGACGAGCATCCGCAGACGGCGAAGCGGCGCGAGGCGTCGGTGGAGATGGCCCGGGCCCGGGGCGTCGCGGTGACCGAGATCATCGCCGAGGGGGCCCACCCGCTGGAGAGAATCGCGACAATGATCGCGCTGGCGGACTATGTCACGGTTTACTTGGCCATCACGCTGGGCGTCGACCCGACGCCCGTAACGGCCATTCAAGAGCTCAAAGCGAGGATTGCCTAGATGAGTGCTGAGGGTGGGACGAAGGCCATCATCGCGGCCCTGGCCGCCAACCTCGGAATCGCCGCGTCCAAGATGGTCGCGTTCGCGTTCACGGGGTCGTCGTCGATGCTGGCGGAGTCGATCCACTCGGTCGCGGACTCGGGGAACCAGGGCCTGCTGCTGCTGGGCCGCAAGCGCTCCGAGCGCGACCGCACGCCCGAGCACCCGTTCGGCTTCGGGCGGGAGCGCTACTTCTACGCGTTCGTCGTCGCGGTCGTGCTGTTCACCGTCGGATCGGCGTTCTCGCTGTACGAGGGGTACCACAAGATCTCCCACCCGGAGGAGGTCGAGTCGCCGATCTGGGCGTTCGTGGTCCTGATCGTGGCGATCGGGATGGAGGGCTTCTCCTTCCGCACCGCGATCAAGGAGTCGAACACGCTGCGCGGCACCAACTCGTGGTGGGCGTTCATCCGCCGCGCGAAGGCGCCCGAGCTGCCCGTCGTCCTGCTGGAGGACGCGGCGGCGCTGATCGGCCTGTTCCTCGCGCTGTTCGGCGTCTCGATGGCGGTCGCCACCGGCAACGGGCGCTGGGACGGCATCGGCACCGTCGCGATCGGCGTCCTGCTCGGCCTGGTCGCCACGGTGCTGGCGATCGAGACCAAGAGCCTGCTGATCGGCGAGGGCGTCGACGCCGAGCAGGAGAAGCGGATCATCGACGCGCTGGAGTCGGTGGAGCAGGTCGACCACGTCATCCACATCCGGACCGAGTACATCGGCCCGGAGGAGCTGCTCGTCGCCGCCAAGATCGCCGTGTACCACGACGACACCGCCGCCGAGGTGGCCCGCGGCATCGACGCCGCCGAGGCCAAGGTCCGCGCGGAGATCCCCGAGGCGGGTCTGATCTACCTGGAGCCGGCACTGGACGAGGCGGACCGCAGGAACGCCAAGGCCGCCGGGAAGGCGGCCGGCGAGAACGTCTGACGGCCCTTCACTGACGGCCCTTCACCGGCCTGCCCGGCGCGGGCCCTGCACGGGCCGGCGCGGGCGGCCGCACGGGATCCCTCGCCGGGCGGCCGGAGCCAGGTGCCGGCCGAACCCCAGCCCAGGCGAGACCGGCGAGTGCCTCCGCGGAGGCGGGCGGCGCGGCCGTCCGGCGAGGTGCTTCCCATGCTTCCCCGCCCGAACCCCTGAAACCGGGCGGTTGGCGTGACCGCGGCGACCCCGCCGAACCCCCTATGTCGGCGGTGCCGCCGTTGCGGTCACGGTTAAGACATTACGTCCGCGACGATCGTCCGCACGTCCCCCGCAAGGAGGGATCGGGGGTCGTCCTCCAGGGGGATTCCGGCCGTGCGCATACCACCGCACGGTGAGGTGATGAGCCCGGCCAGCGGTCAGTATTGAGGAGTGACCAGCGATGACAAGGCCCGGACCGGACCCGGCCCCGCGGGGTTCGGCCCAGCCGTCGCCCACCAGGCGTGGCGGCTGTCCGGCCGGATCGTGGCGGGGGTGGGGCAGCTCCTGCTGTGGATCCTCACCGGTATCGGGCGGCTGCTGCGGCCGCTGGCCGTCAGGCTCGGCGCCCGGCTGAACGGCGGCGCCGCGCGCCCGCCGGTGCCCGGTGCCCCTGGCATGCCGCCGGGGCGCGCGGCCGGTGAGACGGCGCCGCTGCCCCGCTGGATCAACACCTGGACCGACTTCACCGGCGCCTGGTACTTCGCGCCGCTCACCGGCCTCGCGCTGACGATCGCCGCGCTGGCCGAGCTGGCGCCGAGCACCGGGTCCCCGCTCAGCCTCGCCGGCGGCTTCGCGGTCGCCTCGACGCTCCCGCTCGTCTGGCGGCGCGAGAACCTGCGGCCCGTCGCGGCCGTCGTCCTCGGCGCGTTCGCGGCCGGGCTACTCACCGGCCAGCAGCTGCTGATCACCACCGCGTTCGCCGCGCTGTACACCCTGTACGCGCTCGGCCGGCAGCTGCCCCGGCAGTCCGCCGGCGTCCTCGCCGCCGGGAGCGTCGCCACCGTCGCCGTCGTGTACCTCGCCACGGGCACGCTCGACGACGTCCCGTGGCCGGCGACGGTCGTGGCCGTGCTGGCCGCCATCGGCCTCGGCGACGCGCGCCGCGCCGTCGAGTCCGCCGGCCGCACCGAGGCGGAGGCGGAGGAGCGCACCAACGAGACCCTCACCCGGCTCACCGCCGTCCAGCGCGAGCAGGCGGTCATGCGGGAGCGCGCCCGGATCGCCCGCGAGCTGCACGACGTCGTCGCGCACTCCGTCTCGATGATCGCGGTGCAGGCCGAGACCGCCCCGTACACGATGGACGACCTGTCGCCCGAGGCCCGCGCCGGCTACACCGAGATCGCCAAGACGGCCCGCGACGCGCTGGTGGAGATGCGCCGGCTGCTCAGCGTGCTGCGCGCCGACGCCAAGCCCGAACCGGACGCCGCCAACTCCCCGCAGCCCCGCCTGGACCGGCTGCCCGACCTGATCGAGCAGCACCGCGGCGCCGGCGGCGCGGTCGATCTCGCCGTGCACGGCGACCCGCGCGCGCTGTCGACGACCGTGGAGCTGTCGGCGTACCGGATCGTCCAGGAGGCCCTGACGAACGCGCGGCGGCACGCTCCCGGCGCCGGGGTGCACGTCGACCTCACGTTCCTGCCCGACCGGCTCGCCGTCCGCGTCCGCGACGACGGCCCCGCCGCGCGCACCCGGGTGCTGAACCGCGACGATCCGTCCGCCCGTACCGCGGTACTGGGCCCCTCCGGCGGGCCCGCCGGGCCGACCAGGCTGGAGGGCACGCCGCCGCAGGCCGGTGGACAGGGCGGCGGACAGGGCGGACACGGTCTCGTCGGCATGCGGGAACGTGCGACCATGCTGGGCGGACGGTTCTCCGCCGGCCCGGCCACCGAGGGCGGGTTCCTGGTGGAGGCCGAGCTTCCGCTGACGAGGGAGGGGAATTCCACCGGTGGACACGGCTTCGAGGCGCCCCCCGGCCGCCGCTGACCGGGCTCCCGCACGCCGCGGGACGGGGACCGGGCGGTGATCCGGGTGCTGGTCGCGGACGACCAGACGATCGTCCGCGCCGGGTTCGCCGCGCTGCTCGCCGCGCAGGAGGACATCACCGTCGTCGGCGAGGCCGGGGACGGCCGGGAGGCGGTCCGGCTCGCCGGGCAGGGCCGTCCCGACGTCGTCGTCATGGACATCCGGATGCCCGGCATGGACGGCATCGAGGCGACCCGCCGCATCCTCGCCCAGCCCGGCTCGGAGGGCGTCCGCGTCCTCGTGCTGACCACCTTCGACGTGGACGAGTACGTCTACGAGGCGCTGGCGGTCGGCGCGTCCGGCTTCCTGCTCAAGGACGCGACCGCCGACGAGCTGGTCTCGGCCGTCCGGGTCGTCGCGCGCGGCGACTCGCTGCTGGCGCCGCAGGTCACCGGGCGGCTCATCCGCGAGTTCACCAAGCAGCGCCGCAACCGCCCGCAGGCGCCGTCGGAGCTGTCCACGCTGACGGCCCGGGAGAACGAGGTGCTGGTGCTGATCGCGGGCGGGCTGTCCAACTCCGAGATCGCCGCGCGCCTCGTGGTCAGCGAGCACACCGTGAAGACCCATGTCGCCCGGGTCTTCACCAAGCTCGGCCTGCGCGACCGCGCGCAGGCCGTCATGCTCGCCTACGAGTCCGGCGTCGTCGTCCCCGGCGAGAACCAGAGCTGATCAGCGCCGCGGCGGCGTCCTGGCGGCTACGCCGGCGGGTAGGAGCCCGGCGGCGGTTGCGGGTAGGGCTGGCCCGGCGGCGGTGGCAGGTTGGCCGGGTGGGCGTTCGGAGGCGGTGGAGGCGGATAGGCCGGTCCGCCGTGCGGTGGGGGCGGGTACGCCGGGCCCTGGGCCGGCGGGTATCCGGGGGCCGCGTGCGGGTAGGCGGCCGGCTGGGGCGGGTAGCCGGGCTGGGGGCCGGGGTATCCGGGACCCGCGTATCCGGGGCCGGGGTGGGCGGGATACGCCGGGGCGCGGCGGCGCTTGATGGACGGGCCGAGGAACACGACGCCGGAGCCGACCGCCAGCAGCGGGCCGACGATCATCATGATGACGCTCTGCCGGCCGTCCTTGGACTTCTGCTCGTCGAACGACCGGTTCGTGGAGTGCCCGTTGCGGATCGTCGTGCAGGTGTCGCCCTGCGACATCACCCGCCCGCCGCACTTCACCGTGTCGCCCGGCATGGTCACCAGGCCGAGCAGGAACATGCCGATCCCGACCACGAGGCCGAGGACCCCGTACAACGAGTTCTTCACGTGCCGCCTCCGTCCGTCCAGCGGGATCGTAGTGGGTGCCGCCGACAGGGCGCGGCCCCCTGTCACCGGCCCCGGCCCCGGTCACCGGCCCGCGGTCACCGGCGGCGCAGCAGCCGCAGCGCCTTCTCCTTCTCGAAGTCCAGCGCACGGGCGGGCGGTGCGGACAGCCGTCCGATGCGTTCGCCCAGTTCGCGGACGCCCGCCTGCACCTGCGGCTCGGCCAGCACGCGCAGCCCGAACGCCAGCTCGGCGGGGCCGATGTCGTAGCGCTTCTCCAACGCGAGCGCGAGCGCGACGGCGCGCAGCTCGGCGTCGCCGAACCGCCGGTGGCCGCCGCCCCGCCCGGTCCCGCCGCCGGTCAGCGCGGGGTCGCGGGTCGCGGGCAGCAGCCCCAGCGTCTCCCGGTAGCGGAGCATGCGGGGCGAGGTACCGAGCCGCCGGGCGGCCTCCGTGATGCGCATGCGCCAATTCTGACAAATCCGTGTCAGAAATGCCTCTCCGACCGTGCCTCCGGCACGCCCCCGCCCGTAGACTCCCTGAGTCGGCCGGCCCGCGGGGGCCGGCTCTCGCGGACGAACGACGCGCCCCGCGGGCAAAGCGGACCTGCTGCGCACGAGCGGACCTGCTGCAAGCAAGCAGACCCTGCTGCCACAAACCTGCTGCCACGCAGACAAGGAGCAACGAAAGCATGGACTACAAGGTCGCCGACCTGTCGCTGGCGGACTTCGGGCGCCGGGAGATCCGGCTCGCCGAGCACGAGATGCCGGGCCTGATGGCGGTGCGCGAGGAGTACTCCGCCGCCAAGCCGCTGCGCGGGGCCCGGATCATGGGCTCGCTGCACATGACGATCCAGACCGCCGTGCTGATCGAGACGCTGGTCGAGCTCGGCGCCGACGTCCGCTGGGTGTCCTGCAACATCTTCTCCACCCAGGACCACGCCGCCGCCGCGATCGTCGTCGGCAAGGACGGCACCCCCGAGGACCCGAAGGGCGTCCCGGTGTTCGCCTGGAAGGGCGAGACGCTCGAAGAGTACTGGTGGTGCACCGACCAGGCCCTGCAGTGGCCGGACGGCTCCGGCCCGAACATGATCCTGGACGACGGCGGCGACGCGACCATGCTCGTCCACAAGGGCACCGAGTACGAGAAGGCCGGCGCCGTCCCGCAGGCCGCCGCGGACGACCCGGAGGAGTGGGGGATCGTCCTCGAGACCCTCCGCCGCACCATCGCCGCGAAGCCGGGCCGCTGGACCGAGACCGCCGCCGCGATCAAGGGCGTCACCGAGGAGACCACGACCGGCGTCCACCGCCTGTACGAGATGGCGAAGGCCGGCACGCTCGCCTTCCCGGCGATCAACGTCAACGACTCGGTCACCAAGTCGAAGTTCGACAACAAGTACGGCTGCCGGCACTCGGTCATCGACGGCCTCAACCGCGCCACCGACGTGCTGATCGGCGGCAAGGTCGCCGTCGTCTGCGGCTACGGCGACGTCGGCAAGGGCTGCGCCGAGGCGCTGAAGGGCCAGGGCGCCCGCGTCATCGTCACCGAGATCGACCCGATCTGCGCCCTCCAGGCCGTGATGGACGGCTTCCAGGTCACCACCCTGGAGGACGTCGTCGAGATCGCCGACATCTTCGTCACCACCACCGGCAACTTCAACATCATCTCGGCCGAGCAGATGAGCCGGATGAAGCACCAGGCGATCGTCTCCAACATCGGCCACTTCGACAACGAGATCGACATGGCCGGGCTCGCCAAGCTCGACGGCATCGAGAAGATCGAGATCAAGCCGCAGGTGCACGAGTGGCGGTTCAAGGACGGCCACTCCATCATCGTGCTGGCCGAGGGCCGGCTGATGAACCTCGGCTGCGCCACCGGCCACCCGTCGTTCGTCATGTCCAACTCGTTCACCAACCAGGTCATCGCGCAGATCGAGCTGTTCACCAAGACCGAGGAGTACCCGGTCGGCGTGTACGTGCTGCCGAAGCACCTGGACGAGAAGGTCGCCCGCCTGCACCTCGACGCGCTCGGCGTGAAGCTGACCACCCTCACCAAGGAGCAGGCCGACTACATCGGCGTCCACGTGGAAGGCCCCTACAAGCCCGACCACTACCGGTACTGAGTTGATTGCAGTGCCCTTGGCGTCAGGCCGCTAGGCGGCCTTCCTTCGGCGGGCACTGCGTGCGATCGCTGCATCGCTCCGACTCGCCCTGGGGGCTCGCTGCGCGATCAAGTTCTCGCAGGCTCGAACTTGGCTTCGCACGCGATCGCGGCGCTCGGGGTCTGCGAAGGTAGGGGCCGAAGCCAGGCAGCGTACGGCCGGGCAGGCGATTTCGCCTGTCCGGCCGCCGGTGTCTGCCCCTGTGGGCAACATTGAGGAAGACATGAGCGATATCGCGGATGTGTCGCTGGCGTATGAGGGCGTCAAGCGGATCGAGTGGGCCGACCGGAGCATGCCCGTGCTGCGGCAGATCCGGGAGCGGTTCGTCAAGGAACGCCCGCTGGACGGCCTGCGCGTCGCGGCGTGCATGCACGTTACGACGGAGACCGCGTGCCTGATCCGCACCCTGCAGGCGGGCGGGGCGAGCGTGGCGCTCGCGGCGTCCAACCCGCTCTCCACGCAGGACGACACGGCCGCCGCGCTGGTGCAGGAGGACGGCGCGGAGGTCTTCGCGCGCGCGGGGATCGACCGTGAGGGCTACTACTCGCACATCCACCAGGTGCTGGAGACCGGGCCCGATCTGGTGCTGGACGACGGCTGCGACCTCGTCAACACGCTGCACATAGACCGCACCGATCTGCTGCCCACGGTGAAGGCGGGATGCGAGCAGACGACGACGGGCGTCATCCGCCTGCACCAGATGGCCCGTGAGGGCGCCCTCCGGTTCCCCATGGTCGCGGTCAACGACACCGATACGAAGCACATGTTCGACAACCGGTACGGCACCGGCCAGTCGACGTTGGACGGCATCATCCGCGCGACCAACACGCTCCTCGCGGGCAAGACCGTGGTCATCGCGGGCTTCGGCTACTGCGGGCGGGGCCTCGCCGAGCGCGCGCGCGGACTGGGCGCCCGCGTGGTCATCACCGAGATCGACCCCGTGAAGGCGCTCGACGCGGCGTTGCAGGGGTTCGCCGTCCAGCCGATGGCGGAGGCCGCCGTGGACGGCGACGTCTTCATCACCGTCACCGGCAACCGCGAGGTCGTGAACGCCGAGCACCTCGCGGTCATGAAGGACGGCGCGATCCTCGCGAACTCCGGCCATTTCGACGTCGAGATCGACGTCCGGGCCCTTGAGGACATGGCCGTCGCCGTGCACCACGGCGTGCGGCCGCAGGCGGACGAGTACGTCCTCGCCGATGGCCGCCGCCTGGTCCTGCTGGCGGAGGGCCGCCTCGTCAATCTGGCGGCCGCCGAGGGCCATCCGGCCGCGGTGATGGACATGTCGTTCGCCGACCAGGCGCTCACCTGCGCGTGGCTGGCCGAGTCCCACGCGTCGCTGGCCGCCGCCGTCCACGACGTCCCGAAGGAGATCGACACGGAGGTGGCGCGGCTCAAGCTCGCCTCCATGTCCATCTCCATCGACCTCCTCACGCCCGACCAGGAGGACTACCTGCATTCGTGGCGTCTGGGCTCCTGACCCATGCCGTCCGGTACCTACCTTCACCTGGACGAGGGGATCGAGGAGCGCTTCCAGTGCGCCCCCGGCCCCGGCGGCTGGCGGTACGTGTCCCAGTGCCCGGACGGCCGGCGCCTCGACCTCGTCGTCGACTCGCGCTGGCGGCAGATCCGCGTCGAACTCGTCACCCCGGACTGGTGGCTGCGCGGCGGCGTGACCGGCCCGGAACTGGCGTGGGTGCGCGCGGCGGGGGAGACCGGCACCGAGCACGGTGAGCGGGCGGCGGGCTTCGTGTCCGACTCCCCGGGGTTCCTCGTCGCCGTCGCCCGTTCCCTGGAGCTGGACGAGGGCGCGGAGGCCGACATCCGCCTCGTCCGTTTGAGCGGGACGTCGCTGTCGGCGCTGACGGCCCTCTGGCGATGGCGCCGGGCCGGAACGTCGGCCTACGAGACGGACACCGGGCCGCTGTCCGTGACGGAGTACGAGGTCACCGACCTGGCCACGGGCGAGGTGGAGACGCTGCACCTGGCCGGCGACGTCGTCCTGGCCGCGTCCGGCATCGAGCTCACGGGCCTGGAGTCCCCGCCCAACCTTCTCGGGTGACCGCCGGAGCGGTCAGTCCGCGGGCCCCTGCCAGACCTTCAGGTCGATCGACAGATCACCCCCACTGTCGCCCTTCTTGGGGCGCCTCGGGTCGTCGTTGAAAATGATGTAGTACCCGGTGGTGATGTCGATGCCCTTGTATTCGCCCAGGAACGAGCCGGGCGGCTTCGGCGTCACTCCGCCGCTGGGACTCGCCGAGGGTGTCGAGGCAGCGGGCTGCGATGGGTCCGGCGTTTCCTCGGTGACGTCCTGCGGCGGTGCGGACGTCGTGGCGGCGCCTCCCGCGGCGCTGTTCCCCTTCCCGCCGCCGACCATGTTCGAGAGGACGACGAGGATCGCGAACACCAGGAGGAGCGCCACGACGCCGCCGCCCACGAGCAGCAACGTCCTGCCGTTGACGGTGCCCGCCGTCCGGCCCGGCGGGGGCGGTGCGGGCGGCCCCGCCGCGCCCGTGCTGTGCGGGGCCGTGGTGTACGGGCCGGTGGTCACGGTGCCGGGCGGCCCGGGAGCGGGGACCGCCGCGAACGCGCGCAGCGACTCGGTGACCGGCTCCGGCGGCCAGGCCGCGGCGCCGGCCGACCGCATGCCGGCGAGCTCGGCCAGCAGCTCGTCGTCGGCCGGGCGGCGGGCGGGGGCCTTTTCGAGGCAGCGTTCGATCAGCGGCCGCAGCGTTTCCGGGCAGCCGTCCAGCCGGGGCTCCTCCTGGACGATCCGGAACATGACGGCCTGCGCGTCGCCGTCCCCGAAGGGGCTGCGGGCCGTCGCGGCGAAGTAGAGCAGCGAGCCGAACGCGAAGACGTCGAGGGCGGCGGTGGAGGCGTCGCCGCGCACCTGTTCCGGGGCCATGAACTGCGGCGATCCGACGACGCCGCCCGTCCGGGTGAGGGGGGTGGCGTCGGCGGCGCGGGCGATCCCGAAGTCGATGACGCGCGGGCCGTCGCCCGCCAGCCGCACGTTGGACGGCTTCAGGTCCCGGTGGACGACCCCGGCGCGGTGGATGGCCTGCAGCGCCTCGGCGATCCCCGCCCCCAGCGTGGGCAGCGCCGCCAGGGGCAGCGGGCCCGACTCGGCGACGGCGGACGCGAGCGAGGGCCCGGGAATGTGGGCGGTCGCCAGCCAGGGAACGGGCCCGTTGAGATCGGCGTCGATGACCGGCGCGGTGTAGAGGTTCTGCACCCGCTGGGCGGCGGTCACCTCTTGGGCGAACCGGCGGCGGAATTCCGGATCGTCGGCGAATTCGGGACGGACGACCTTGATGGCCAGGTGCCGCCCGCTCTGCGTGCTGCCGAGGAATACCCTCCCCATTCCGCCGGCGCCGAGCCGGGCGATGAGGCGGTAGCCGCCGATCTCGGGCGGATCGCCCTGAGCCAGTGGCTCGGAGATTCGGGATTACTGGAGCCGGTCGGCCGGCGCGGTTCGCTGCCGGCTAGGGGCGCGGAAGGAGCGCCAGTAGGGCTTCTACCGCGGGGGGCAGGGGGCGGGTGGTGGGAGTGACGGCGACGAGGGTGCGGTGCAGCGGGGGATCGGTCGGGACGGCGGCGACGCGGTCCGCGGCGTTGCGGAGGGCCTGAGGCGGGAGCAGGGCCGCGCCGAGCCCGTGGCCGACGAGTTCCACCAGGTACTGGATGGTGTCGACCTCGGCGACGATCCGCCGGTCGAGGCCGGCGTCGGCGCAGGCGGCATCGATCTGGGCGCGCAGCGCGGAGTCGGCGCGGTATTCGACGAAGTCGCGGCCGGCCAGCGCGGGATCGGCGAGGCGGATCGCGCCGCGCGAGGCCAGCGGGTCGTCGCGGGAAACGGCGAGGACGAGCCGGTCGCCGCCGAGCGGATGCTCGGTGAGGCCGGGCTCGCCGGTCGCCCGGTCGACGAACGCCAGGTCGAGCGTCCCGGCGGCGGTCTCGCGGGCGAGGGCGGCGGCGCCCGCGTGCCGCAGCCGGACGGTGACGCCGGGATGGCGCCGGTGGTAGCGGGCGAGCACTGCGGGCAGGTCGAGGACGCCGAGGGTCTGGATCGCGCCGATCGTCAGCCGGCCGCGCACGAGGCCGCGCACCCCGGCGACGGCGTCGCGGCCGCTCTCGGCGGCGGCCAGCGCGCGGCGGGCGGACGGCAGCAGGGCGCGGCCCGCCTCGGTCAGCGCGACGCGGCGGTTGGTGCGGGTGAACAGCCGGGCGCCGAGTTCCCGTTCGAGGGCGCCGATCGAGCTGGACAGGCTGGACTGGACGACGTGGACGCGGGCGGCGGCGCGGGTGAAGTGCAGTTCCTCGGCGACCGCGACGAAGTGCTCGAGCTGGCGCAGCTCCATGAATCGACAGTAGCGATGATGAGCATCGGATTCATGCGTTGGACTGATGATGGCTGCCTCCGCCACCCTGGGAAGGGTGGTTTGAGTGGAAAGGGAGGATTCATGGAGGCTCGGGGGACGCGGCCGGAGCGGAACGTGCGGGCCGGCATCGGCCCGGTGTGCATGGCGTACGCCTTCTGGGCCGTCATGCTCGGCACGACCCTCGCGACGCCGCTGTATCCGATCTACCAGCAGCGGTTCGGCTTCGGGAGCCTGGTCACGACCGTCGTCTTCGCCGTCTACGCGGCCGGAGTGATCCTCGCGCTGCTGTTCGGCCGGTCGTCCGACGCGCTCGGGCGCCGCCGGGTGATGCTCGCGGGCGTCGCCGTGTCGATGGTCGCGGCGGTGGTGTACCTGGTGGCGGGGGACGTGCCCGTCCTGCTGGCGGCACGGGTGCTGTCGGGCCTGTCGGCCGGCGTAGTCACGGCGACCGGGACGGTGACGCTGGTCGAACTGGTCCGGCCCGAGCGGCGCGGCGGGGCGGCATTGCTGGCGGCGGCCGTCAACATGTTCGGGCTCGGCTGCGGTCCGCTGCTCGCGGGGCTGCTCGCCGAATACGCGCCCCATCCACTGGCCGTTCCGTTCGTGGTGGACCTCGTGTTGCTGGCGCTTGCGTTCGTCGCCGTTCTGGCGGCACCGGAGACCGTGCGGGACCGCCGGACCGTATGGCCGCGTGCACAGCGTCCCGCCGTCCCCGTCGAGGTGCGGCCGGTGTTCGTCCCAGCGGCCATTGCGGCGTTCGCGGCGTTCGCGGTCTTCGGCCTCGTCACGGCCGTGGTGCCGGGGATCCTGGTCGGAGTGCTGCACCGGCCGGACCGGGCCCTTGCGGGGCTGGTCGTGTTCGCCATGTTCGGCGCCTCCACGGCCGGACAGGTCATTTTCGCCAAGGTCCCGGAACGGATCGCCTTGCCGGCGGGGTGCGCGGTGCTCGTCGTCGGACTCGCCGCCATTGCCGGGGCGCTCCTGGCCGAGTCGCTTCCCCTGCTCGTTACCGGCCCCATCGTGGTCGGCCTAGGGCAGAGCCTCGGTTTCCGGGCCGGTCTGGCCGCCGTCACCGCCAGCACGCCGGCCGCCCAGCGCTCCCAGACGGTTTCGAGTTTCTTCCTCGCCGCCTACGCCGGCATCTCCTTGCCGGTGGTCCTGGTCGGTGTCGCCGCCAGTGCCTTCGGGCTGCGCGGTGCCGCCGTGGCGTTCACCGCGGCCGTCGCCGCGCTCGCGCTGGCCGCGCTGGTGGCCCTGCTCCGGCTCGAACGGCGCCGTCCGGCCCCGCACGAGCCGGAATCCAGCCGGAGTCCGGCACCGCACCACGCCGGCCGCTGACTGTGTACTAACCGATGGTTAGTGTGGTGGCATGCCGAGAGCACCGCGCACCCGCAGGCCGCGTCCGGGCACGCCGGGACGCTCGCCCCTGGCCTGGCTGCCCGACGGGAAGCCGGCCGACGTGTACAGCGCGCCATGCCCGTCGCGTGCGGCACTGGACCGGATCGCCGACAAATGGACCGCGCTGATAGTCGGCGCCTTGTTCGAGGGGACGCGGCGCTTCTCCGAACTCCGCGCGGAGATCGACGGCATCAGCGACAAGATGCTCACCCAGACGCTCCGCAGCATGGAGCGCGACGGGCTGGTGACCCGGCGCGTCCACCCGACGGTGCCGCCGAAGGTCGAGTACCGGCTGACCGACCTCGGCCGGACGCTCGAGGAACCGCTGGCCGCCGTCCGGAGCTGGGCGGAGAAGCACATCAACGAGGTGGAGCGGGCGCGGCTGGAGTTCGACTCCGGTGGGGACGCGCACTTGCAAGTGCGTACTTCCCAGTAGTTAGTGACTCTCCGATAGTGGGTGCAACGGTCTCCGCCGGAGGCCGCCCACGAGAGGATGGTCATGGTTCATCCGGCTTCCCGCGCACAGGTCCGCCTTGGCGGCACCACCGTCACCTTCCTGCCCGACGGTTACGCCAGGGTCGTCCCCACAGCGGTGTTCCCTGCGAGCGCCCCCACCGGCTGGGCGACGCACCACGAGTTCCTGGATGCCGATGGGCGGCTCCCCATCAGCATCGGCTCGTTCCTCGTCCGCACTGGCGACCGCGTCATCCTGGTGGACCTTGGCCTGGGCGAGGTGGACTTCGAGGTCCCCGACCTCGCGTCGTTCAAGGGCGGAACGCTGCTGCGCAGCCTCGCTGCGGAAGGACTCACCACGGAGGACGTCGACACGGTCGTCTACACCCATCTGCACCACGACCACGTGGGCTGGACCACTGACGTGGCCCCCGGCCCCACGCTCCCCGAAGCGAGCGCCCCCAGCGGCCTGACGTTCCCCAACGCTCGCCACCTCGTCGCCGAGGCCGAGTGGAAGCACTGGATGGGAACGGCGGAGGCCATCGGCCCTGACCCCCTCGCCGTGCAGGGGCCCCTGGCGGGCCGTGTCGAGTTCGTCGAGGACGGGCAGGACATCGCGCCCGGAATCTGTGTCCGCGCGACTCCCGGCCACACGCCCGGCCACCAGAGCCTCGTCGTCACCGGGCCGGGCGACGACCGCCGCCTGGTCATCCTCGGCGACGTGATGCACTGCCAGGTCCAGGTCGCCGAGAGCGACTGGGGGTTCCTCTTCGACGACGCCCCTGCGGAGGCGGCGGCGACCCGGGAGGCGCTGCTCACCGAACTGGAGGACGAGTGGACGCTGCTGGCCGGCGGCCACTTCGCGGGTCACGTCTTCGGTCGTGTCCTGCCGCCTGTGGCGCGCCGTGCCTGGAGCAGCGCCGCGTAAGGCCGTGTAGTAGCGACTATGGCTTGACGGTGACGGTGTGGGCGGCGGTGTTCGGGTCGGCCCAAACGGACAGGACGTTGCGGTCGGCGTCCCAGGCCGTCCTCCACTTGCCGTCCGGATCGGTCGAGGCGACCTTCGGGGTGGACGGGAACCAGATCTCCGTCGGTCCCGATACGCCGGACTTGTTGCGCCACGAGACCGTGAGGGTGTTCGAGGAGTACGACGTCTTCACAGGGGTGCCCGCTATGGCCCGGGCATAGGGGCGCGCCAGGAGTTTGGCGAACAGCGTCGGATTCCCCTTGCCGTCGGTCACGCCGGAGGAACCGGGGTCGTTGGACCAGTACGCCCAGCCGATGCCGAGGTCGTCCGCCATCGAGAGCCAGTCGCCGGTGAAGTCCGACGCTCCTGAAGCGTCCTGTCCCATCCCGCCCACTTCTCCCAGCCACATCGGGGCGTTCAGGCGGCGCGCCGCAGCGGGCATGTTGCGCTTCCACAAGGCGAACTGTGCCTGGACGAGCAGTTTCGTGGCGCCGTCATAGGAGCCGCCGAGGTCCACGCCACCCGGATAGAAGTGCGGGGCCAGCACGATGTGGGGCGTGCCGGGCCGCGGGTCCTCGACGACGCCGATGGACGACTCGGCGCCCTCGTTGGACCCGAGGGCCTGGGGTTCCACGAACACCCAGTTGTCCTTGTCGACCTTCCGGATGGCGTTGACGACGCGCTGGTAGAAGGGGGTGAGGATGGGGCCTTCGAAGAACCCGAATTGCCTGGTCCCGCCGAACGGCTCGTTCATCAGGTCGTAGCCCAGTACGGCGGGGTCCTCGGCGAAGCGCCGTGCCACGTGCTGCCACATCGCCGCGTACCGCTCCATCAACTCCGGGTGTTTCCCGGTGTTGTTCCAGAAGTTGTCGTACGCGCGCAGTACGGCGGGCTGGAGGTAGGTGAGCACCCACGGGTCCTGCGGTGTGCAGGGCAGGCCATCGGTGAAGGTGGCCCAGGCGGGGGCGCCGTTGCCGGCACCGGTGCACGCGGCGGGTCCGTAGATGTCCTGGTGCATGTCCAGGATGACGTGCATGCCCTGCTCCCGGTACCAGGCCACGCGTTCCGCGACGCCGTCGAGATAGGCGTCGTCGTAACGGCCGGGCTCGGGCTCGACGTTCTTCCACTGGATCAGGTACCGGACGGAGTCGGTGCCCATCTCCCGGGCTTCGCGGACGACGTCGTCCCGGCCGATCCAGGGCAGCCCGCTGGTTCCCTTCGCGCTGCTCGCGGTGTTGAGGCCGTGCAGGATGAGCGTCCGGCCCTGGTCGTCGGTGATCGTGGGGAGCGGCGCGGGGTCCGCGTGCGCGGGGGCGCCGGCCGCCGCGGTCCCCGCCGCCCCGCCGAGGGCGAGCGCGGTGGTGAGGGTGATCCGGCCGAGCGCAGTGCGGACGCGCATCCCGCCTCCTGAACGTGAAATTTGTTCGGATATTAGGAGGCGGACCGGGCCCGGGGAAGTCGGAGAAATGCACAACAACCGTGCCGGGTTACGGCTGTTGATGACAAAGCGGCGATCCCGCCGCTGGTCGGACGGCGCTCGGGAACGGCCCGGCGCTGCCGCGCCGCCTACCGGCCCGGCGGTACGCCGCCGTCCGGGTACCGGCCGGGAGGCATGCCCTGCGCCGGATACGGACCGGGCGCGTACGGGCCGGGTGCGTACGGGCCGGGCGCGTACGACGGAGCGGGTGCTTGCGGGCCGGGTGCGTACGGGCCGGGTGCGTACGGGCCGCTGGGGTACGGGCCTGCCGGGTAGCCCGCAGCCGGGTAACCGCCTGTCGGGCGCGGGCCCGGTGCGTAAGGGCCCGGTGCGTAAGGGCCCGGTGCGTAAGGGCCCGGCTGGGACGGCCCTGGGGGCGGTCCCTGCCATCCGGGAGGCGGCGGTGCCTGGCCTGTTCCGGCCATGGCCATCGCCGGCACGGGAGCGGGGGCCTCGGCCCAGTGCGCCTGCCCGGTGCGGCGCAGCCGGCGGGCGCGGCGCTCGGCGAGCCGCCATTCCTCGCGGCGGCGGCGCTCGGCGAGCACGGCGGACAGCAGGATCTCGGGGCGGACGCCCGGCGGCGGCGGTGGGCTGATGACCTCCACGACCTGCGCCGCGATGCGCTGCCCCAGCGAATCGCGCACCTCGGGCAGCAGCTCCCAGAAGCGCGCCAGGTACTGGCGGGCCGTCATCGCCAGCTCGTCCGACAGCATCGACAGCTCGAGCGACGGCCCCCACCAGGCGAGCTGCGGGGGCATGACGGCGACGGGGCCGAGGCGGCCGGACGCGGGGATCCGCTCCTGGATGACGATCGTCCCGGCGAACAGGTCGCCGAGCCGCTTCCCGCGCCGGTTGCAGAACGAGGTGATCAGGGCGGGCGCCCCGTAGAGGGTCCAGAACTCCAGGAAGCCGGCCAGCGCGCGCACGAGCGCCTGCCGGAACCTGATCGGTCCTCCGTCGTCGGCCACGACCCGGATCCCGACGGCCATCTTGCCCAGCGTCCGCCCGCGCGACAGCGTCTCGAAAACGCACGGGTAGCCGACCACCACCGCGACGACGGCGATCAGGGACAGCCCTATCGTCCACGCCTCGTCCGCCACGAGGGCCGTCAGGCCCGCCACGTAGAGGGTGACGTTCAGCAGGATGAGCTGGAGCAGCAGATCCAGCAGCAGGGCACAGCCCCGGCTGGCCAGGCGCGCGACGCGGATGTCGAGCGCGACGGCCTCGCCGGTGACGAGTTCGGCCATGTCCTGATCCTCCCATGCGGGGCCGGTCCATTTTGCCGCCTTCGCCGGTCGAGGCGTTAGTCTCCCCGGGTGGACGTCGACGCCTATGTGGCCGCGCACAACGCCGACTGGCAACGGCTGGAGCATCTCATCAACCGCGGCCGCAGGCTGACCGGGGCGGAGGCCGACGAGCTGGTCGAGCTGTACCAGCGGACGGCCACGCATCTGTCGGTCGTCCGGTCGAGCTCACCGGACCCGGACCTCGTGGGGCGGCTGTCGTCGCTCGTGGCACGGGCCCGGGCCGCGGTGGCGGGCGCGCAGGCGCCGATGTGGCGCGACGTGACCAGGTTCGCGACGGTGTCGTTCCCCGCCGCCGCCTACAGGATGCGCTGGTGGTGGCTCGGCAACGCGGTGCTCGGCAACCTGCTGTCGCTGGCCTTGGCGATCTGGGTCGTGCACAGCCCGCACGTGCAGTCGACCATCGGCACGCCGAACGAGGTGCGGGACCTCGTCGAGCACGACTTCGCGAACTACTACACCGAGCATTCGGCGGCGTCGTTCGCGTTCCAGGTGTGGACGAACAACGCGTGGGTGTCGGCGGTGGCGCTCATCTTCGGCATCCTGCTGGGCATCCCGACCGTCTACGTGCTGCTGATGAACCAGCTCAACCTCGGTGTCACGGGCGGGCTGATGTTCGCCTACGGCAAGGGCGACGTGTTCTTCGGGCTGATCCTGCCGCACGGCCTGCTGGAGCTGACCGCGGTGTACCTCGCGTGCGCGGGTGGCCTGAAGCTCGGCTGGACGGTCGTGGACCCCGGGCGCCGCCGCCGCGGCCAGGCGCTCGCGGAGGAGGGGCGCGCCGCGATCAGCATCGCCATCGGGCTCGTCGCCGTGCTCCTGGTGTCCGGCCTCATCGAGGGCTTCGTCACCGGCTGGGTGCACATCACCTGGCTGCGCATCGCGATCGGCGTGGTCGCCGAGGCGGCGTTCCTCAGCTACGTGATCGTGCTCGGGCGCCGCGCCACCCGCCAGGGGGAGACGGGCGACGCCGAGCTCCGTCCGGACCTCGTCCCGGTCGCCGGCTGAGCCCGGCGCGAGAGCCCGGCGCGAGAGCCCTCACCGGGCCCGGCGCCGGGACGCCAATCCCGGCGAACCCCCATCAACCGGCAACCGGGCCGTCCGGAGTCGTCGCGTCGGCGCGACTGGCGGCGGCCCAGGCGCCGCTGAGGGCGACGCTGAGCCGTTCAGAGGCGCCCGGCGGCCTTGAGCGCGAGGTAGGCGTCCGCGAGGGCGGGAGCGATTTCCTGAGGCGGCGCGTCCACGACCTCGACCCCGTGCGTGCGGAGCTCGGCGGTGAGCCGGCGGCGCTCGGCCCGAGCCCGCTCGGCGGCGGCCGCGTCATACACCGCCGCGAGATCGCCGCGTCCGTCGGCCATCTCGCCGACCCGCGGGTCGGCGACGGCGGCGATCATGACGAGGTGGCGGGCCGTCAGCCGCGGCAGCAGCGGCAGCAGGCCCTCCTCGATCGCGGCGGTGTTCAGCTCGGTCAGCAGCACGACCAGGCACCGCTGCCGGACCCGCGCCATGAGCGTCGACACCATCCCCGCCGCGTCGAACTCCAGCAGCTCCGGCTCCAGCGGGGCCATCGCGTGCACCATCGCCGGGAGCAGGTCCGTGCGGGACGCGCCCTCGACGCGCGTACGAACGCGCCGGTCGTAGGCGAGGAGGTCGACCCGGTCGCCGGCCCGGGACGCCAGCGCGCCCAGCAGGAGCGCCGCGTCCATGGAGCAGTCCAGCCGCGGGATGTCCCCGACACGGCCCGCCGACGTGCGGCCGGTGTCGAGCACCAGGTAGATCCTCCGGTCGCGTTCGGGACGCCACGTCCGGACCACCACGTCCCCGCGCCGGGCGGTGGCCCGCCAGTCGATGGAGCGGACGTCGTCGCCGTCGACGTACTCGCGCAGCGAGTCGAACTCGGTGCCCTGGCCGCGGATGAGCGCGACGTGCGCGCCGGTCAGCTCCCGCAGGCGCGCCAGCTTCGCGGGCAGGTGGCGGCGCGAGGGGAACGCGGGCAGCGCCCGGACGGTCCAGGGCGCGGACCGCGACAGCTGCCTGGCGGCCAGCCCCAGCGGGCCCACCGAGCGGACCACGACGGTCACGGCGCGCCGGTCGCCGCGCCGGGTCGGCGTCAGCGCCATGTCGACGCGGCGGCGCTCCCCGGCCGGAACGTCCACGCGCACCATCCGGGGCGCGGCGGCGGCGCTGGGCGGCCACACGTCCCTCAGCCGCGCCTTGAGCCTGCGCCGGCCGAGGTTCTCCACGACGAGCGTCACCTGCGCCGTCTCACCGAGGCGGACGGAGGTGGCGCCCGACCGGTGGAACCGCAGCGCCCGCACGTTGCCGGCCAGCGCGAGGTCCGCCACGACGCCGAGCAGCAGGACGCCCCAGATCGCGAGCAGCGTCCACCAGCTCGGCAGCAGGATCGGCACGAGCGCGCCGAGCAGCGCCAGCAGCCCCAGGCGTCCGGTGAGCGCCATCAGCGCGGGGCGGGGACGTGAGCGAGGATGCCCTCCAGCACCCCGTCTGCGGTCGCGCCCTCCAGTTCGGCCTCGGGACGCAGCTGAACGCGGTGGCGGAGCGTCGGCCGCGCCAGCGCCTTCACGTCGTCCGGCGTCACGTAGTCGCGGCCGGACAGCCACGCCCACGCGCGCGCGGTGGCGAGCAGCGCCGTGGCGCCGCGCGGGGAGACGCCCAGCTGGAGCGACGGGGACTGGCGCGTCGCGCGGCACAGGTCCACGACATAGGCGGCGACCTTGGGATCCAGGTGCACCGTCCGGACGGCGGCGCGCCCGGCCGCCAGCTCGGCGGCGCCCGCCACGGGCTTCACCGCCGACAGGTCGCGTGGATCGAACCCGGCGGCGTGCCGCTGCAGCACCATGATCTCCTCGTCCCGCGTGGGGACGGGGACGGTGAGCTTCACCAGGAACCGGTCGAGCTGCGCCTCGGGCAGGGGGTAGGTGCCCTCGTACTCGATCGGGTTCTGCGTCGCGCACACCACGAACGGGTCGGGCAGGGCGCGCGCGTCGCCCTCCACCGAGACCTGCCGCTCCTCCATGGCCTCCAGCAGGGACGCCTGCGTCTTCGGCGGAGTCCGGTTGATCTCGTCGGCGAGCAGCAGGTTGGTGAAGACCGGGCCCTCGCGGAACTCGAACTCCGCGGTCCTGTTGTCGTACACCAGCGACCCGGTCACATCGCCCGGCATCAGGTCGGGGGTGAACTGCACGCGCTTGAAACCGAGGTCGAGGGCCCGCGACAGCGTCTTGATGAGCAGTGTCTTCGCGGTGCCGGGGACGCCCTCCAGCAGCACATGGCCGCGGCACAGGAGCGCGATGACGAGCCCGGTCACCACCGAGTCCTGGCCGACGACCGTCTTGGCGACCTCGCCGCGCAGCGCCGCGAGCGCCGCGCGGGCGGTCTCGGCCTGCCGCCGGGCCTCCTCCGACATGCCCTCGGCTCCGGGCGGGGTGTCACTCGGCGCGCCACCGCCGGGGGACAGTCCGGGCCCGTCGTCCTTCCCGAGGTCAACAGGGTGGTTCACGACTGGCGTACCTGCCTTTCAAGGTCATCGAGGACGGCGGTGAGGGCGATCAGCCCGGCGTCGTCCTGGGGGTCGGGACCGTACAGGGCCGCGCCGACGTACGCCTCGTCGTGGGCGGTCCGGCGGGCCACGGCCGTGACGATCTCCTGCGCGGCCGCGGGGTCCTGCGCGCTGCTGCGCGGCAGGCCGAGGAGCGGGACGAGGCGCTCGCGGGCGCCCGAGCGCAGCGCGCCCGCGGCCCGGTCCCGGGCACGGGCGGCCCGGTACAGGCGCGCGCGCCCCTCGACCGTCTCGGCGGACCGGACGACCACGGGGAGCGCCTCCGCCACGACGGGGCCGAGGCGCCGGCTCCGCCACAGCGCCACCAGGACGACCGCGACGACCAGCTCCAGGAAGAACAGCTTGACGCCGAAGGGGAGCAGGTCGGTCAGCGACTCCTGTCCCGCGCCGGCGCCTTCCGTGGGCATGTCGGGGGCCAGCCACACCACGGACTGGCGCGCCCCCGCGAGGTTCATCAGCAGCGCGGCGTTGCCCTCTTCCGCGAGATGCCGGTTGGTCAGCGGCGCGCTGGAGCCCAGCACCGTGACGGTCCGGGGACCGTCCTGGACCTGGACCAGCCGCGCCTGATCGTCCGCCCGGTAGCAGACGGCGGCGTTGCCGGACGCCTCATAGGTCTGCGACTGGTCGAACGCCACCGTGCCCGCGAGCGTGGCGGCCTGAAGGGAGCACCCGGGTTCGGCCGCATTGGCGAAGCTGGTGCCGTTCATCTCCACGCCGGGCGCCAGCGCCTCCAGCACGGGCGACGTGGGTTCGACGAGCAGCAGGGCGCCTTGCGCGCCCCGCATCCGGTCGATGTCGTTCTGGGTGAGCCGCTCGCTGTGGGTCACCACCATGACGGTGCCGGCGCCGGAGCGGTCGACGGCATCCTCGGCGTGCCTCGCCACCGTCACCGGCGTCCCGTGCTGCTTGAGGATCTCCGCGAGCGCGCGCGAGCCGTCCGTCTTCGGCGAGGCCGGATCCAGCCGCTCCGGGGAGTCGGACGGGCGCAGCGCGGCAAGGATCACCGCGATCACGACCATGGCGAACAGCGCCGCCACGACACCGCGCGCCGACCGCCAGCGGCGCCCGGCGACCTGGCGGGCGGACGGCTCGCCGCCCTGCGTGCGCCGCCCCTGGGCCGGCGACTCGATCACCATCGCGGGCCCCCGTCCGGGTCGTCGGCGCCGACCGCCGCCGGGACGAGCCCGTCGGACTCCAGCGGCTTCGGACGCGCCGCGCGCAACCGCTCGTCCAGCTCCTTGACCTGCCCGTATCCCTCGGCGGTCCCGGGGCGGTCGCCATACCAGACGTCATCGAAGATCCGCACGCCGGCGCGCAGCGCGTCCGCGAGGTCCGGCACCGCCTCACCGGCCTCCGCCGCCAGCTCGTCCGCCGTGCGGCCGGGACGGGGCGCCAGTACCGCGCGCTCCTCCAGGTCGCGGGCGATGGCGCGGAGCCTCTCCCGGATGGCCTCCGCCCACTGCCCCTGCGCGGCGAGCCGTTCCGCCGCCTCGCGATGGTCGAGGGCCGTCGAGGGCTTGTCGTCCAGGAGCGGGTCCTTCCTGGAACGCGGGTTGCGGCGGTCCCACATCAGCCACACGACGAGCGCCACCGCCACCAGAGCGATCACCACGATGACCGCTATCGAGAGCCACCCGCCGCCGTTGCCGTGCGCGTTCGGCTGGGCGGCGTGACTGAACAGGTCGTGGAGCCAGTCGGTGAAGCGGTCCCACACGCGCTCCAGCCAGGACGGCTTGTCGCGCTGGTAGATCTGCTTGTCCAGCTCCCGGCGGGCCATGTCGCGGGCCTCGTCGCGGCCGATCGGATCGAGCATCACGGACGCGCCCCCGCTTCCGGACCGGTTCCCCTCCAGGCGCCCACCGGGCGCGGCCGCCACAGGTCGATGAAGCCTTCCCCATCGACGTCGTCGCCTTGGTCGCCCGTATCGCCGGGACCGGCGGTGGGGGTGGGGCCGTCACGGCCGGAACCGGCCGCCACCGCGGCGGCGGAACGTCCTCGCGTGCGCAGGTCCAAGTCCAGTCCCTCGCGGCGCATCCGTCGGTCCATGTAGAGCAGCGCGATGACGCCGGCGTCGAACGGCAGCACCACCGACCAGCTGATGATGCGCCCCACCGTGTCGACCGTGAGTGCGCCCATCGTCGACCCGCCGTCGGAGCCGATGCCGAAGAAGAGCAGCTGGATGACCAGGAACGGGATCCGCAGGGCGAAGAACCCCATGAACACCGTGATGAGGATCGCCAGCAGCAGCGTCCCGCACGTGCGGAGCCACCGGCCCTTGGAAAGCACCCACGCCCGGCCCAGCGCGCCCCCGACCGTCGTACGCTCCAGCACCACGGCCGGTACGGCCTGAACGAGCAGGACGTATGACCACACCATCAGCCCTATGCCGATGGGAAAGCCGACGACCGCCGCCAGCGCCCCCAGTGCCGGATGCGCGCCCGAGGCCACCAGGAGGATGAACGGGAGGATCGGCGCCGTCATCGCCAGGAGCGGTACCAGCAGCACCACCGCCGCCGTGGCGGCGAGGCGGCCCAGCCGTGGCCGGGAATCGCGCCAGGCCTGGCGCGGTGCGATCGGCAGGCCCACCAGCTCCCGGCCCAAGATCGGCGCGAGCAGCCCCGACAGGACGAGGATCCCGTAGGCCGACAGCACCAGCCCCATGAGCGCGAGGGTCAACTGCGCCCCGAAGGAGCGGATGAGCACCCCTGGCGTGACCTCGTCGCGCGCCTCGTTGCCGATGAAGAAGTACGCCGCCACCGAGCTCGCCACCTGAATGACGGTGCTGAACGCCAGGGCGATGCCCAGCGACGTACGCGGACGGCGCCGGATCCCGGCGATGGCGCCGTCGAGCATCTCCGAGATGGACATGGGGCGGAACGGGACGTCGGCGTCCGCGTCGTCGTCCCAGCCGTCCGGTCCCGGCATGTCGGCTCCCTGCGGTGTTCGGCGGGGGTGTCCCGGCGTGGACGGCCCATGGTGGCCGTGGCCGCCGGTCAGGTCATCCTGTCACGGGCGAGCCGCCGCAAATGCCGTCACCGGACCGGTCGATGGCGATCTGTGCCCTGACGGGCCCCCGTACCGGACGAATGCTGCCGATCTCGGTCAACCTGGCATGGGTTTCGGGAGTCCCGTTTACAATCCCGCCCTTGTGTGGGGTGTCGTATAAGGCGCGTATAAGGCCACCCGCCTGCCATGTCGCGCCCTGGCGCATGCCAAGGGGCCGCCCACCGGACGCCTGGAGGAGTCATGTACGAGGCAAACGCAGGTAACCTTGCACGCCAAGGCATATCTCTCCCTGGCGAGGTGGGGCCGGAGCGTCTCACCCCACTCCACCGAACCCCGACTTTGTGACGATGAGGGCCATGAGAGGACGTGTACTGGTCGTCGACGACGATCTCGCACTCGCCGAGATGCTCGGCATCGTGCTGAGGGGCGAGGGCTTCGAGCCGTCGTTCGTGCACGACGGCGACAAGGCGCTCGAGGCGTTCCGGGAGACCCGGCCCGACCTGGTGCTGCTGGACCTGATGCTGCCGGGCGCCGACGGCATCGACGTCTGCCGGCAGATCCGCGCCGAGTCCGGCGTGCCGATCGTCATGCTGACCGCCAAGAGCGACACCGTCGACGTGGTCCTCGGCCTGGAATCAGGCGCCGACGACTACATCGTCAAGCCGTTCAAGCCCAAGGAGCTGGTCGCTCGTGTGCGTGCGCGCCTGCGCCGCACCGACGAGCCCGCTCCCGAGACCCTGCAGATAGGGGACATCACCATCGACGTGGCCGGGCACTCGGTGAAGCGCGCCGACCGCCACATCCCCCTCACCCCGCTGGAGTTCGACCTGCTCGTCGCCCTCGCCCGCAAACCGCGCCAGGTCTTCACCCGCGAGGTCCTGCTGGAGCAGGTCTGGGGCTACCGGCACGCCGCCGACACCCGCCTGGTGAACGTGCACGTGCAGCGGCTCCGCGCCAAGATCGAGAAGGATCCCGAGCGGCCCGAGATCGTCGTCACCGTGCGCGGCGTCGGCTACAAGGCCGGTCCCGCCTGACCTCGCGGTCCCGCACCCCTCGTGACAGCCGGAACGGCACGCCGATGACCGAGAGCACACCACGCCGCCAGGACCCGTCGTGAGGGTCGCCACGACGGGGGCCAAGCGCCTGGCGCGGCGCGGCCTGGTGGCGCTGCGGCGCGTCCTGCGCGGGACGGCGCGCCGCGGCTCCGTGCGCTGGCGCCGCTCCATCCAGGTGCGCGTGGTCACCTCGACGCTGTTCATCTCGGCGATCGTGGTGGCCATCCTGGGCGCGTTCCTGATGCAGCAGGTCTCGTCCGCCCTCATGGACGGGAAGGTCAAGGCTGCCCGTCTCCAGCTGGACGAGGGTCTGGCGCAGGTACAGCGGGACCTGGGCAACACGTCCGCCGCCACCGAGGACGGCAGCCGCCTCAACGCGGTGGTGAACCGGCTGAAGGCGCGCAGTGGCCCGTCCGGCCTGTACGAGGTGTACATCCGGGACACCACCGCCGAGTACTTCGACGGGTACGCCACCAACGAACTCCGTAAGGAGAGCGTCCCGCAGCGTCTCCGGGACGAGCTCAAGCACGCCCCCGCCGGCGCGCGCGCCTACACCTACGGCAAGCTCACCTATGTCGGGGGCCATCCGTCCGAGCGCGGCCTCATCGTGGGCGGCAAGGCCGGGCAGTTCGAGCTGTACTACCTGTTCCCACTGGAGCAGGAGCAGAGGACCCTCACCAACGTGAGCCGCTCAATGGTCGGCGTGGGCGTCGTCCTGGTGCTGCTCCTGGCCGCCATCGCCTCCCTGGTGACGCGCCAGGTCGTCATCCCGGTGCGGCTGGCCGCGCAGGGGGCGCAGAGGCTCGCCGCAGGGCGGCTGGAAGAGCGCATGCGTGTGCGCGGGGAGGACGACCTGGCGCGCTTGGCCCGGTCCTTCAACGACATGGCCGCCAACCTCCAGGAGAAGATCGGCGAACTGGAGGACCTGTCCCAGTTGCAGCGCCAGTTCGTCTCCGACGTCTCCCATGAGCTCCGCACGCCGCTGACCACCATCAGGATCGCGGCCGACATGCTCTACGAGAACCGCGACACCTTCGACGACCCCGCCGTGGGCCGCTCGGCGGAACTGCTGCAGAGCCAACTCGAACGCTTCGAGTCGCTGCTGGCCGACCTGCTGGAGATCAGCCGCCACGACGCCGGCGCCGCGACGCTCGACGCCGAGTCGCTCGACATGCGCGACCTGGTGCTGCGCGTCGTCGGCGACATCCAGGGCCTCGCCGAGCGCAAGGGCAGCAAGGTCGTCCTGCAGCTGCCGGGCGAGCCGTGCATGGCCGAGGTGGACCGCCGCAGGGTGGAGCGGATCCTGCGCAACCTCGTCGTCAACGCCGTCGAGCACGGCGAGGGCGAGGACATCGTGGTGTCGGTCGCCGCCGACCGCGACGCCGTCGCCGTCGCCGTGCGGGACCACGGCGTCGGGCTCAAACCGGGGGAGGGGCAGATGGTCTTCGACCGCTTCTGGCGCGCGGACCCCGCGCGCGCACGCACGACCGGCGGCACGGGACTGGGGCTGTCCATCTCCCGGGAGGACGCCCAGCTCCACGGCGGCTGGCTGCAGGCATGGGGCGAACCCGGTGTCGGCTCCCAGTTCCGCCTGTCACTGCCGCGCGTCGCCGGAGCCGAGCTGCGGGGATCACCGCTCCCGCTCGTCCCGCCCGGGGCGGGCGACGCACGGCCCCTCTTCGCCGAACTGGAGGCAGGGGATTGACCGGCGACCGCCGCGCAACGCGCCGCCTCCACGCCGGGCGGGTACGGCCCGCCGTCGCCGTCGCGGTCGTCCTGGTCCTGTGCATGACCGGATGCGCCAACGTGCCCACCGGCGGCCAGGTCGTCACCGGCAAGCCGGCGGAGAAGGCCGAGCGCGTGGACGACCCGTACGTCCGCCTGATCCCCGTGAGCCCGCAGCCGGACTGGACGCCCACCCAGGTCGTCTCGGGCTTCCTGACCGCCTCCGCGAGCTTCGACGACGGCCACAAGGTCGCCAAGAAGTACCTGAGCACCCCCAACGCCTGGGACCCCGGCCTCAGGCCGTACGTGGACGTCCTGACCAGCCGCCTGGTCGACCCCCACGTCGAGCAGACGTCCGCGAACCAGGCCACCGTCCACGTCACCGGCGACCAGCTCGGCACCATCGCCTCCGACGGGCAGTACACGGCCGCCCCCAAGAGCTACGACGTCAGCTTCCAGCTCGCCAAGACCCAGCAGGGCGTCTGGCGCATCACCGGGCTTCCGGGCAACGACAAGGAAGGCCTGCTCCTCACCAAGGACGACGTCGAACGCGCCATGCGCACGGTCAACCTGTACTTCTTCGCACCGGATCAGCACACCCTCGTCCCCAACGGCATCTTCCTGCCCGTGGTGGACCGGGAGACGCTGCCCACCCAGCTCGTCCAGGCCCTGCTGTCCGGGCCCACCTCCTGGCTGGAGGGGGCCGTGCAGAGCGCCTTCCCCCAGGGGACGAGGCTGCGCGGCGGCAGCGTCCGCATCGACAAGGACCTCGCGATCGTCGACCTCACCCAGGAGGCCCGCGGCGGCAACGTGGAGCGCATGTCGGCACAGCTCAGCTGGACGCTGCGGCAGCTCTCGGAGATCAAACGCTGGCGCCTGCAGATCGACGGCGAGACCGTCACGCCCGACGGCACGGACTCCACCCAGTCGGTGCACGCCTGGGACGGCAACTCGCCCGACGGGCAGGACCCCGACGAGCAGATCCGCCAGACCGCCTATGTCGCCGGATCGTCCGGCTTCATCGGCACCCTCCAGGGCGACCGCGCCCAGCCCGTCGTGACTGGGCCCGCCGGCCGGTTGTCCCACCCCGCGGTATCGCCGAACTACCAGGAGCTCGCCGGGCTCAGCGCCGAGGGCGACCAGCTCGTCATCACCGGGCCCGTCGCCGGAAGCCCGCCCGCCCGCGTCGTGCTGAACGCCCATCGCGGAGCCCGGTTCACGCCCCCCTCATGGAGCCGCGACGGCAGCCTGTGGACGGTGGAGAGCACGACGAAGGCGTCCTGGCTGTGGGTGCGGCGTCCCGGCAAGGCGCCCGTACGGGCCGCCCACTGGGGCCTGGGCGGACGCCAGGTGCTCGCCTTCCGCGTGGCCCGCGACGGTGTCCGCGCCGCCGTCATCGTCCGCATCGACGGACGTCCCGAGGTGCAGATGGGCCGGATAGCCGTGGGGGCGGGCGGTGGCCCGGACGTCGGCTCGTTCCTGCCCGTCTCGTCCGAGCTGCAGATCGCCGTCGACCTGGCGTGGCGCGACTACGACACGCTCGCCGTGCTCGGCCGCGCCAAGCGCGACTCCCCCACGCTGCCGTACCTGATGCCGGTGAGCGGCAGCGCCATCACCTCCCTGGGCGTAGGCGCCCTCGGCGAGCCCCGCACCATCGCGGCCGCACCGGGAGCCCCGGTGCTGATCGGCACCAGTTCGTCCGGCAAGGACCAGGTTTGCCGCCAGCGCCCGCCGATCACCTCCTACAGCCCCTGGATCTGCCCGACCCCGGCACGGGATCCGAGCTACGCCCGCTGAGCCGGACGCGGACCTGTGGATAACTTCGCGGCGGAGTTATCCACATTTCGGCGAGGGGCTTCCGGCCGCCGGGCGGGCCGAGCATCGTCGAGGTCATGAGCTTCTTCGGCGACCTGATCGACTTCCTGCTCCCCGAGCGCTGCGCCGGTTGCGGCGGCGAGCCCGTCCTGCTGTGCGGCGGATGCGCGGCCGCGCTGTCCGGGCCCGCCCGGCCCGCGCGCCCGGCGCCGGCCGGCCTCCCGCCTCCGTGGACGGTCGCGGCGTACGACGGCCCGATCCAGAAGATCTTCTCGGCGTACAAGGAGCATGGCCGGACGGCGCTCGCCGTCCCCCTCGGGGAGGCTCTGGCGAGGGCGGTCGACGCGGCGGTGCCGGAGGCACGAGAACGCGGCACGCCGGGCGGGCCGGGTCCGCCGCCGGGCGGCTCGGCGGCGCCGCGGGGGGAGACCCCGGTCGTGTGGGTCCCGTCGCGGCGGGGCGCGGCGCGGCGGCGCGGCCATGATCCGATGCGGCGGGCCGTGGCGGTCGCGGTGCGCCGGCTACGGGCCGGCGGGGTCCCGGTGGTCGCGGTGGACGGGCTGCGCCAATGCCGCCGCGTGGCCGACCAGGCGGGGCTCGGCGCCACGGCGCGCAGGGCGAACCTGCACGGCGCGCTGGAGGCGGTGCCGCGCGCGGGCCTCGCTGGCCGGCGGGTCGTCCTGGTCGACGACGTCGTGACGACGGGCGCCTCGCTGGCCGAGGCGGCGCGGGCGCTGCGGGCGGCGGGCGCGGAGGTGGCGGCGGCCGCGACCGTGGCGGCCACGCCGCTGCGCCGGGCATGGTGACTTTCTTCATGTCGATGATCCAGAAGGGCAGGTAGTGACCATGCGTAGCCGGTGCGGCGGCCGAGGACCGGCCCGCCAACGGACATACCGGGTAATTTCGGTCACATCACCGCATGGGCCCGGTAGAGATTTTTCCAACTTCGCCGGCCGGGCGCTCGGGTCTGACCTGCGCGCGGCGACGGCGCGAACCGCCCGGTGCCAGGGGCCTTCGCGGCGTTCGGCCGGTGGTCCGGACCCGGCCGCCGACACCGCTGCGGCGGCTCTCGATGACGGTCCGTGAGTTTTTCCTCGCCGCACCCCCCTGACATTCGTGGCGTAAGGGGTTAGCGTTCCTGACATGGCACCCGCCCGGGTCCGTGGTTGCGTCGGATCGCAGTGCTCGTCAGGAGCACGGCAGTCGATCCGGCTAGCCGATGCCAGGCGCAGGCGAAACGGCCCACGTAAGGCGACTTCTCGTCGACCGATCACGGTGCGCCTTAGAGGTAAGTCCTGCCCCGTCGAGGGATCCGACATCCTTCGAACCGGGAGAAGGGCAGTAGTGGCGAGAGCGCCGCGAGCCCCTCAGCAGGCGGATGTGGGGACGAAGACCAGGTCGGCCGGGCGGGTGCGACCCACCGTGCTGTGGTGCCCGTCCGGGACCATCAGGGGTCCCGGACCGGGCGTGAATCGCAACCGGGAGAAGGGGGGTCCCGCGTGGACATCATCGTGAGGGGCCGGCACACCGAGGTCAACGACAGGTTCCGTCGGCACGTCGACAGCAAACTCGCCAAGATCGAGCGGCTCGACCAGAAGGTCATCCGCGTGGATGTGGAGGTGTCCGAGGAACGCAACCCGCGGCTCGCCGACCAGCGCGAACGAGTGGAGCTCACGATCCGTTCCCGCGGCCCGGTGATCCGGGCCGAGGCCGCCGCCGACGACCGCTACGGAGCCCTCGACCTGGCGCTCGACAAGCTGGAGTCGCGGCTGCGCCGCGACGGCGGGCGCCGCAAGGCCCACGGCGGCAAGGGCCGCTCGAAGCCCGCCACGATGGAACCGCTCCCCGAACCGGTGCCGCCGGCGGTGCCCGCGAGCACGTCCCGTGCGGCGGAGCGCACGGCCACGGCGGTCGCCGAGGAGGAGACCGCGGCCGTGCACGCGCCGGTGGACGAGAGCATCATCCCCATCCCGATGGAGGGCGACGGACCCGTCGTCGTCCGCGAGAAGTACCACAAGGCCGAGCCGATGGGCATCGAGCAGGCGCTCCTCGAGATGGAGCTCGTGGGGCACGACTTCTTCCTGTACCGCGACAAGGCCACCGGGCATCCCTCGGTCGTCTACCGCAGAAGGGGCTGGGACTACGGAGTGATCAGGCTCGTCGAGGAGTGACGAACGCACCGGGATCGGCGCGGCGCCGGCCGGCCCGGCGGGCGCCGTCCCCTGGCGGGGACGTCCGGGCCGGCCGGCGTTCTCGGAATTGTCGGCGGACGTCGGCCCCGCGAGGCGCGGAAAACGGCGGAAGACCCCGTAACGTAGGGGCTGAGGGCGTCGTCGCGGCCGGGATCGCGCCGGGGCGGCCCCGACCCTCCGGTAGTTTCAGATCACTGACAGTGAAGGGGGGAAGCGGCGTCTGCTCCACGCCGCGACTCAGGTGAGCGAGAATCCCGAGGCTCGCGAAGCCGTGACGGTGCCCCGGCAGGGCGGCGCCGCCACCCCCGCCGAGCGGCGGGCCGCGCGGCCGGGCGATGCGGCCGACCCGATCCGCGTGCTCATCGTGGACGACCACGCGCTGTTCCGCAGAGGCCTGGAGATGGTGCTGCAGGCCGAGGACGACATCGAGGTCATCGGCGAGGGCGGCGACGGCCACGAGGCCGTCGAGATGGCCGGCGACCTGCTGCCGGACGTGGTGCTGATGGACATCCGGATGCCCCGCCGCAGCGGCATCGAGGCGTGCACGGCGATCAAGGACGCGGCGCCCAGCGCCAAGATCGTCATGCTCACGATCAGCGACGAGGAGGAGGACCTCTTCGAGGCCATCAAGGCCGGGGCGAGCGGCTACCTGCTCAAGGAGATCTCGATCGACGAGGTCCCGCAGGCGGTCCGCGCCGTGCACGGCGGGCAGTCGCTGATCAGCCCGTCCATGGCGTCCAAGCTGATCACCGAGTTCGCGTCGCTGGCCAAGCGCAGCGAGGAGCGCACCCAGCAGGTCCCCGCGCCCCGCCTCACCGAACGGGAGATGGAGGTGCTGCGGCTCGTCGCGCGCGGCCTCGGCAACCGGGAGATCGCGCGCGAGCTGTTCATCTCCGAGAACACGGTGAAGAACCACGTCCGCAACATCCTGGAGAAGCTCCAGCTCCATTCGCGCATGGAGGCCGTCGTCTACGCCGTCCGCGAGAAGCTCCTCGAGATCACCTGACCCGCGGGCGGCGCGGTTACCGGCAATGTGGTTTTGTCGGTGTTGTGCCCTAGCATCGCGGGCGTGGTCGAGGCAGAGCTCAGCGCGGACGAGGCACGGCGGCTCCAACTGCGCGCCCAGGGGTTCCTGGGCGCGCGGCCGAGGGGCGGAGTGACGGGCATGCTGGAACGGCTGGGCGCCGTCCAGCTCGACACCATCTCGGTGCTGGCGCGCTCCCACGAGCTGGTGCCGTACGCACGGCTGGGCCCGGTCGAGCGGAGCGCGATCGAGGCCGCCTACTGGGGGAACGGCTCGCCCGGCGCCTTCGAGTACTGGGCGCACGCCGCGTCGGTGCTGCCCATGCGCGACTGGCCGCTGTTCGCGTTCCGCCGCCGCGCCTACCTGCGGCGGGGCTGGCGCTGGCACAAGGTCCCCGAGGGGGTCTGCGACGAGGTCCGCGCCCGGCTGCGCGCCGACGGCCCGCTGACCACCAAGGAGCTCGGCGGGGCGAAGGCGAGCGCCGAGTGGTGGGACTGGAGCGAGCACAAGATCGGCATCGAGTGGCTGCTGGACGTCGGCGAGGTCGTCTGCGTCGAGCGGGTGGGCTGGCGGCGCGTCTACGACCTGGCGGAGCGGGCCGTCCCGGCGGAGCTGCTCGCGCGGGACCCGGACGACGAGGCCTGCCTCACGGCGCTCGTCGCGCGGGCCGGACGGGCGCTCGGCGTGGCGACGCGCGGGGATCTCGCGGACTACTACCGCCTCAAGCAGGACCAGGTGGCCGCGGTCGTCGAGGCCGCGGGACTCGTGCCCGTGCGGGTGGCCGGCTGGACGCAGCGGGCCTGGGCCGATCCGGAGGCGCTCGCCGCCCCGCCGCGAGGACGGCACGCGACCACGCTGCTGTCGCCGTTCGACTCGCTGGTGTGGGACCGGGCCCGCACGTCGCGGGTCTTCGGGTTCGACCACCGGCTGGAGGCGTACGTCCCGAAGGCCAAGCGCGTCCACGGGTACTTCGCGATGCCGCTGCTGTCCGGCGGGCGGCTGCTCGGCCGGGTCGACCCGGCGCGGGAGGGGCGGACCCTCATCGCCCGCCAGGTGACGTTCGAACCATGGGCGACCCGGACCGCCGCGCGGGCCGAGGCGTCCGCCGCGGCGCTGGGCACCGCGCTGTGGCGAGCCGCGGCGTGGGTCGGCTGCACGGACGTCCGCGTGGAGCGGATCGTCCCCGACGGCGTGGACCGCACCCTCATCGACGCCGCCCTCAAAACCGACCCCACCTGACCCGCGGGGGCGGACGCGGGCGCGCCCGGCTCGCGGGGAGCCGGGCGCGTCGTCGCAGTCGGGCCGGGTCCGCCGGCGGGCGTCCGGCCGGGGCCGGGCCGCTCGGGCGCGGGCCCCGGGCGGGGCGGTCAGCCGTGCGGGGTCTGCTGGGGGTCGGTCGCGGTGGGCCGGTCGAGGATCTCGCCGGAATCGCCGCCGCGGCGCTTGGCCGAGCGCGAGCCGAACAGGGTGTAGTCGACGATCTCCGGGATCACCCGCGGGGCGTCCAGCACCACGTCGGAGAACAGGTGGACGGCCCAGCTGGCCAGCAGGCCGAGGACGATGATCCCGACGCCGACCCAGAACATGATCCACATGGGGCCGTTGCAGAGCGCGACACCGCCCACCGCGAAGCCGATGAAGATGATCGTGACGGCGACCCAGGACCCCGGCCGGCCGGCGTGGGACCCGTGCGACTCCGTGGACTGCGACTGTTCGGACATGGCGCCTCCCCTCCGATGGTGCATGAGATCTTCTCCCCGGCCCCGTCCGTCAAACGGGCCGGGCCGTGGATTGCGCTGCGGAGTGACCTAGACCATTCTGGGTCTCGCCTACGATGGGCATCGTACGAGTGGTGTGCGTGCCGCCAGGAGCGGTGAACCACGATCTGCAAGGAGCCTTCGAGAGTGCCGCCAGTCATCGACAAGATCCTTCGTGCGGGCGAGGGAAAAATCCTGCGCAAGCTCAAGAAGCTCGCGGATCAGGTCAACTCGATCGAAGAAGACTTCGTCGACATGACCGACGCCGAGTTGCGTGAGCTGACCGACAAGTACCGCGAGCGCATCGCCGAGGGGGAGTCCCTCGACGACCTGCTCCCCGAGGCGTTCGCGACCGCCCGGGAGGCCGCCAAGCGGGTCCTCGGGCAGCGGCACTACGACGTCCAGCTCATGGGCGGGGCGGCGCTGCACCTGGGCAACATCGCGGAGATGAAGACGGGTGAGGGCAAGACCCTGACCTGTGTGCTCCCGGCGTACCTGAACGCGCTGTCCGGCGAGGGCGTGCACGTGGTCACGGTGAACGACTACCTGGCCAAGCGCGACGCCGAGTGGATGGGCCGCGTCCACCAGTTCCTCGGCCTCGAGGTCGGCGTCATCCTCCCGCAGATGACCCCGGACGAGCGCCGTGTGGCCTACAACGCCGACATCACCTACGGGACGAACAACGAGTTCGGGTTCGACTACCTGCGCGACAACATGGCGTGGAGCCTGGAGGAGTGCGTCCAGCGCGGGCACAACTACGCGATCGTGGACGAGGTCGACTCGATCCTCATCGACGAGGCCCGCACCCCGCTGATCATCTCCGGGCCGGCCGAGCAGAACTCCAAGTGGTACTCGGAGTTCGCCAAGATCGTGCCGCGGCTGAAGCGGGCGGAGCTCGTCAGCACCGCCGGGCAGGTCGACGAGTACGGCCCCGGCGACTACGAGGTCAACGAGAAGAAGCGCACGGTCGGCATCACCGAGTCCGGCGTGGAGAAGGTCGAGGACTGGCTCGGCATCGACAACCTCTACGACTCGGTGAACACGCCGCTGGTGAGCTTCCTCAACAACGCGCTGAAGGCCAAGGAGCTGTACAAGCGCGACAAGGACTACGTCGTGATGAACGGCGAGGTCCTGATCGTCGACGAGTTCACCGGCCGCATCCTGCACGGCCGCCGCTACAACGAGGGCATGCACCAGGCCATCGAGGCCAAAGAGGGCGTGGCGATCAAGGACGAGAACCAGACGCTCGCCACGATCACCCTGCAGAACTACTTTCGCCTCTACGGCAAGCTGTCCGGCATGACCGGCACCGCCGAGACCGAGGCGGCGGAGTTCAACAAGACCTACAAGATCGGCGTGGTGCCGATCCCGACGAACAAGCCGATGGTCCGCGACGACGTGGCGGACGTCGTCTACAAGACCGAGCAGGCCAAGTTCGAGGCCGTGGTCGACGACATCGCCGAGCGGCACGAGAAGGGCCAGCCGGTCCTGGTCGGCACGACGTCGGTGGAGAAGTCCGAGAAGCTGAGCAAGATGCTCAAGCGGCGCGGCATCCCGCACCAGGTGCTGAACGCCAAGCACCACGAGCAGGAGTCGGCGATCGTCGCGGAGGCGGGCCGCAAGGGCGGCGTCACCGTCGCGACGAACATGGCGGGCCGCGGCACCGACATCATGCTGGGCGGCAACCCCGACTTCCGCGCCGACCTGGAGCTGCACCAGCGCGGGCTGTCTCCGCTGGAGACCCCGGAGGAGTACGAGGCGGCCTGGCCGGAGGCGCTGGACAAGGCCAAGGAGGCCGTGAAGGGCGAGCACGAGGAGGTCGTCGACGCCGGCGGCCTGTACGTGCTGGCCACCGAGCGGCACGAGTCGCGGCGCATCGACAACCAGCTGCGCGGCCGGTCCGGCCGGCAGGGCGACCCGGGCGAGTCCCGGTTCTACCTGTCGCTGGAGGACGACCTGATGCGGCTGTTCAACTCGGCCCGCGTCGAGGCGATCATGACGCGGCTGAACATCCCGGACGACGTGCCGATCGAGTCCAAGATCGTCTCGAACGCGATCCGGTCGGCGCAGAGCCAGGTCGAGCAGCAGAACTTCGAGATGCGCAAGAACGTCCTGAAGTACGACGAGGTGCTCAACCGGCAGCGCAAGGTCATCTACGCCGAGCGCCGCAAGGTGCTGGAGGGCGCCGACCTGCACGAGCAGGTCCGCCGGATGATCGACGAGGTCGTCGCGGGCTACGTCGCGGGCGCGACCAACGAGGGCTTCGCCGAGGACTGGGACCTCGAGAAGCTGTGGAAGGCGTTCCAGCAGCTGTACCCGATCGGGTTCACCGTCGACGAGCTGGTCGAGGACGAGGCGGGCGGCGACATCTCCGGCCTGGACGCCGAGACCCTCGCCGAGAAGATCCGCGACGACGCGCAGGCGGCCTACGACAAGCGTGAGGAGGAGCTCGGCTCCGAGGTGATGCGGGAGCTGGAGCGCCGGGTCGTCCTGTCGGTGCTGGACCGCAAGTGGCGCGAGCACCTCTACGAGATGGACTACCTCCAGGAGGGCATCGGCCTGCGGGCCATGGCGCAGCGCGACCCGCTGGTCGAGTACCAGCGCGAGGGCTACGACATGTTCAACGCGATGCTCGACGGCATCAAGGAGGAGTCGGTCGGCTACCTGTTCAACCTCGAGGTCGAGGTGGAGGAGCAGCCGGAGGCCCCGCAGGTCGGCGCGAAGCCGGTGTCGGTCGCCAAGTCCGCCCCGTCCGACGGGGCGGAGGCGGAGCCGGTGGACGACGTGCCGGCGGAGGCCGACGAGGAGCCGGTCATCCACGCCAAGGGCCTCGACGAGCCGAAGCGTCCGAAGAAGCTGGACTACTCGGCCCCGACCGTCGACGGCGAGGGCGGTGTGGAGCACCACAGCGAGGAGTCGGACGACGAGTACGCGGGCGTGTCCCGCAACGACCCGTGCCCCTGCGGTTCCGGCAAGAAGTTCAAGCGCTGCCACGGCGACCCGCGCAGCAAGAAGTAGGTCACCGCGGCCGCGAGGCGGCCTCCCGGCTTCCGGGAGGCCGCCTCGCGCCGTTTTCGACGGCGCGCGTGCTCGGGACGCCCGTGTTCAGGGCGCGCGTGTCAGGGTGCCAGTGTCAGGGTGCCGTGGTCTCCACCGCCGTGCAGCGCCATCGTCCGCGCCTGTGCTCCAGGCGGAGGGCGACGGCGTGGGCGCGTCCTGCCACGAGCACGACGGCGGACGCCTCCGCGATGGTGGGCGAGGGCCGCTGGACGCGGCTGGACAGCACCTGCGGCGGGACGATCCGCCGCCCGCCCGGAACGGCCCGGCGATGCGGCGCCAGGCCGCGGCACACCGCCGGCGCCGCGACCAGGGACAGCTGGTGCGGCGGGCGCGTCCCGGCCAGCACCTCGACGACGATCCGCAGCGTCGCGTCCGCGACGGCCCGGACCTCCCCGTCCACCCCGTCGCCGGGCCGCACCACCCGCAGCCTTCCGGGCGACACCCCGTTCCGATTTCCTGCGGCGCCCCGCCGCGCAGCCTCACGAACGCCGGCGTCCTGGGGCAAAGTGCCGCCCGGTGGCGCCGCCGTCCTGTGCCCTGCGGACGGCATTACCGCTGCTTGTCGGGCGGGCGCCTGGAGTGGCGCGGCCTTGACGGGGCTGAGCGCCAGCGCGCCGTCCGTCCGCTGCGATGGCACCGCGCGGTACCGGACGATGCGGACTGCGGAGCGCTTGACCGGCCGTCGACCCATGGGAACCTCCCGACTCGTTTTCGAACAGGAGTCGCGGGGCCGCGAATAAATACATCCCTGGCCACGTGCGGCCACTTTCCATGGACCCGACCGTCTTTTCGGTGCGGGGTGGGTGCTGGAAAGCGGACGGCGGCGGGACGCCGGGTGGGCGTCCCGCCGCCGTGCGCGGGGTGAGGGAAGGTCAGGTCGTGGTGGGCGAGTCGGCGGGTTCGGCGGCCGGCTTGCGGCGGCGGGACTTCTTCTCCCCGCCGGCCAGTTCCGGGTTGGAGCCCGGGTCGGCGGCGACCGACTCCACGTCCTCCGGTTCCCGGCCCGGGGTCGCGAAGTCGAACTTCACGATCAGGAACTTGAAGAGGAAGTAGTAGATGACGAAGTAGAGGATCCCCATGCCGATGATGAGCGGCAGGCCCTTGGTGTTGTCCTTCGACGCGTTGAGCAGCATGTCGATGCCGCCCGCCGAGAAACCGAAGCCGAGCTGGGCGCCGGCCGCGTTGAGGATCGCCATCGAGATGCCGGTGAGGACGACGTGCACCGCGTACAGGACGGGCGCGACGAACATGAACGCGAACTCGATCGGCTCGGTGACGCCGGTGACGAACGCGGTCAGCGCGGCGGAGATCATGATGCCGCCGACCGCGGAGCGGCGGTGCGGGGGAGCGGCGCGCCAGATCGCGAGGGCCGCGCCGGGCAGGCCGAACATCAGCACGGGGAAGAACCCGGCCAGGAAGCCGCCCGAGTGCGGGTCGCCGGCGAGGTAGCGGTTGATCTCGCCGTGCACGACGCCGTCCGGGCCGTTGTAGGAGCCGAACACGAACCAGATGAGCGAGTTCGGGATGTGGTGCAGGCCGAAGGGCAGCAGCAGCCGGTTGACGACGCCGTAGATGCCGGCGCCCGCGGCGCCCGCGCCGGTGATCCAGTCGCCGAAGTCGGTCAGCCAGCCGCCGAACACCGGCCAGATGAAGCCGATCAGCACGCCGAGCACCAGCGCGGCGAGCGCGGTGACGATCGGGACGAACCGGCGGCCGCCGAAGAACGCCAGGTAGGTGGGCAGCTTGACGCGGTGGAAGCGCTGGTAGAGCAGTGCGGCGACGACGCCGATGAGGATGCCGCCGAGCACGTCCGTCGGGTTCTTCAGCCCGAACTCGATGGTCTCCTTGAGGGAGCCGTCGTCCTGGTGGACCATCTGGACGACCGAGCCCTTGAGGTCGTCGCTGTGCGAGAACATGATCTTGGTGACGTGGTCGAAGACCAGGTACCCGACCACGGCGGCGAGCGCGGTGGAGCCGTCGGACTTCTTGGCGAAGCCGATCGCGACGCCGACCGCGAACAGCAGCGGGAGGTTGTCGAACAGGGCCTGGCCGGCGCCGCCGACGACCTCGGCGACGCGGATCCAGCCGAGGCCGTCCTGGCCGAGCATGTCCGGCTGGCCGAAGCGCAGCAGCAGGGCCGCGGCGGGCAGCACGGCGATCGGCAGCATGAGGCTGCGGCCGATCCGCTGCAGCACCGCGAGGGCGCGCGACCCCCGCCGCGGCGCGGCGTCCACGGTGGTCGAAGTCATCGGGAGGTCCCTCCTCAGGGGGTGTGTCAGGAGTGCGGCGGGGGATTTCCGAGTGCGGTGTGGATCTGGTAGCGGTCGGCCCGGTAGGTCGACACGCCCAGTTCGGCGCAGACGCCTCCGGTGTAGGAGCGGCGCTGCAGGAGCAGCACGGCGCTGCCCTTGGGGATCTGGAGGTGCCGGGCGTCGGCCGTGTCCGCCAGGCTGGCGTCGATGGTCTGGTCGCCGGCGTCGAAGACCAGCCCGTAGACCGCTTCGAGCACGCCGTACAGGGAGCGGTCGGCGAGCCGGCGGTCCAGCAGGTCGGGCGCGAGCGAGGCAAGGATATGCGCGCGTTCGAGTGCCATGGGTTCGCCGTCGGCGGTGCGCAGCCGTTCGATGACGTGGATCTGCGTGCCGGGCTCGACCTCGAAGACGCGGGCGAGCCGGGCGTCCGCGGGGACGGTGCGGCGGTCCAGGTCGACGGCGCCGGGCCGCAGCCCCCGGGCGAGCATGTCCTCGGTGAACGAGACGAGCCGCAGCGGCATCTCGATCTTGGGGCGGGCGACGAAGGTGCCCTTGCCCGGGACCCGGTACAGCCGCCCCTCCGACACGAGGTGGTCGACGCCCTGGCGGACGGTCATGCGGGACAGCCCGTACCGCACGCACAGCTCGCGCTCCGAGGGGATCGGGGCGTCGACGGGCAGCTCGGCGCTCTCGATGAGGTCGAGCAGGATGGCGCGCAGCTGGAAGTACTTGGGTACGGGGCTGTGCGGATCGATGGTCGTCACTGGGGGTGTCCTCGATGGCCTCTGCGGCCGTATCGACGGGGATTGACAGTATTGGTGGGGTGACGTGTGAATCGACGTGTTCGTACTGGTCTAGGCCGGACTAGACCACATGATAGAAAGTCGTGTCAATGCACGAAACCGTAACGGCCGGGTCACCCGCCGGCGGCCGCAAGATCAGGTGAACGTGCAGGTCAGGGCTCATGTGGCGGGCTCCGGCGGAGCGTCCGGCCGGCTCTCGGGCGGCGCCTCCCCGGCCGGCTCGCGGCCCGGCGTGGCCAGCCCGAACTTCTTGATCACGAAGCTGAAGACCAGGTAGTAGACGAAGAAGTAGACCACGCCGAGCCCGACCACGTACCACAGATGGCGGGTGTTGCTCTTGGTCGCGTTGAGCAGCAGGTCGATCAGCCCGGCGGAGAAGCTGAACCCGAGCTGCGCGTGCGCCGCCGCGAGCAGGTACATCGAGACGCCGGTCAGCACGACGTGGATCCCGTAGAGCAGCGGCGCGACGAACATGAACGAGAACTCGATCGGCTCGGTCACCCCGCAGACGAACGCGGTCAGCGCCGCGGAGACCATCAGGCCGCCGACGGCGCCGCGCCGGTCCGGCTCGGCGCACCGCCAGATCGCCAGGGCGGCGCCCGGCAGCCCGAACATCAGCACGGGGAAGAACCCGGCGAGGAACGTCCCGGCGTGCGGGTCGCCCGCGAGGTACCGGTTGATCTCGCCGTGCACGACGCCGTCCGGGCCCTGGTACGACCCGAACACGAACCAGATCAGCGAGTTGAGGATGTGGTGCAGGCCGAACGGCAGCAGCAGCCGGTTCGCCACCCCGTACACGCCGGCGCCGGCCGCGCCCGCGCCGGTGATCCAGTCGCCGAAGTCGTTGATCCAGCCGCCGAGCGTCGGCCAGACGAGCCCGACGACGACGCCGAGGACGAGCGCGGCGGCGGCGCTGACGATCGGGACGAACCGGCGGCCGCCGAAGAACGCCAGCCAGGACGGCAGCTTGATCCGGTAGAAGCGCTGGTAGAGCAGCGCGACCATGAGCCCGACCGCGATCCCGCCGATGACCTGCGTCGGGTTGGTGAGCCCGTAGCCGATCGTCTCCTTGAGCGAGCCGTCCTCCTGCCGGACGAGCTGGACGACGCTGTCCTTCAGCGCCGAGCTGTGCGCGAACATCGTCTTGGAGACGCGGTCGAAGACGAGGTAGGCGGCGACGGCGGCGAGCGCGGTGGAGCCGTCGGACTTCTTGGCGAACCCGATGGCGACGCCGACCGCGAACAGCAGGGCGAGGTTGTCCAGCAGCGCGCCGCCGGCCGCGGCGAACACCTCGGCGACCCGGTCCCAGCCGAGGCCGTCCGCGCCGAGCAGGTCGGGCTGGCCGAGCCGCAGCAGGATCCCGGCGGCGGGCAGCACGGCGATCGGCAGCATGAGGCTGCGGCCGATCCGCTGCAGCACCGCGAACGCCGACGACCAGGCGTCCCGCACCGATCCCGGATGAGTTCGGGCCGACATCTTTAGCTCCATCCGATTCGTGGAGTATGGTGCGTACTGGTCTAGTCCGGACTAGACCAGTACGCCGCGCAGGCGGCGGCCGGTCGCATCACGGAGAGTGCACCCCCATGGCATCACTGCTGATCACCGCGGAGCGCGTGATCATGACCCCCGCGGACGGTCCTACCCGCGTCGTCTCCCCGGGATTCGTCCGCGTCGAGGACGGTGTCATCACCGCGGCCGGCGAGGGCGCGCCGCCCGGCGCCGACGTGCACCTCCCGGACGGGCTGCTCGCCCCCGGCCTGGTCGACCTCCAGGTCAACGGGTTCTTCGGCCACGACATGGCGGACGCCGGCGAGGCCGGGTGGCGCGAGGTCGTCACGCGCCTGCCCGAGACCGGCGTGACCTCGTTCCTGCCGACCTTCATCACCGCGCCCGTCGAGACGCACGCCGAGGCGCTGCGCCGCACCCGCGACCTGCTGCCCGGGCTGCCGCCCGGCACCCGCGTGCTCGGCGTCCACCTGGAGGGGCCGTTCCTCTCCGAGAAGCGCAAGGGCGCGCACAACGCCGCACACCTCACCGACCCGACGCCCGAAGCGGTCGAGACGCTCCTGGAGACCGGGCTCGTCAAGCTCGTCACCCTCGCGCCCGAGCGGAACGGCGCGCTGGAGGCGATCCGCCGCCTCACCGAGGCCGGGGTGCTCGTCAGCGTCGGGCACAGCGACGCGACCGCCGCGCAGACCGCCGCCGCGGCCGACGCCGGCGCCCGCAAGGTCACCCACATCTTCAACGCGCAGAGCGGCGTCCACCACCGCGAACCCGGCGTCGCCGTCCAGGCGCTCATCGACGACCGGCTGCACCCCGGCCTCATCCTCGACCTGCACCACGTCGGGCCCGAGGTCGCGCGGCTGGTGTTCCGCGCCGCCGCCGGACGCGTCGTGCTCGTCACCGACGCCGCGTCCGCCGCCGGGATGCCGCCCGGCACCTACGAGCTGGGCGGGGAGCCGATCACCATGCCCGAGCAGGGCCCGCCGCTGCGCGCCGACGGCACCATCGCCGGATCCGGCCTGCGGCTGGACGAGGCGGTCGGCAACGCGATCGGCCTCGGCGTCGACCCGGCCGCGGCGGTGGACGCCGCGACCCGCGTCCCGGCCGACCTGATCGGCCGCCACGACCTCGGCCGCATCGCGCCCGGTGCCGCCGCCGACCTCGTCTGGCTCGGGCCGGACCATCGGGCGCGTACGACCTGGATCAACGGGCAGGAACTCTCCGGAGGGGGATCATGACCAGTCAGATGCGCGCCGAGATCGGTGAGCAGCCGGACGCGCTGCGCCGGACGATCGACGCGCTGCTGCCGCGCACGCCCGACATCGGGGCGCTGGCCCGGGAGACGCGGCAGGTGCTGTTCATCGCGCGCGGCTCCTCCGACAACGCCGCCGTGTACGGCCGCTACCTGGTGGAGTCGCACGCCGGGCGGCTGGCCACCCTCGCGGCCCCGTCCATCGCGACGACCTACAAGCGGCGCCTCGACCTGTCCGGCGTGCTGGCGGTGGCGATCAGCCAGTCCGGCAAGACCGAGGAGATCGTCGAGACCCTCGACTGGGCGAAGGACTGCGGCGCCCGCACCGTGGCCGTCACCAACGGCGCCGGGTCGCCGCTGGCGGAGGCCGCCGAGGTCGCGCTGGTCACCGACGCCGGCGAGGAGATCGCCGTCCCGGCCACCAAGACCTACACCACCCAGCTCGCCGCGCTGTCGGTGCTCGGCCTCGGGCTCGGCGCCGACGTCGCGGCCGACGACCTGCGCCGCGTGCCCGACGAGGTCGCGCGGATGATCGCGGAGACCGAGGCGTCCCCGGCGCTGCCCGAGATCGTCGAGGAGCTCGCGCAGGTCCCCGGCACGGTCGTGTCCGGGCGCGGCATCGCGTTCGGCACCGCGCTGGAGCTCGCCCTCAAGATCAAGGAGGCGTGCTACCTGCACGCCATGGGCCTGTCCTACGCCGACCTGCTGCACGGCCCGATCGCCGTGGTCGACGCGCAGACCCCCGCGCTGCTGGTCGCGGCCGACTCCGGCCCGACGCTGCCCGGCACCGTCGCGCTGGCCCGCCGCGTGCGGAGCGCTGGCGCGAAGGCGTTCGGCGTCGGCGGCGGCGACGGCCTGGCGAAGGCCTGCACCGCCGCGCTGCCCGGCCCCGGCCTGCCCGAGTGGGTGGCGCCGCTGGGCCTCATCGTGCCCGGCCAGATCATGGTCGAGAACCTGGCCCGCCGGCTCGGGATCGATCCCGACGTCCCGCGCGGCCTCAACAAGGTCACCCAGACGGACTGACCGGACGTCCCGAGAGAAGAGAACGACATGGACAAGGCCGAGGCGATCGTCGCCGCCCTGGGCGGCGCCGACAACATCGTGGACATCGAGCCCTGCGCCACCCGGCTGCGCACGGAGGTCTCCGACGGCGGCAAGGTCGACGAGGCGGCGCTGAAGAGGGCGGGCGCGTTCGGCGTCATGCGCAGCGGCACCGTCGTGCAGGTCGTCGTGGGCCCGGAGGCCGACACCATCGCCAGCGACATCGAGGACCTCCTCGACTGACCCGAAGGAAACCCCCGCTCATGACCCGAGTACTGTCCCCGGTGGCCGGCCGGGTGGTCGGCCTCGCCGGTGTCCCGGACCCGGTGTTCGCCCAGGCCATGGTCGGCCCGGGCACCGCCGTCGATCCCGAGCGCGGCCCCGGCCACGCCATCGCCCCCGTCACCGGCAAGATCGTCAAGCTGCACCCGCACGCCTACGTGGTGGTGGACGAGGAGGAGCACGGCGTCCTCGTGCACCTCGGCATCGACACCGTGAAGCTGAAGGGCCAGGGCTTCGAGCTGCTGGTCGCCGAGGGCGACCAGGTCACCGCCGGCCAGCGCGTCGTCGCCTGGGACCCGGCGGTCATCGAGGCCGGCGGCCGCTCGCCCATCTGCGCCGTGGTGGCGCTGGACGCCGGCGCCGACGCGCTGTCGGCGGTCGTGGAGGCGGGCGAGGTCGTCAAGGGGGCCGAGCTGTTCACATGGAGCTGACCGGATGGCGCTGATCGGCCTGCGCGCGGCGGTGTTCGACCTCGACGGCACGCTGATGGACACCGAGCCGCGCAACCGGGTGATGTGGGGGCGGCTGTTCGAGGCGCACGGCGTGCCGCACGACGACGCGCTGATCGCGTCGTTCGCGGGGCGCCGCGGCATCGAGGTGCTGGAGGACCTGGCGCACCTGTTCCCCGGCCGGACCGCCGAGGAGCTGTTCGAGCAGGCGGTGTCGTACGAGACCGCGGCCGGCGTCCCGGAGGACGTCCCCGTCGCCGGGGCCGTCGAGCTGGTGCGGTCGCTGGCGGACGCCGGCGTGCCGCTGGCCGTCGTCACGTCCGGGCAGCGGCCGTACGCCGAGCGGCTGCTGGACGCGCTGGGCGTCCGCGACCTGTTGGACATCGTCGTCACCGCCGGCGACGTCGTCACCGGCAAGCCGCATCCGGAGGGGTACCTGGCCGCCGCGCGCGACCTGGACGTCCCGCCGGGGGAGGCGGTCGGGTTCGAGGACGCGCCCGCGGGCGTCGCGGCCGTGAAGGCGGCCGGGATGACCTGCGTCGGCGTCGCCACCACCCAGCCGGTGGCGGCGCTCACCGCCGCCGACCACGTGGTCGCGGATCTGAAGGAAGTCATTGTCGAGCCGGGCCCCGCGCTGCGGGTGCGCGGCGGGCTGTAGGGAGATGGTCGTGAGCGAGCGCAACGTCAAGATCGAGTCCAGGGTGGGGCTGCACGCGCGGCCGGCCGCGCTGTTCGTCCAGACCGCGGCCAAGGCGCCGATGGACGTGACCGTGGCCAAGCGCGGGGGCTCGCCCGTGAACGCCAAGAGCATCCTCGCGGTGCTCGGCCTGGACGCCCGGCACGGCGAGGAGGTCGTGCTGTCCGCCGACGGCGACGGCGCCGACGAGCTGCTGGACAGCCTGGAGGCGCTGCTGTCCACGCCGGAGCCGGAAGGTGCCTGAGGTCCTGGCCGGCGCGGGCGTCAGCCCCGGCGTGGGCGCCGGCCCGGTGCGCCGCATCGCCGGCGACATCCCGGAGCCGGAGGCCGGTTCCCGGCACGGCGGTGACGCGGCGGCCGAGCGCGACGGCGCGCTCGCCGCGCTCGAAGCCGTCGCCGCCGACCTGGAGGAGCGCGGCGCGCGCGCGGCGGCCGCCGGCAACACCGACGGCCGGGACGTGCTGAACGCGCAGGCGCTGATGGCCCGCGACCCGGGCCTCGCCGACGGCGTCGCCGCCAAGATCGGCGAGGGCACCGGCGCGGCCCGCGCCGTGTTCGAGGCGTTCGGGGTGTACCGGGAGATGCTCGCCGGGGCGGGGGAGTACATGGCCGCCCGGGTCAGCGACCTCGACGACATCCGGGACCGCGCGATCGCCCGCCTCCTCGACCTGCCGATGCCGGGCGTGCCGGAGTCGGACGAGCCGTTCGTGCTGGTCGCGCGGGACCTCGCGCCCGCCGACACCGCCGTGCTCGACCCGGCGCAGGTCGTCGCGTTCGTCACCGAGGAGGGCGGCCCGACCAGCCACACCGCGATCCTCGCCCGCACGATGGGCGTGCCGGCCGTGGTGGCGCTGCCGGGCGCGACCGGCCTCGCCGACGGCACCCGCGTCCTCGTCGACGGGTCCGCCGGGACCGTCCGGACCGACCCGACCGACGCCGAGGTCGGCGCCGCGCTGGCCGCCGGCGCCGCCCGCGACTCCGCGCTCGCGGAGGTGTCGGGACCGGGCGCGACGAAGGACGGGCACGCCGTCCCGCTGCTGGCGAACATCGGCGGCCCGAAGGACCTGGACGCCGCGCTGGCGCACGGCGCGGAGGGCGTCGGCCTGTACCGCACGGAGTTCCTGTTCCTCGACCGCTCGGTGCCGCCGTCCGGCGACGAGCAGGAGGACGCCTACCGCAGGGTGCTGGAGGCGTTCCCGGAGGGCCGCGTGGTCGTCCGGACGCTCGACGCCGGCGCCGACAAGCCCCTCGCCTTCCTCCCGCCCCCCGGTGAGGAGCCCAACCCGGCGCTCGGCGAGCGCGGCCTGCGGATGGCGCGGCGGCACCCCGAGGTACTGGCCGCCCAGCTCGCCGCCCTCGCCCGCGCCGCCACCGGCCTCAGCGTGAAGCTGCAGGTCATGGCCCCGATGGTGACGGACGCGGCGGAGGCGGCGTTCTTCGCCGGCGCGTGCCGGGAGGCCGGCATCGAGCATCCCGGCGTCATGGTCGAGGTGCCGGCCGCCGCGCTGCGCGCCCGCGACCTGGCGCCGGAGGTCGAGTTCTTCAGCATCGGCACCAACGACCTCACCCAGTACGCGTGCGCGGCCGACCGGCAGGTCGGCGGCCTCGCGCACCTGCAGGACCCGTGGCAGCCCGCCGTGCTCGACCTGGTCGCCCCCGCGGCCGCCGCGGGCGTCCCGTGCGGGGTCTGCGGCGAGGCCGCCGGCGACCCGGCGCTCGCCTGCGTCCTGGTGGGGCTCGGCGTGACGTCGCTGTCGATGAGCGCCCCGTCCCTCCCGCTGGTCCGGGCCGCCCTCGCCCGGCACACGCTGGACGAGTGCCGCCGCGCCGCCGGAGCGGCCCGCGCCGCCCGCTCCGCGGCCGGTGCCCGCGAGGCGGCCCGCTCCCACCTCCCGGGCCTGGCGGACCTGGGCATCTGAGCACGCTCGCGGTGGGTCGTCGGGGTGGGCGGCCCGCCGCGAGCGTCCGTCACCCGGCGATGAGCCAGCGGGCCCCGGTCTTGTGGAGGGTGTACTTCGCGGCGAGGACGCCGCCGGGGCGCGCCGGGTCGCCCTTCCATTTCAGGTCGGCGAACGCGACCGTGTACTCGCCCTCGCCCGGGCCGTCCTCGCAGGTCGGGACGGTCACGCCGCGCAGCGCCGCCAGGTCGGCGGGGCGCAGCGTGCGGCGGGCGGCGGCGAGGCCCCCGGACCGGCAGCCGCCCGGACGGCCGAACGCCGCCCGGTCGTAGGCCGGTGCCAGCAGCGCGCACGCCTTGACGTTCCCGGCGGCGACGCCGCGCAGGAACCTGTAGAGGACGAGCCGCGCCGGGTAGCTGTCCTTGTCCGGGGCGGTCAGGTCGGCGAGCCGCGAGTCGCCCGGCTCGGGCGTCAGCGGCGGCAGCCCCACCTCGTCCTTCCCGCCGCAGCCGCCGAGGCCGAGGACCAGCGCGGACAGCAGGGGCAGAGCGGACAGGAGCGGACGAACGCGCACGGGGACCTCCCGGGGGTGCGAAGGCGGGCCGATCTTCCCAGCTCGCGGGCCCCCGCGTCCATCAATACGACAAGCCGTGACCAACGGGTTGCCCGCCCGCCGGCACGGGCAGCTTCCCCGCCGGCTTCACCGCGCCGGACAGGACCCGCGCCAGCGCCGCGACCGAGGTCGATCCGGAGGAGTAGGTGGCGAGGGTCGCGGCGGCGCCGGCGGCGTGGTCGAGGTCGTAGGGGCGGCCGAGCGCCGCGACGACGACCGGCTTGGACGCCAGCGCGCCGACCCGCGCGGCGGTGGCCGTGCCGGCGTTCACCGTGGTCAGGACGTGGACGTCGGCGGCGCCCGGCGCGGCCGTCGCGACGCCCTGCTCGCGCAGCGCGGCGCCGAGCGCGGCGCTGTCCGGGCCGGTGACGCTGACCTTCCTGCCCTTCAGCGGCAGCAGGCCGTGTTCGTTGCGGACGAGCGTGACGGCGTGCTCGGCGACCCGCCGGGCGGTCGCCTTCTGCTGCGGCGTGCCGATCTGGGCGGACGCCTTGGCCGGGTCGGCGGGCGGTGCCTTGAACAGCCCGCGCTTCTGCTTGAGGTCGAGGATGCGGGTGACGGACTCGTCCAGCCGCCGCTGCGTGATCTTCCCGGACTGGACGGCCTTCAGCACCGCGTTGTAGGCCTTGGACAGGCTCGGCGGCATCAGCAGCTGGTCGGCGCCCGCGTTGATCGCCCGGACGGGCACGGCCGCGTCGCCGTACTTCTCCCGGACGCCCGCCATCTGCAGCGAGTCCGTGGTGATCACGCCCTTGTAGCCGAGCTCGCCGCGCAGCAGCCCGGTCAGGACGGTCTTCGACAGCGTGGAGGGATCGCCCGACTTGTCGAGCCCCGGCACCACGATGTGCGCGGTCATGATCATGTCGACGCCGGCGTCGATCGCGGCCCGGAACGGCGGCGCGTCCAGCTTGCGCCACTGCGCCGCCGAATGCGTGATCACCGGCAGGCCGGTGTGGCTGTCGGTCGCGGTGTCGCCGTGCCCGGGGAAGTGCTTGGCGGTCGCGGCGACCCCGGTGTCCTGGTAGCCGGCGATCGCCGCGGACAGCAGCGGCGACACCCGCGCCGGGTCGGAACCGAACGAGCGCAGCCCGATCACCGGGTTGCGCGGGTTGACGTTGACGTCGGCGTCCGGCGCGTAGTCCAGGTTGATCCCGACGGCGCGCAGCTCGGTCGCGGTGACCTGCGCGGCGGCGCGCGCGTCGGCGGTGCTCTGCGTCGCGCCCAGCGCCATGTTGCCGGGGAAGCGGGTGATGAACGGCGTCCGCGACACGATGCCCTGCTCCTCGTCCACGCCGAGCAGCAGCGGCACCTTGGACGCCTTCTGCAGCGCGTTCGACTGCTCGGCGGTCCCGGCGGGCGAGCTGAAGTTCTCCGGGAAGTAGATGAACCCGCCGACGTGGTACTTGCGGACGATCGCCAGTGCGCTCGCGCGGCTGGAGAACGTCGGCACGAACAGCTGGCCGACCTTCTCCCGCAGGCTCATCTTCGCGACATATCCGGGGACCCACGCGTCCGGGGCCTTCGTCACGGGCGCCTTCCTTCCGGACGAGCCGGACGTGCCGGGTGAGCCGGGGTGCGCGGACGAGCCCGTCCCGCCGCCGTCACCGCCGCCCCCGCAGCCGGCCAGCGGCAGCACCAGCGCGACCGCCGCCGCGAGCGGCAGCCGTCCGAGCAGCGGGCGTCCGAGCAGGGGCCGGCCGGGCGCAGCGTCCCGCCGCCGGGGCCGCCGCCGGGCGGGACCGGCCGATCGCGAACGGCTATCCGCGGACATCAATGGCACGCACCTGACCAGGCCCCCCGACGTGGTCGTCTGCTCGCATCGGACGTCGCGACGTTAACCGCTCGCCGCCGCCCTGTCGACCCGCGCCGCCGGGCGGGACGCGGCCCGGGTCACCGCTGGGCGCAGACCGCCGCGTCCTCGTTGCCGGGCGTCGCGCACCACTTCTCGCGGCTCCGCGCGTCGGCGGGCGGCCCTGACGTGCCGTCCTCGCGCGGTTCGCGGGACGGCGCCGGCGTCGCGCCGGCCGAGGGCGTCCCGCGCCCGGCCTCCGGACGCCCTCCCGAGCCGCCGGAGGCGTTCTTCTTGACCGTGTCGCTCTTCTTGACCGTGTCGTCCCAGTCGGCGGCGGTTCCGCTGAACGCGGGCTCCGGGAACGGCTCGGCCGGCATGCCGCGCGTGACGTCCGCCATGAACGCGTGCCAGACCTGCGACGGGAGGTTCTCCCCGGCGACCTTCCCGGGATGTCCGGGCAACCCCTTCAGCGGCCCGGCGCCCGCCCGGGTCATCACCACCGACGCCGACAGCTGCGGGACATATCCGACGAACCAGGCCGCGTGGTTGCCGTCGGACGTGCCCGTCTTGCCCGCCACGTCGCGGTCCGCGAGCGCGGCGCGCCGCCCCGTCCCGCCGGTGACGACCGCGCGCATCGCGTACGTCGCCTGCGCCGCCTGCTCGGCGGTCAGCACGCGGCGGCCCGGACGGTCCCACGGCAGCGGCACCCGCCTGCCGTGCGCGTCGACGACCTTGGTGACCAGGTGCGGCGTCACCGCGGTGCCGCCGTTGGCGAACGCCGCGTACCCGCCCGCCTGGACGGCCGCCGAGACGTTCGCGATCCCGAGCGCGAGCCCCGCCTGCCCCTGGTAGGGCCGCAGCGCCGAATCCGGCACGCCGAACCGCCGCGCCGTCTCCGCCACGTTCGCGACCCCGGTCTTCAGCGCGGCCTTCACGAACCCGGTGTTGACCGACAGCGCCGTCGCCTTCACCAGGTCGACCGTCCCGAGCGAGCCGATCTCCGCGTCGTTGGAGACCTTGTAGCCGGGCGCGGTCATCGGCGTCACGCTGCCGTCCGGCGCGAACCGCAGCGGCGACCTGCCCGGCACCTTCGTCCGGACGCCGAACCCGCGGCGCAGCGCGGCGGCGAGCACGTACGGCTTGAACGTCGAGGCGGCCTGCGCCACCGGCTCGAACACCGAGTCGTACCGGCCGCGCCCCGGGTCGCCCGCGTAGAACGCCTTGACCGCGCCGCTCGCCGCGTCGACCGCGACGAGGCCCGTCCGCACGTCCTTCGGCCATTCCGGTTCGCGCACCTTCCGCATGGCCTGCTCCGCGTACGCCATCCACCGCCGGTCGAGCGCGGTGTAGATCCGCAGCCGGCCGTTCACGACGGCGTCCGCGGGGATGCCTGCGCTTTCCAGCTCGTCCAGGACGCGCTGCCTCGCCAGCACGTCCTGGCCGGACAGGCTGACGCCGCGCCACTCGCCGCGCGTGCGGGGGAACCGCAGCCAGCCGGCGTCCGCCCGGTTCAGTTTCCCCATCGACACCATGCCGTCGAGCACGTAGCTCCAGCGGGCCCGCAGCGCCTTCGCCGCGTCGCCGCCGCCCTGCGTCCGGAAGTATCCGGGGCGCTGGATCATCGCGGCGAGCAGCGCGCATTCGGCGACGTCCAGTTGCCAGACGTCCTTGTCGAAGTAGGCGCGCGCCGCCGCCTCCACCCCGGACGTCTGCCGCCCGAAGTAGACGGTGTTCAGGTAGAGGTCGAGGATCTCGTCCTTGGCGCGGTGCCGGTCCAGCTTCAGCGCCACGAGGATCTCCTTGACCTTGCGGCCGGCAGTCCGGTCCCGGCTGAGCCCCTTGAAGTAGTTGCGGGCCAGCTGCTGGGTGATCGTCGACCCGCCCTGCGTGTCGCCCCCGGACGCGTCCTTCAGCAGCGCGCGGAACGTCCCGGAGACCGAGACGCCCTGGTTGCGGTAGAAGCCGCGGTCCTCGGCCGCGAGCACGGCCCACCGCAGCCGGTCGGGGATCTGGCCGTGCCGGACGCTCTGCCGGTTGGCGCCCAGCCGTGCCAGCGGTGTCCGGCCGTCGGCGTAGTAGACCGTGGAGCCCTCGTCGGTGACGCCGTCCTGCGGCTGCGTCGGGACGGGCGTCCGGACGTAGGCGATCACCACGGCAGTGGCCGCCAGGACCACCAGCGCGAGGAGTGACGCCAGGGCCCAGCGCCAGCCGCGCAGGATCCGGCGGAGACGGGCCGGGCGCCGGCGTCGGGTCCGGTGGTGTCCGCCGGAGCCGCGCCGCAGCGAGCGCTGGCCGGCGCGGACCAGCCGGCGGGCGGTGCTGGACAGGCGGACGCGGGCGGCGCGGATACGGCGGCCCTCGGATGCGGGGAGCATGCGACCTCGTTCGATGTGGGATACGGAGTCGGCCGTCGTCCGGGCATCGGCCGGCGCCATGGCCCGGGCGCGCGCGAGGGCGCGCGGCGGCGGGCATGGCGCGCCAAGGCGCGCGGGATGTGCGCGGCAGGGGAGCCTGCGCGGACGACGCTGCGGATGGACGCAGCCGAATCGGTAGGAGCCACATCTGTGGCCGGTGGTCCCCCCGGTCACGGTGCCAACGGCACCGCACCGGCGGATCTTGTGCCACCGTGGTCACAGCCTAATCACGATGGACCCCGTGTCCGCAAGCGGATGGGGAATACGGTGGGGTCCATCGTGACGAGCCGGACGGCGGCGGCGCCGTCCTTTCCGGCCATTCGGCGGGGCGTCCGGCGGGGTCGGCCACCGGCGGCGCCCGCTCGGCCGGGCGGTTCAGCCGGGCAGGGGATGGCCGAGCCGGCGCAGGGCCAGCCCGGCGGCGCCGACGGCGCCGTCGCCCGCGCTGCGCGGCGCCTCGGCGAACCGGTCGCGCAACCCGGTGCGGACGGCGTCGGCGACGGGTCCCTCGCGCAGGACGGAGCCGTGCATGACGACCGGCGCGCAGGGGTCGGACAGGGCGGGGCGCACCGCGTCGACGTCGCGGAGCAGCCACTCCGCGGCCTCGTCGGTGATGCGCCGGGCCACCGGGTCTCCGGCGGCGGCCGCGGCGGCGACCACCGGGCCGAGCCTGCCCAGGGCCGCGGGAGGACGGCCGTACACCTCCTTGATGATGGCCTGGGCGAGCTGCGGGTTCGGCGCCGTGCCCGGCAGCTCCGGGTGCCCGGCCGGCCCGGTCGGCGTGCCCAGCGGTCCGGGTGGACCGGGCGCTCCGGGCGGGCCGACGCCGGGCTGCGGGCCGGGGGCCTCGGCGATCAGCACGGCGGTGCCCGTCCCGCCCGCGCCGCCCTGCGGCAGCCCCGCCGGGGACAGCGCGGCCGCCTGGGAGAGGGCGGCGGCCGGCGCGCCCGGACCGCCGGGCGGCGGGGACGCCCCCGCCATCGCCAGCGTCCGGTGCCGGGGTCTTCGCCGCGCGGAGTCGATCTCGGCCACCACGGTGGGGCCCAGCAGCGCCCGCGGGACCGAATCGGTCAGCAGCGTCGGCGAGCCGCGGCCGTCGTAGGCGGCCAGCGCCGCCCGGACCGCCTCCTTGCCGAGCCAGACCGCCGACCCCTCGTCCCCCACCAGCCAGCCGTAGCCGTCGGCGCGCTGCACGATCGCCCCGTCGCTGATGACGGCGGCGCCGGCGCCCGTGCCGGAGAACACCACGATGCCCTTGGGCTCGGTGGTGCCGGCGGCGAACGCCACGGCGATGTCGGTCACGACGGCGGGCGAGCCGCGCAACCCGACGGCCTGCCAGGCCCGGCGCGCGGCGGAGACGGCGGCGGGCCGGCCGGCCGAGCCGGCTCCGGCGATGCCGAACACGCCGGTGAGGATGTGGGTGCGGTCGAGGTCTCCGAGGGCCTCCCGCAGGGCCGTGGTCAGCGCCCCTGCGGTGTCGCCCCCGGAGTTGGGGTTGGCCCCGGGGCCGGTGCCGGAACCGGCCAGGGCGCCCCCGAGCGTCAGCACGACACAGCGGGTCTTCGTGCCACCCGCGTCTATGCCGACCACGTAAGGACCGGCCAAATGGGTCAACACAGGGCGACCGTAGCCTTTTCTACCGTTGACGTGACATCCAGCCAGTAAGAAACTTTCTTCCATGAGGAAACCCATCCGCCCCGAGCCGGGGAGCGCGGGGGAGCCCGGAGCGGCAGGAGGCGAGGCGCCGCGCAAGGACGCGACGCCGCTGAGCACCGTGGTGCGGGTCCGCTCGCTGCTGCCCTCGCTGCCCCCCGCCGAGCGACGAGTCGCCCAACGCGTCATCGACGACCCCGAAGGGGTCGCCAACTCCACCATCACCGAACTCGCCCAGACCTGTGGCACCTCCGAGACCACCGTCATCAGGTTCTGCCGCGCGATCGGGTTCCATGGTTATCCAGAGCTCCGACTGACCCTCGCCACCGAGGCGGGACGGGCCCAGAGCGCCAGCGGCGGGCGGGTCATCGGCAGCGACATCAGTCCCGACGACTCACTCGAGCAGATCGTGGAGAAGGTGACCTTCGCCGATGCCAGGGCCGTCGAGGAGACCGCCAACCAGCTCGACATCAAGATGCTGGAACAGGTCGTCGACGCCGTCGTCGCCGCCGACCGCGTCGACGTCTACGGGGTCGGCGCCAGCGCCTTCGTCGCGATGGACTTCCAGCAGAAGCTGCACCGCATCGGGCGCGTCTGCTCGGCCTGGGCCGACGCGCACATCATGCTCACCAGCGCCGCCGTGCTGGGCCCGACCAGCGTGGCGCTCGGCATCTCGCACACCGGCGCGACCGTCGAGACCATCGACGCCCTGGAGGTCGCCAAGAGCAACGGCGCCACGACCGTGGCACTGACCAACTTCCCGAAATCCCCCATAGCGGAGGTGGCCGACCTGATCCTCACGACCGCGGCGCGGGAGACGACCTTCCGCTCCGGCGCCACCGCCAGCCGGCTGGCGCAGCTCACGGTGGTCGACTGCGTCTTCGTCGGAGTGGCGCAGCGCACCTACGGGCCGACCCGCAAGGCCCTGGAAGCCACGTTCTCGGCGGTCCGCGGCCGGACCGTGCGACCCGACCGGAGGCGTCGGTGATCGATTGCGAGCTCCCGACCGAGGGCCGGAACCCCCGCACCCTCGACGTCGACACGCTGCCGACCCTGGAGGTGCTGCACCTGATCAACACCGAGGACGCCACCGTCCCGATGGTGGTGGCGGGCGTCCTGCCCGAGGTCGCCCGGCTGGTCGACCTCGCCGTCGACTCGCTGCGCGCGGGCGGCCGCGTGCACTACTTCGGCGCCGGCACGTCCGGCCGCCTCGCGGTCATCGACGCCGCGGAGCTGCCGCCGACGTTCGGCATCTGGGGGCGCGTCGTCGCGCACCACGCCGGCGGCCCCGGCGCGCTGTCCCAGGCGATCTCCGACGTCGAGGACGACATGGAGCTCGGCATGCGCGACGCCCGCGAGGTCCAGCCCGGGGACGTCGCCATCGGCATCGCCGCGAGCGGCCGCACCCCCTACGTGATCGGCGCGCTGCGCGCCGCCACCGCGATCGGCGCCCGCACCGCGCTGATCAGCTGCAACCCGCACACGCCGTACGGCGAGGAAGTGGAGGTGCACATCGGCCTGGCCACCGGACCCGAGGTGATCAGCGGGTCCACCCGGATGAAGGCGGGCACCGCGACCAAGCTGGTGCTCAACTCCTTCTCCACCACCCTGATGATCAGGATGGGGCGCACCTACTCCAACCTGATGGTCAGCGTGAACGCGCTGAACTCCAAGCTGCGCGCCCGGCTGGTGCGCATCCTCACCGAGGCCACCGGCATGGACGCCCGCACCTGCGAGAACGCGCTCAACGAGGCGGGCGGCAACACCCGCGTCGCGCTCGTCTCGCTGCTCGGCGAGGTCCCGGCGGCGCGCGCCACGGTGGTCCTCGAGGAGACCGACGGCGGCGTCAGGGAGGCGCTGCAACGCCTCAGATCAGCCTGATCCCGGCCACCCCGCCGGCCGGCTGAGCTCGGCCGGGACGGACCCTGCCGGAGCCCGGCGGCGGCCCCCGCCGGCTCGCCGGGGCAGCCGTGGTCATGCGATCGCCCCCGCACCGATCGCATGACCACGGAGGCCACGGCGTTCTTCCGGTGACGCGCGCGTCAGTGCTCGTAGCGGCGGAGCTCCTGGCGGGCGACGGTGCGCACGTGCACCTCGTCCGGGCCGTCGAAGATCCGCATCGCGCGGACCCAGGCGTACATCGCGGCCAGCGGGGTGTCGTCGGACACGCCGGCGCCGCCGTGGAGCTGGATCGCCCGGTCGAGCACCTCGTGGGTGATCCGCGGCACGACCACCTTGATCGCGGCGATCTCCGACCGGGCGCCCTTGGACCCGTGCCTGTCGATCAGCCACGCGGTCTTCAGGGTGAGCAGCCGCGCCTGCTCGATCGCCATCCGCGACTCGGCGATCTGCTGGCGCACCACGCCCTGCTTGGCGAGCGGCCCGCCGAACGCGACCCGGTCCACGGCGCGGCGGCACATCAGCTCCAGCGCCCGCTCCGCCATGCCGAGCGCGCGCATGCAGTGGTGGATGCGGCCGGGCCCGAGCCGCGCCTGCGCGATCATGAACCCGTCGCCCTCGTCCGCGATCAGGTTCGACGCCGGCACCCGGACGTCCTCGAACAGGATCTCCGAGTGGCCGTGCTGGTCCTGGTAGCCGAACACCGGAAGGTGCCGGACGACCGTCACGCCCGGGGTGTCGCGCGGTACCAGGATCTGCGACTGCTGCCGGTGCGCGGGCCCGTCCGGGTCGGTCTTGCCCATCACGATGAAGATCTTGCAGCGCTCGTCCGCCGCGCCGGTGATGAACCACTTGCGGCCGTTGACCACGTACTCGTCGCCGTCCCGGACGATCGAGGTGGTGATGTTGGTGGCGTCGGAGGAGGCGACCTCCGGCTCCGTCATCGCGAACGCGCTGCGGATCTCCCCGTCCAGCAGCGGCCTCAGCCACCGCTCCTTCTGCTCCGGGGTCCCGAACATGTGCAGGACCTCCATGTTCCCGGTGTCCGGCGCGGCGCAGTTGACCGCCTCCGGCGCCAGGTCGGGGGAACGGCCCGTCAGCTCGGCCAGCGTCGCGTACTCCAGGTTCGACAGGCCCGACACGTCCGGCAGGAACAGGTTCCACAGGCCCCGCTCGCGCGCCTCCGCCTTCAGCTCCTGGACGATCGGCGGCAGCGCGTGCGGGTCGTTCTCCGCGCGCCAGGCCGTGTACACCGGCTCCGCCGGGTACACGTGCCCGTCCATGAACTCCTGGAGTCGTTCCCGGTAGTCCAGCGCCTTCGGGCTGAGTTCGAAGTCCATGCCGGCCAGTCTGGCAGAACGGGATTCGGTCAATGCGGGCGGGATCGCCTACCATCGGCCCGTGCCCGCAGAACAGCCGAAGACCGTCAAAGCCGTCATCACCGACTGGGGCGGCGTCCTCACCTCCCCCCTGAACGACGCCGTCGGCACCTGGCTGGCCGCCGACCGCATCGACGCCGACCGCTACCGCACGGTGATGCGCGCCTGGGTGAAGCAGGCCTACGACGGCGCCGGCTCCAACCCCATCCACGGACTCGAGGACGGCTCCCTCGCTCCCGCGGAGTTCGAGCGCCTCCTGGCCGCCGAGCTGCTCACCGTCGACGGCGGCCCGGTCGCCGCCCCCGGCCTCATCTCCCGCATGTTCGGCGCGTTCGCCCCGGTCGAGCCGATGTACGAGGCGCTCCGCGCGGCCCGCGCCGCCGGGACCCGCACCGCCCTGCTCTCCAACTCCTGGGGCAACGACTACCCGCGCGACCTGTTCGCCGACCTCTTCGACGCCGTCGTCATCTCCTGCGAGGTCGGCATGCGCAAGCCGGACGAGCGGATCTTCCGGCACGCGCTCGGCCTGCTCGGCCTCGACGCCGCCGAATGCGTCTTCATCGACGACATCGAGCACAACATCCGAGCCGCCGAATCCCTCGGCATCCGCGGTATCCACCACACATCCGCCGACGCCACGATCGCCGAACTGCGCGAGCTGGGCCTCCTCCCATGACAGACTGACGAACCGTCATGCGCGTCTATCTTCCGTCCACGCTCACCCTCCTCGCCGCCGTCCACACCGCCCGCGAGGCCGGACCCGCGCCGCTCGCCGGCCACGCGGTCACGCCCGCGCTGCGCGAGTGGTACGCGGAGGGCGACCAGGAGGAGCTGGAGTACGCCGCGCTGACCGCGGCCGCCCGCGCCTCGCTGCGCCTGCTCGCCGCCGACCCGTCCGCGCCCCGCCGCCGCGTCGTGCTGGCCGCCGAGATCCCCGACCAGGCGGTCTCCTGGGCGCGCGGCGACGCGTCCATCGACGGTGACGACCGTTCCCTCGTCGAGATCACCGCGCCCGTCCCGTGGAAGCGCATCGCCTCCGGCCACGTCGACGACACCGGTGCCATCGCCGACGTCACCGCCGCCGTCGAGGCCCTCTCCGCCGCCGACGCCGGCGACGACGACGCCCTGTTCACCGTCGACGGCGCCGAAGGCCACGAACTCCTCTGGTACGCCACCCAGGAACTCCCCGACCTCCTGCCCTGACCCCGCATGGCCTCGGTCACCGCTCTTCCAGCAGATCAGCGGCCCGTCCCACACCGGCGGGATCGGCCACATGGAGCAGATCGAGCAGCCCCTCAAGGTGGCTCGAAGAGATCAGAACCCGCCCACTGGCTCTCCAGACGCCACCGTCCAACGTGATCGACCAGTGCGGGAACAAGTGCCGCAGAAGCAGCAGCGTCACAGACTCGTCCATCGCGCATCTCCTCAACCGTCTCGACGCCTCGCCAGGTCAGGTGGTCGGCAGCTTCGCCCAGACGGCCTTGCCGCCTTCGCTAAGCGGACGGACGCCCCAGCAGTCCCGGACGAACTCGGCAACGAGCTGAAGACCCCGTCCCGAGACGGCGGCGTAGTTCTGCGGTTTCACCACAGGACGGCCCTCGCCCGAGTCCCACACCTCGATCACGGGCTGCCCGTCGCTGTCACGCGGCAGCCGGACGACGATGGGCCCTTCACCGTGCCGGTAGGCGTTGGTGACCAGCTCGCAGACGATGAGCCGGCCCAGGTAGTCGTCGGGAATGCCCCACTCGGCAAAGCACTTGCCGAGGAACTCACGAGCGAGACGAGGAGCGTCGGCGACAGGATCGAGGACGATCGTCGGGACTTCCGGTGACTGCGCGGCTGCGGACATCTGACACGACCTTCGAAGGGATTCGGCTGACGGGCCACCAGTTAGTCATCAAGTGCACGCGGAGCGCGACGAAGTGCAGGTGGAGCTGGGTAAGTGACCAGCGGCGAGTTCCCTCAACTTGCTGGCGACTTGACCCTCGGTTGAGGGACGATTACGGCATGACGCCACGTCGCTTCAAGGCCAAGGTCAGCCCGGCGCTGCTTCCGTTCGGCCGGCGGTTGCGGCGGTTCCGGGACGCCAAGGGCTGGAGTCAGGAGAACCTGGCCGCACGGGCACGCGACGGAGAGGGGGTCACTCCCCAGTACATCGGTGCGGTCGAGACCGGCCGGACTCGCTGCACGCTGGAGTTCGCCAGGGAGATGGACAAGATCCTTGAGGCGAACGGCGAGCTGATCACGCTCTGGGAAGACCTGGTGAAGGATGCCGCCTTCCCGGTGTGGTTCGACTGGGTGAGCATCGAAGAGTCGGCGGGCGCGCTGGAGAGCTGGCAGACCATGCTCGTCCATGGCTTGTTGCAGACACCGGCGTACGCGACCGCCGTGCTGCACGGAAACGCGGAAGCCATTGCGGCTCGGCTGAAGCGCCAGGAGATTCTTGCCGGTGAGGATCCGCCTGACTGTACTTTCCTGATGGATGAAGGCGTCCTGTATCGCGAGGTCGGCGGGCCGGAGGTGATGAGAGATCAACTGGAACACTTGCTGAATCCGCCCTCGAGCCGGGTCACGATTCAGGTGGTCCCGTCCCATGGTGAGCACATCGGCAACGTCGGATCATTTACGTGCGCAACGTTGGAAGACCTCACGGAGGTGGCGTACGTGGAGACCGTGGCGCGCGGCTTCACGATGGGCGAGGTAGAGGACATCTTTGAGGTACGCCGCGCGCTTCGGGAGATACGCTCTCTGGCACTACCCGTCGGCCAGTCGGCCGACCTGATTTCAAGAACGGTGAAGGACAGATGGACTTGAACGATCTTCGCTGGCGCAAGGCGTCTCGCAGCGCCTCCAATGGCGGAGAGTGCGTAGAGCTGGCCGTACTCCCGGAGGGGGTGGGCGTCCGTGACTCGAAGGACCCAGACGGCCCGAAGCTGATCGTGGGTCGTGACGAGTTCGCGGCCCTGATGGCGGCACTTAAGCACTGAAGCAGTCGGTGGAGCTGATCCGCCGCTTCAGAGGAGACGATCATGGTTGTGAGTCAGACGACCTGGCGGAAGTCGTCGCGCAGCTCGAGCAACGGCGGCAACTGCGTTGAGCTCGCCGATCTCGGTGCGGTGGTCGGCGTCCGTGACAGCAAGGACCCGGACGGCCCGAAGCTTGTCGTGGGTCGTGACGAGTTCGCGGCCCTGGTAGCGGCCCTCAAGCGCTGAAGCCCCCCATGCAGGACTGAGCCCTGGCTCCGATGGGGCCCAGTGGCGAAACCTCGTGTCAGCAGGTGGGAGCGCCCGTATGCTGGCCGTGTACCACCGTCGTGGTAACACCGAGACTGCTGGTCGGACGAGGAGGTGAGAGGAATGAGCATTGCCACCGATCACACCGGACCCTGGACCGTCGCCGACGTCCTGGCCTTGCCCGAAGACCGCACGACCCGCTACGAGCTGCTGGGGGAGTCCCTTGTGATGTCGCCCGCGCCCGGCGTCCGTCACCAGCGGGCCTCGTTTCGCCTCCACGTTGCCCTTGACGCGGCCGCCCGAGCCGTCGGCGCACCGATGGAGATCCTGGAAGGCGTCAACGTCGTCCTGCCGTCCGGGCTGGTGGTCCCCGATCTGGTCGTGGCCGACGCCGGCGCGACCGCCGACGACCCCGTCAAGGTCGATATCGACGCGGTCCAGCTTGTCGTAGAACTCGTCTCCCCCGGCAACCGCACCATGGACCGCAAGGTCAAGCCAATGCTGTACGCGGAGGCCGCCGTCCCGCACTTCTGGCGCCTGGAGTTCGACCCGGCCCCCATGCTCGTCGTTTACGAACTGGACGGCGGCCGGTACGTGGAGCGAACGACCGCACTCGCGGGCGCGACCACCCATCTGGACGCCCCGTTCCCCATGGCAATCGATCCGGCTGGACTCTCCCGGCAGTAGATGCCGTCTGACGGTGACCGCCAGGCACGCCCTTGGCGCGCCTTGGTCGTTCGGTGTCTTTCGTTCGCTGGAGTGCGGGCGGTGGGCGCGGGTAGGGGCGGCTTGTCGGCAGCGGACTCGCGAGGAGTGGCCACATGGACGCCGTCACCAACGTGCCGGTACCGGTGAACGAGCCGGTCAAGGGGTATGCACCGGGCAGCGCTGAGCGGGCGGCGCTGGAGGCGAAGATCAAGGAGCTCGGCGGCGCGGAGACCGAGCTGACGATGACGATCGGCGGCGAGCGCCGGATGGGCGCCGGCGTTCCGATCGACGTGGTCGAGCCGCACAACCACGGGCACGTGCTCGGGCGGATGGGCGACGCCACCGACGCCGACGTCGCGGAGGCGATCGCGGCGGCGCGGGAGGCCGCGCCGGGGTGGCGGGCCATGGCGCCGGACGACCGGGCCGCGATCTTCCTGCGGGCCGCCGAGCTGCTGGCGGGGCCGTGGCGGTCCACGCTGAACGCGGCGACGATCCTCGGCCAGTCCAAGTCCGTGCAGCAGGCGGAGATCGACTCCGCGTGCGAGCTGATCGACTTCCTGCGGTTCAACGTCGCGTACGCGCGGCAGATCCGCGAGATGCAGCCGAACTCCTCGCCGGGCGTGTGGAACCGGATGGAGTACCGGCCGCTGGAAGGGTTCGTCCTCGCCATCACCCCGTTCAACTTCAGCGCGATCGCCGGGAACCTACCGACCTCGCCCGCGCTGATGGGCAACGTCGTGGTCTGGAAGCCGTCCCCGACCCAGCAGCTCGCCGCGCACCACACCATGCGTCTCCTGGAGGCCGCCGGGCTGCCGCCCGGCGTGATCAACCTGGTCACCGGAGACGGGCAGGCCGTGTCGAACGTCGCGCTGGCCAGTCCGGAGCTGGCGGGGCTGCACTTCACCGGTTCGCCGCCCACGTTCCAGGCGCTGTGGCGGACGATCGGGGAGAACATCGCCCGTTACCACGGCTACCCGCGGATCGTCGGCGAGACCGGCGGCAAGGACTTCGTGGTGGCGCACCCGTCCGCGGACCCGGCGGTGCTGAAGACCGTGCTCGTGCGCGGCGCGTTCGAGTACCAGGGACAGAAGTGCTCGGCGGCGTCGCGCGCCTACATCCCGCGTTCCATCTGGGACGGCATGCGCGACGACTTCTGCGCCGAAGTCGAGGGCCTCACCATGGGCAACGTGGCGGACGACCTGTCGGCCTTCATGGGCGCCGTGATCGACGACCGCGCCTTCGCCAAGCACCGCCGCGCGATCGAACGCGCGCGCGGCATCGACGGCATGCGGCTGCTCGTGGGCGGCGAGCTGGACGACTCGGTGGGCTACTTCGTCCGGCCCACGGTGCTGGAGTCGTCGGACCCGACCGACGAGATCTTCACCACCGAGTACTTCGGGCCGATCCTCGGCGTCCACGTCTACGACGACCATGACTACGACTCCGTCCTCACCCAGATGGAGAGCGTCTCCGAGTACGGGCTGACCGGCGCGATCGTCGCGCGCGACCGCGCCGCCATCGCCGCCGCGACCGAGAAGCTCCGCTTCGCCGCGGGCAACTTCTACGTCAACGACAAGCCGACCGGCGCCGTGGTCGGCCAGCAGCCCTTCGGCGGCGCCCGCGCGTCCGGCACCAACGACAAGGCCGGCTCGGTGTTCAACCTCATCCGCTGGACGAACGTCCGCGCCATCAAGGAGACCTTCGTCCCGCCTACCGACCACCGCTACCCCCACATGGGCCCCTGACGGCCGGCCCGCCACCCGCTGCCGCGCCGATCCCCGGCAAGTGGTTCTCGGCACCGGCGGCCGCGTGGCGGAAGGGGAGGGCGGGCGCGGTTGCGGACGGTGGCCGGGAGGGCCGACGATTGGTCCGCCCCGCCGGACGGCGGGGCGGCCGGCGCCGGGAGGGCGCCCGCCGACCCCTTACGAGCCGTGCATGGGAACGGGATGTCGACGTTGAACCGTCTGGTGCTGTGGAACATCGATCACACCCTGGTCGACGTCGGGCGGGTCACCCGGGACGCCTACGCGGAGGCGTTCCAGCGGACGGTCGGGCGGCCGCTCCTGCGGCTCGCCCCCACCCCCGGGCGCACCGAGTCGGAGATCATCTTCGAGACGCTGGCGTTCAACGACGTCGTCACCACCGACGACCATCTGCCCTCCTTCGTTTCCGCGCTCACCGAGGCGTTCGCGAGCCGCCGTGCCGACCTGCGGGCGCACGGCCGGGTGCTGGCCGGGGCCCGGGAGGCCGTCGAGGCCTTGGCCCATGTGCCCGGGGTGGTGCAGTCGGTGCTCACCGGGTCGATCCAGCCGAACGCCGTGCTCAAGGTGACCGAGCTGGGCCTCGCCGACCGTCTCGACCTCGGCGCCGGCGGCTACGAGAACGGCGTCTACAGCAAGGCCGCGCTGCTGGAGGTCGCCCGCGCCCGTGCGGGCGAACGGCACGGCGCCCGTTACCCCGAGTCGGCCACCGTCTACATCGCCGACTCGCCCCGCGACGTGCAGGCCGCTCACATCGCGGGCTCACCGATCATCGCCGTCGCCACCGGCAGCGCGACCGAGGCCGAGCTGCGGTCGGCCGGCGCTGACCGCGTCCTCGCGACCCTCGCCGACACCGACACCGTGGTGGACGCCGTCGCCGAGCTGACCCGCATCTGACCTCGCCCCAGTTCCTAGGCGGGTGGGATGCGGTCGGCGCCGATGGCGACGCCGACGATCGTGCAGGGTTCGGTGCCGTGGTTGTGCCAGGCGTGCCGGGTGCCGTTCTGGACGACCACGTCTCCCGCCCGCAGGACCGTCTGCTCGCCGTCGTCGAGCTCCAGCGTGGCCTCGCCCGCGACGACCAGGACGTAGTCGAGGGTGTCGGTGGTGTGCATGCCGGGGGCGCCGGGCTCGTTCGCGGCCATCGCGCCCGGCATCCGCCGCTCCAGCTCTTCCAGGGCGGCGGCCGTGTCCAGCGCCGGAGGCGGGAGCGGCTCACCCGGCGGAACCGTGTTGATCATGAAGCGTGTTCCGTCCCGCGGCGGATACCAGTCCTCGGCGCGGCGCGGCGAGCCGTCGTCGGGGAACGCGGGGCGCTCGTCCCGGCCCCACAGGCGGAAGAACGCGCAGCCGGGCATCAGCTCGGAAGTGATGGGCTCGACGTCGCGGTCGTCGACCACGCGGGATCTGCCGTCGGCGTCATGGCCGGTGACCACCCGGCGGATCTTCGTACGCTCCATCCGACCCCTCCTTGATACGGTGGCGTATTGATACGCCACCGTATGTTCCGTCTCGGGCCGCCGTCAATACGCCGGCGTATCCTGTGCCGCGTGGTGAACGAGTCGACCCGGCTGTCCGCCCGGGACTGGGCGCAGGCCGCCCTGAAGGCGATCGCTAACGGCGGGCTGGCCGCGGTGGCGGTCGAACCGCTGGCGCGGACACTCGGCGTGACCAAGGGCAGCTTCTACGCGCACTACCGCAACCGGGACGAGCTGATCACGGCGGCGCTCGAGGAGTGGGCGCGAAGCCACGGCGACGAGGGGCTCGCCGAATTCGCCGCGATCGCCGATCCGGCCCGGCGGCTGCGCGAGCTGCTGACCGTCGTCGTGCAGGCCGTCCAGCCGCTGGCGCCGTCGGTGCACCTGAGCCTGCTCGGCGACCGCAACGACCCCCGCGTCAGGGACGCGGTCGGCCAGGTGAACCGGGCCCGGCTGGACCTCCTCGCCCGCACCTACCGCGAACTCGGCCTGCCGCCGGACCGGGCGCAGTCCCGGGCACGGGTCGCCTACGCGGCCATCCTCGGGCTGCTGCACCTGGCGCAGACCGACCCGGACGCCCCGCACTCCGCCGTACTCGCCGACGAGGCCACCGCCATCTTCCTGCCGACATGACGCTGCCCCCGGCGGGCGCGCCGGCGGAGGTACCCGGAGCCCACGCACGGCCCGGGACACGCCGGTGTGTGGGGCATGGGGATGGCCGGGCGTCCTGATGTGTGGTGGTCGCGGATTGCCGCGTCCTAACGCCTGTGACCTGCGATGGGACGCCGGTGCCGGGGCAGCGCGCGCAGGGTCGGCGGAAGTTGCGCGGGCCGGTCGGTGAGGCCGAATATTGGGAGGGTCGCGCACCAGCGCGGCGGGGAGGGAGAGCGATGTCGCGTGATCACGAGGTCTCCGAGGGAGCGGCGCTGTGGGAGCCGTCGGAGGAGGTCGTCGCGAACGCGCGGGTGACCCGCTTCATCCACTGGCTGTGGGACAGGGGCGTGCGCGTCGAGTCCTATGACGACCTTTGGCGCTGGTCCGTCACCGAGGTGGACGCCTTCTGGGACGCGATCTGGTCGTACTTCGACGTGGTGGGGGAGCGCGGGGACGGCCCGGTCCGCGAGGGCGGGCCCACGCCGGTCGACGGCCTGCGCTGGTTCCCCGGCGCGACCCTGAACTACGCCGCGAACGCGCTGCGCCGCGCCGAGGAGACGCCGGACGAGACCGCGGTGGTGTTCCGGTCGGAGGCCGGCGGGCACCGGGTGCTGTCCTACCGCGAGCTCTTCCTGCACGTCGCGGAGGTGCGGGCGGGCCTGGCCGACCTGGGCGTCGGCAAGGGCGACCGGGTCGTGGCGTACATCCCGAACATTCCCGAGGCGCTGATCTGCTTCCTGGCCACGGCGTCGCTGGGCGCCATCTGGTCGTCGTGCTCGCCGGACTTCGGATCCTCCTCGGTGATCGACCGGTTCGCGCAGATCGAACCGAAGGTCCTGATCGCGGTGGACGGCTACGCCTACAACGGCAGGACGTTCGACCGGCGGGAGATCGTCGGCGAGATCGAGGCGGCGCTGCCGACGCTGGCGGCCACGGTGCTGATCCCGTACCTCGACCCGGCGGCCACGCCGGAAGGTCTGCGCGTCGGCATGCACTACGGCGACCTCCCGCGCACCGACCACGACACCATCGAGTTCGAGGACGTCCCGTTCGACCATCCGCTGTGGGTGGTCTACTCGTCGGGCACCACCGGGCTGCCCAAGCCGATCGTGCACGGGCACGGCGGAGTGGTGCTGGAGCATCTCAAGGCCCTGTCGTTCCATCAGGACGTCGGCCCGGGGGACGTCTTCTTCTGGTTCACCACCACCGGCTGGATGATGTGGAACTACCTCATCGGCGGCCTTCAGGTGGGCGCCACCATCGTCATGTACGACGGCGCACCGCTCGACCTGTGGAAGCTCGCCGCCGAAAGCGGCGTCACCTACATGGGTGTGGGCGCGCCTTACATCACCGCGTCCGCGAAGGACGGACGCCACCCCGGACGCGAATTCGACCTGTCGGCACTGCGCGGCATCGGTTCCACCGGTTCCCCGCTGCCGCCCGAAGGGTTCGCGTGGGTCTACGAGGAGGTCGGCAAGGACCTCCTGCTGGGGTCCTTCTCCGGCGGCACCGACCTGTGCACCGGGTTCGTCGGGCCGTCGCCGCTGCTGCCGCTGCGCGCGGGCGTCATCCAATGCCGCGGGCTCGGCGCCAAGGTCGAGGCCTTCGGGGACGACGGCAAGCCGGTCGTGGACGAGGTCGGCGAGCTGGTCATCACCGAGCCGATGCCGTCCATGCCGGTGTTCTTCTGGCACGACGAGGACGGCGAGCGCTACCGCGAGTCGTACTTCGACATGTATCCGGGCGTGTGGCGGCACGGCGACTGGATCAAAATCCAGTCGGACGGCGGCTGCGTCATCTACGGCCGTTCCGACTCCACCCTCAACCGCGGCGGGGTCCGGATGGGAACGTCCGACTTCTACCGCGTCGTCGAGGCGTTCGACGAGATCACCGACAGCCTCGTCATCGACACCGGACGGCTCGGCCAGGAGGGCCGCCTGCTGCTGTACGTGCAGCTCGCCGAGGGCGCGTCGCTGACCGACGACCTCGCGGGCCGGCTCAAGCGCGAGATCCGCTCGGCGCTGTCGCCGCGGCACGTCCCGGACGAGATCACCGCCGTCCCCGGCATCCCCCGCACGCTGTCGGGCAAGAAGCTGGAGGTCCCCGTCCGCAAGATCCTTCAGGGCACTCCGGTGGACCAGGCGGCCAACCGCGGCGCCATGGCCAACCCCGAAGTGCTCACGCACTTCACGCCCTGACGGGGGCGCGTCCGGAACGTTCCGCGCCGACCGTGCCGACCCGGTGTCGCCCGGGGCGCGTGAGCATTAGGGTGGTCGCTCGGCCCAAATGCGTCTGATCGGAAGCAGCGGGTCAGATCGCGCCGTAAGGTCGCATGGCCGGGTGAACTTCCCAACGGCCTCGCGCGTCCCACTATCGGAGCGCTGGTCTGCGAGAATTCGGCCCGTGGTCCGTTCGGCCCGTCGACGAGAGAGGGACGGTTCCACGCATGGAGGTTGGGGCGCTGCGGTCCGGGGACCCGGAGCGGCTTGGCCGCTACGCCCTGGTCGGCCGGGTGGGCGAGGGCGGGCAGGGCGCGGTGTTCCTCGGTGCCGACGAGGACGGCCGGCAGGTCGCCGTCAAGCTGCTGCACGCCGAGCTGACCTCCGACGACAAGGCCCGCGCGCGCTTCCTGCGCGAGCTGGAGGTGGCCAAGCGGGTCGCGCCGTTCTGCACGGCGCAGGTGCTGGACGCCGACGTCGACGGCGACCTGCCCTACATCGTCAGCGAGTACGTGCCGGGCCCGTCGCTGAACCAGCTCGTCACGCAGGACGGGCCGGTGCGCGGCGCCGCGCTGGACCGGCTCGCGGTGGGCACCGCGACCGCGCTGTCCGCGATCCACCAGGCCAAGATCATCCACCGCGACTTCAAGCCGCACAACGTGCTGATCGGCCCGGACGGCCCGCGCGTGATCGACTTCGGCGTGGCCCGGGCGATCAGCGGCGGCACCACGCTGACCAGCCGCGTGATCGGCACGCCCTCGTACATGGCGCCCGAGCAGATCAGCGGCGACGACGTGGGCACCGCGGCGGACGTGTTCTGCTGGGCCGCCACGCTGGTGTTCGCGGCGACCGGCGAGCCGCCGTTCGGCCAGGACACCATCCCCGCCGTCATCAACCGGATCCTGCACGAGGAACCCGACCTCGGCGACCTGAGCGGCCCGCTGCGCGCCCTGGTGGCCGACTGCCTGGAGAAGGACGCGGCGCGCCGCCCGCCGGCCCGCCAGGTGCTGATGCGCCTGCTGGGACACGAGGAGGCGCCCGTCGAGGCGGCTCCGATCGGCAACACCGACGAGACCGCCATGCTCGAGGCCGGCTCGGTGCTGGCCGCCGAGATCGGCGACGAGGACTTCGCGCCCGCGCAGGCCGACGACGTCTACGAGCCCGCCGCCTACGAGCCCGCCGCCTACGAGTCGGACGCGGGGGCGGCGCCCGGAGGCCGTCACGCGGCCGACCCGTCCGGTACCGAGCCCCGGCTGCTGCCGACGCCCGCCGAGTGGGCCGCGGAGAACGCGGCCGACACCCTGCCGCCCGACCGCGCCCCGGGCGTCGGCGCGGGCGCGGGCGGAGGAGGCATCGCCGCGCTGCGCCGCTCGCTCACCGGGTCGAGCCGGTCGGCCGTGCTGGCGGGCGCCGCCGCGCTGTTCGTGGCGATCGTCGTGATGTCCGCGGTGCTCGCGCTGGGCTCCGGCCACAAGGGCAAGGCGGGGGAGAAGGTCGGCGACCCGAGCCGGGCGCCGCAGCCGTCCGACACGGTGCCCAGCTTGTCGGTGCCGACCTCGCAGGAGCCGACCCGGCAGGCGACCGAGCCGTCCTACAGCCCGTCGCCCACGACGGGCGAGACGGCGACCGACAGCCCGGCCCCGACCGACACGCCGTCGGTGACGCCGTCGACCCCGGACGGCCCGGAGCCCACCCACACCACCGAGAGCCCCGACCCGACCCCGCCCACCCCCACCGAGGAACCGCCCCCGACCCCGTCGGCGACGCCGAGCGGCTGACCCGCGGGCACACCGCCGGAACCGCCGCCGCGCCGGTGATCCGCGACCCGCGCCGCCGGAACCCCGGACGCACCGCCGGAATCGCCGACGGACCGCCCGCACCGGCGCCGGAACCGGCGTCCGCCGGGCGCGCCGGCCACCGTCGCGCGTCCGGGGCGACCGGTCCCGCGCGGACTTCGGCGATCACCGGGCGAAGGCCTCGCACCGCCTGGCAAGGTGGGCAAAGCCACGCTGACCTGGCGGACTGGCAGGTCGGCTTTGGGGGATTTCCTGGTCTACGCTGGCGCAAGTGAGCGGCGCCACAACGAGGTGGCGAAGTGTCTCTAGGGGAGAGTTGTTGGTGATGGGCGGCAAGCTCGATCAGGCGAAGGACGATCTGCTCCGGAGGGCGGCGGAGACATGCGCCCAGCGGCCGGGGGCGCGTTCGGCGGGGGACGTCGAGGAGTCCGCCGCCTACCTCCGGCTCTACTACCGCCACGTCGCGCCGGAGGACCTGCTCGCCCGCGATCCCGCCGACATCTGCGGCCCCGCCATGGCGCACCGGGCGCTCGGCGAGGAGCGGCCGCAGGGGCGCGCGAAGGTCCGGGTGTTCACCCCGACGCTCGAGGAGTACGGCTGGGACCCCGGCCACACGGTCGTGCAGGTCGTCACCGACGACATGCCGTTCCTGGTCGACTCGGTCACGATGGAGCTGACCCGGCACCAGCTCGCCACCCACCTGATCGTGCACCCGCTGCTCGGGGTCGACCGCGACGTCGCTGGACATCTGCGGGCGTTCCGCGGCAAGCACGACAGCCCGTCCGACATCGACGAGTCGTGGATCCACATCGAGGTGGACCGTACCAGCGACCGGGCGATGCTGGAGCGGCTGGAGAAGGACCTGATCCGCGTGCTGCACGACGTGCGGGTCGCGGTCGAGGACGAGCCGAAGATGCGGGCGCGGGCGGTGGAGATCGCCGCGGCCATCCGGGACGCGGCGCCGCCGCTGCCGGAAAAGGAGCTCGCCGAGGGCGTCGAGCTGCTCGAGTGGCTGGCCGACGGCCACTTCACCTTCCTCGGCTACCGCGACTACACGCTGGTGGAGGACGGCCCGACCGCCGCCGACGACGTGGAGGACCGGAGCAACCTCGGCCTGCGCCCCGAACCCGGCACCGGCCTCGGCATCCTGCGCAACGACAAGCGCGAGTCCGACAGCTTCGCGGCGCTGCCGCCGGAGGTGCGCGAGAAGGCCACCGAGAGGCGGCTGCTGATCCTGACGAAGGCGAACTCGCGTTCCACCGTCCACCGCGGCCTGTACCTGGACTACATCGGCGTCAAGAAGTTCGACGAGCGCGGGGAGGTCGTCGGCGAGCGCCGCTTCCTCGGCCTGTTCACGCACGTCGCCTACAGCGAGTCCATCTCGCACGTGCCCGTCCTGAAGCGCAAGCTCGACGAGGTGCTGGAGCGCGCCGGATTCACCCCGGACAGCTACGACGGCCAGGACCTCATCGAGATCCTGGAGAGCTACCCGCGCGACGAGCTGTTCCAGATCTCCGTCGACGACCTGCTGAGGATCTCGCTCGGCGTGCTGCGGCTGCGCGAGCGCCGCCAGCTGAAGCTGTTCCTGCGCAAGGACCTGTACGGCCGGTTCATGTCGTGCATGGTGTACCTGCCCCGCGACCGCTACACCACCAAGATCCGGCTGCGCATCCAGGAGATCCTGCGCCGGGCGTTCGAGGGCGTCAGCGTCGACTACAGCGCGAACGTGACGGAGTCGCTGCTGGCGCGCCTGCACGTGGTGGTGCGCGGCGAGCGGGGCCGCCCGCTGCCCGACGTGGACGTGGACGGCCTGGAGGGACGGCTCGCCGCGGCGACCCGCTCCTGGGAGGACGACCTGGCCGACGCGATCGTGGAGCAGTGCGGCGAGGAGCGGTCCGGGACGCTCGCCCGCCGCTACGGCGACGCCTTCCCCGACGGCTACAAGGCCGACTTCCCCGCCCGCACCGCGGTCGCCGACCTGCGCTTCCTCGACGACCTCACCGATGACAACGACACCTCGATCAACCTGTACGAGCCGTTCAGCGCCGGGCCCGGCGAGCGGCGGCTGAAGATCTACCGGCTCGGCGAGCCGATCTCGCTGTCGCGGGTGCTGCCGCTGATGACGAACATGGGCGTCGAGGTCGTCGACGAGCGCCCGTACGAGGTCAACACCTCCGACGGGCAGCGGTACTGGGTCTACGACCTGGGGCTGCGGTACGCGCCGCCGGGAGACGTCCCCGAGGAGGCCATCAAGGGCCTGTTCCAGGACGCCTTCACCGCGCTGTGGGAGGGCCGGATCGAGAACGACGGGTTCAACGCGCTCGTCCTGCACGTGGGGCTGAACTGGTGGCAGGCGATGATCCTGCGCGCCTACGCCCTGTACCTGCGGCAGACGGGCACGACGTTCTCCAAGCGGTACATCGAGCAGGTGCTGCTGCGCAACTCCGCCATCACCCGGCTGCTGGTGCGGCTGTGGGAGAGCCGCCTCGACCCGGCGCTGGCGGGCGGCGAGGAGGAGCGCAGCCTCGCCATCATCGAGGAACTGCACGGGATGCTCGACGAGGTCGCCAGCCTCGACGAGGACCGCATCCTGCGCGCCTACCTCGCGCTCGTCCAGGCGACGCTGCGGACGAACCACTACCAGCACAAGCCGTACCTGTCGATGAAGTTCGACCCGGAGGGCATCCCGGACCTGCCGCAGCCGCGCCCCACCTACGAGATCTTCGTGTACTCGCCGAAGGTCGAGGGCGTGCACCTGCGGTTCGGGTCCGTCGCGCGCGGCGGGCTGCGCTGGTCGGACCGGCGCGAGGACTTCCGCACCGAGATCCTCGGCCTGGTCAAGGCGCAGGCGGTGAAGAACACCGTGATCGTCCCGGCGGGCGCGAAGGGCGGGTTCGTCGGCAAGCAGCTGCCCGACCCGGCCGTCGACCGCGAGGCGTGGCTGCAGGCCGGCATCGCCTGCTACAAGGACTTCATCTCCGGGCTCCTCGACGTCACCGACAACCTGGTGGACGGCAAGGTCGTCCCGCCGCCGAACGTGGTCCGCCACGACGGCGACGACACCTACCTGGTCGTCGCGGCCGACAAGGGCACCGCGACGTTCTCCGACATCGCCAACGGCGTCGCCGCCGAGTACGGGTTCTGGCTCGGCGACGCGTTCGCGTCCGGCGGGTCCGTCGGCTACGACCACAAGGCGATGGGCATCACCGCGCGCGGTGCGTGGGAGTCGGTGAAATACCACTTCCGCTCCCTCGGCAAGGACGTCCAGCGGGAGGACTTCACCGTCGTCGGCGTCGGCGACATGTCCGGCGACGTGTTCGGCAACGGGATGCTGCTGTCGGAGCACATCAAGCTGGTCTGCGCGTTCGACCACCGGCACATCTTCCTCGACCCCGACCCCGACCCGGCGGCCTCGTTCGCCGAGCGGCGCCGGATGTTCGAGCTGCCGCGCAGCACCTGGGCCGACTACGACACCTCGCTGATCTCCAGGGGCGGCGGCGTGCACCCGCGCACCGCCAAGTCGATCCGGATCACCCCGCAGGTGCGGGCGGCGCTCGGCCTCGACGCCTCGGTGAAGGCCATGGCGCCGTACGAGCTGATCAACGCGGCGCTGAAGGCGCCGGTCGACCTGCTGTGGAACGGCGGCATCGGCACCTACGTCAAGGCGTCGGCGGAGAACAACGCCGACGTCGGCGACAAGGCCAACGACCTGGTGCGGGTGAACGGCGAGGAGCTGCGCTGCAAGGTCATCGGCGAGGGCGGCAACCTCGGCATGACCCAGCTCGGCCGGATCGAGTACGCGCGCACCGGCGGGCTGGTGAACACCGACTTCATCGACAACTCCGCCGGCGTCGACACCTCCGACCACGAGGTCAACATCAAGATCCTGCTCGACCAGGTCGTGCGGGACGGCGAGCTGACCCGCAAGCAGCGCGACACCCTGCTCTACGAGATGACCGACGAGGTCGCGCGGCTGGTGCTGCCCGACAACTACGCGCAGAACGTGGTGCTCGCCGCGTCCCGCGCGCAGGCGCCCGCGATGCTGCACGTCCACGCCCGGTACATGCGCAAGCTGGAGCGCGACGGGCGGCTGAAGCGGCGCCTGGAGTTCCTGCCGGACGACAAGGCCATCGCCGAGCGGCGGCAGTCCGGGCTCGGGCTCACCAGCCCCGAGTTCTCGGTGCTGCTCGCCTACTCCAAGCTCACCCTGGACCACGAGATCGTCGCCTCCGACCTGCCCGACGACCCCTACCTGGCGTCCTGGCTGGTCGACTACTTCCCGACGCCGCTGCGCGAGCGGTTCCGGACCTACATGGACCGGCACCCGCTGCGCCGCGAGATCATCACCACCGGGGTGGTGAACGACCTGGTCAACAACAGCGGCACCACGTTCGTGTTCCGGCTGAACGAGGAGACCGGGGCGTCGTCGTCGGACATCGCCCGCGCCTACCTGGTGGCCCGCGAGGTGTTCGCGATGCCGCGGTTCTGGCGGTCGGTGGAGCGGCTGTCGCACCAGGTGGCGGAGTCCACGCAGGTCGCGATGCTGCTGGAGGCGCGCAAGCTGACCGAGCGCGGCGCCCGCTGGCTGCTGCACAACCGGCGGCCCCCGTTCGACATCCGCGAGACGATCGACTTCTTCGCCGCCGGCGCCGCCACGCTCACCGCGCAGCTGCCGAAGCTGCTGGTCGGCCTGGACCTGCAGGCGTTCGAGCAGCGCCGGGACGGCTTCGCCGAGCGCGGCGTGCCCGACGAGCTGGCCGAGCAGTGCGCGATGCTGGTCACCGCGTACTCGACGTTCGACCTGGTCGGCATCGCGCACGAGTCGGGACGTCCGGTGGAGGAGGTCGCCGAGGTGTACTTCGACCTCGCCGACCGGCTGCAGCTGGCCCGGCTGCGCGACCGGGTCGTGGCGCTGCCGCGCGACGACCGGTGGCGGTCCATGGCCCGCTCCGCGCTCCGCGACGACCTGTACGCCGCGCACGCCGCCCTCACCCGCGACGTCCTGGTGACGAGCGAGCCCGGCGGGCAGCCCGAGGCGCGGATGGCGCACTGGGCGGAGAAGAACAAGACCGCGGTGCAGCGCGCCCAGCAGACGCTCAGCGAGATCTGGGAGAGCGACAGCTTCGACCTCGCGACGCTGTCGGTGGCCCTCGGCTCGATCCGCACCCTGGTCACCGCCAGCTCCCTCCCCTCCACCGAGGCCTGACCGAAGGGTGTTCGCCTTGCGGCGTGCCGTCCTCAGGCGACACGCCGCAGGTCAGCGGGCGGTGGTCAGCGGGCCGTGGTCAGCGGGCGGTGGTCAGGGAGACGGACTCGCCGAGGACGCGGCCCTTGCCGGACGGCGGGGCGTAGCCGATGGCGAGCCACTGCCATGACACGTGGACGGTCCCGCCGGGCTTCCGGTCGTCCTTGGCGAGGAAATCGCGGACCTCGGCGGGCAGGCCCCGCTCCGTGCCGCCGGTGAGCGTCGCGTCCTGCGTCAGCCCGTACCAGACGAGGGAGCCGCCGTCGCTGGTGCGCAGGGCGTAGGACGGGCCGGGACCGGGCCTGAACCCGCCCGGCTCCACCTTCCAGTCGCCCTGCTCGCCCGTGCGGGCGTTCGCCGAGAAGGTGTCCGGGACCAGCCCGCCGGTGTCGCCCTTGGCCAGATAGTTCGCGTGCGCGGCGGGCAGGCCCCGGTCGGGGGCGGGGATCGCGTAGCCCTCGGCGTCGTGGGCGAGGTCGGGGGCGCCGCCCTGGAAGGTGAGCCAGTGCGCGGCGCGCCAGCCGTCCTTCGCGCCGGTCTTCACGAACACGCCGAGGACCTGCTGGTCCTTGCCGTCCGAGCGTTCCAGCGCGGCCATCCCGAACCATTTCGGGTAGTCCGGCCGGCGCGGCACGTACAGCACCGGGTTCGCCAGGGAGATCGTCGCGGACTCCGGCAGCCGGCCGTAGGTGTGGACGCGGGCCGTCACCGGCGCGGCGAGGGCGCCGGTCACGGTGTCGCGCCAGAGCTTCTCGTCGCCGGACGTGATGGCCTTGTTGTGCCGGTCCGTCCAGTCGCGCAGCACCGTCAGCGACTCGTCGGCGCCGACCGCCGGTGACCCGGCCGGCGTTCTCGGGGCCGTCCCGCCGGCCGCGTCGCCGCCGGAGCAGGCCGAGGCGAGGACGGCGGAGCCGGCCAGGACCACGGCCAGGGCCATGCGGGGCGCTCGGCGCACTTCCCACCTCGGCGGACGAAATGGCGAATATGTCGCGCCAGTGTAGAAGAACGCGGTGCTCCGGCGAGGGTGCCCGCCGAGACCGGAGAAGGCCCGTCGGATGCCGGGTCCGTCCCACTGCAGCGGTCGAGAAGAGCGGGACGGCCCGGCACCCGACGGAGATCAGGAACCGTGGGCGGAGATCGCCTTGCGGTACATGCCGGTGACCGCCGCGCGGCCCTTGGGCGGAACGGTGGCCAGGTACTGCACCAGGACGGTCGTGTCCATGTGCGTCCTGGCGGACGCCGCCGGGGCGAGCCCGGTGAGATCACCGCTCACTGCCAGCGTGCCCCGTTTCGCGGCGGAATACGCCTCGTTCTGCTTCACGACGTACCAGACCAGCGCGCCGCGGTCCTTGGTGCGCAGCGCGTACACCGCGTACGGTGCCGCCGAGAACTTCGAGGTCAGCGTGACGCCCCGCTTCGCCAGCGCCTGCTCGCCCTGCTTCAGCGCGGCGTAGGTCTCGGTGGTCTTCGGCCCCTTCGCGAGCGCGGACGCCCCCGGCGCGGACGGGCCGCCGGTCAGCAGCGCGGCGTGCGCGGCGGGCAGCTTGCCGGGCGCGACGGGCAGGCCCTTGTCGCCGGCGTCCACCGGCGTCGCGTACCCGTCCGGGTCGAGCGCCACCCTGCTCAGCGCCGCGTCCGTCGGGTAGGGGTCGGCGGCCAGCAGCCACGGCGCCCCCGCCTTGGCCTGCGTGAACAGCAGCGCGTGCCGCAGCGTCTGCTTCCCCTTGCCGGTGATCGAGTCGGCGGCGAACCAGTGCGGGTACCCGTGCAGCCGCGGGACGTAGAACGTCGTGTGCGTGAACTTCATCGCCGGCGGCCGCTGCCGGATGACGCGCCGCAGCTTCAGGGCGGCATCGTCCATGGACAGCTGCGGATCGCCCTCGATGCCGGGCAGCGCCTTGCCGTCCAGCCGCCTCCCCGCGCGGTTCACCGCGGTGGCGTAGGCGGCCAGCACCTGCCCGGCCTGCTGCTTGGTCAGCGCCGGCGGGCCCACGCCGGCCGACGAGGTGTTGTCGTCGCACCCGGCCGCGGCCAGCGCGGCGCCGGCCAGCAGGCAGGCCGACAGGGCGGCCGACAGGGCCGTGGACGTGACGATGCGTGCGGGCATGCAGCCCCCCGTGGTGGAGTCGGTGATCCGGTCCACGGGAGATACTCGCAGAGTGACCGAGCAGTCACTCCCCGAATGCGGAAAGTCGCACGGCGACCTCACCCCGAGGCCAGGTGCGCCCCGGGAGACCGGTCAGGAGGCGGAGGTCTCCTGCTGGCGCATCCAGCGGATCTCGGCCTCGATGAACTCGTCGATGTCGCCGTCCAGCACCGCGGTCGGGTTGCCGACCTCCACGCCGGTGCGCAGGTCCTTGACGATCTGGTACGGGTGCAGCACGTAGTTGCGGATCTGCGTGCCCCAGCTGCTGGTGCCCTCACCGCGCAGCGCGGACATCTTGTCCGCCTCCTCCTGCCGCTTGCGCTCCAGCAGCTTGGCCTGCAGCACGTTCATCGCCGTGGCCTTGTTCTGCAGCTGGCTGCGCTCGTTCTGGCAGGACACCACGATCCCGGTCGGGATGTGGGTGATCCGCACCGCCGAGTCGGTGGTGTTGACGCCCTGGCCGCCGGGGCCGGACGAGCGGTACACGTCCACCCGCAGTTCGCTCTCGTCGATGTCGACGTGGTCGCTCTGCTCCACCACCGGCACGACGTCCAGGCCCGCGAACGAGGTCTGCCGGCGGGCCGCGTTGTCGAACGGGGAGATCCGCACCAGCCGGTGCGTGCCGTGCTCGCCGCGCAGCGTCCCGTAGGCGTAGGGCGCCTTCACGGTGAACGTCGTCGACTTGATCCCCGCCTCTTCGGCGAAGGACGTCTCGTAGATCTCCGTGGGGTAGCCGTGCCGCTCCGCCCAGCGCAGGTACATCCGCTGGAGCTGCTGCGCCCAGTCGGCCGCGTCCACGCCGCCGGCCTGGGCGTTGATGGTGACCAGCGCCTCCCGGGCGTCGTACTCGCCCGACATCAGGGTGCGGACCTCGAGCTGCTGGATCGCCTTGTGCAGCGCCGCCAGCTCGTCGTCGGCCTCCGTACGGGTGTCGGCGTCGTCCATCTCCTGCGCCATCTCGTACAGGGTGGCGGCGTCGTCCAGCCGCTGCCGCAGCCCCTCGACCCGGCCGAGCTCGCTCTCCAGGTACGACAGGCGGCGCGTCACCGACTGGGCGCGCTCCTGGTCGTCCCACAGACCGGGGTCGGCCGACTGCTCGCGCAGCTCGGCGATGTCACGCCGCATGCCGTCGAGGTCCAGGACCTGCTCGATGCCCGCGAGGGTCGAGCCGAGCTCCTTGAGCTGCTCTTCCGGTTCGATGCCTGCCACGTACCGAGCTTATCGCCGCGCAGGCAGTGCCCGGACGCCCGGCGCCGGGCCGCGGATGGCAGAATCACGGGCCGGAAGGCCGGTCGCGCACGACCGGCGGACATCGGTGCCGGGGGAGCGGGTCGTTGCGGAAGATCGCGCGGGTGGTGGCGGCCGCCATGCTGCTGGTGCCGCCGCTCACGGCCGCGGGCTGCGCCGACGGCAAGGGCAAACCCGAAGCCCGCCCCACCCCGACGGTGCCCACGACGACCCCGCCGCAGCCGGTGGCGCTGACCCCGGACGTCGCGCGCAAGGCGTTCCAGACCTACATCACCGACGAGGACGTGGCGCGCGCCGCCGCCGACGAGCGGCTGGCGCTGACCTGGACGTCCGACGGGCAGTCCCTGCTCACCGCCGCCGAGTTCCGCAAGGCGGCCTTCGACGGCGACCCGGTCCGCCGCTTCTCCTACGGCAAGCCGAAGCTGTACGTGCCGAAGCTGAAGGCCGACGCGTACCCGCAGTGGTTCGTCGCGTCGGTGGACCGGTCGGTGCCGGGCGAGAAGAAGAGCAAGGAGACCGCGCTCATGGGGTTCATCCTGCGCGGCCCGGCCGACGGCTGGCATCTGACGCTGGCGACGATGCTCGCGCCCAAGGCCGAGTTGCCGAAGATCCAGCTGGATCCGGACGGCTACGCCGAGGCGCTGAGTTCGGACGACTCGAAGGTGCTGATCCGCCCGCGCGACGTCGGCGGGATCCAGGCGACCATGGCCGCCGAGGGCGCCGGCAGCGTGGCCGCCAAGGTGATGGAGACCGGTCCGCTCACGTCCGGCTACTACCAGCAGACCAAGCGCGCCAAGAAGAAGGCCAAGGACGACGACCTCACCCTCACCGTCGTCTACACCGCCACGCCTTATCCCTACTTCGGGCTGCGGACGAAGAACGGCGGCGGGCTGGTCCTGTACTCGCTGTTCCGCAACGAGGCCCTCGTGGGCCAGGCGCCGTCGGTGAAGCCGGAGATCCCCAAGGAGGCCGAGCACCTGCTGGACGGCACCGTCGAGGGCCAGGAGATCGACACCACGGCGACGCTCCAGTTCGCGGCCTACGACCCGCCGCGCGCCAAGAAGGGCAAGCCGCAGCCGAAGGCCGGGCTCGTGGCGGACGACGGCGCGATCTCCAAGGCCGCCACCCCGCCGATCAAGAAGCCCTGACGCGCCTCGCTCGGGCGAATTCCTCTGTCAGCCGTAGACGCGCTGCAGGACCAGGGCCGCGAACAGCAGGCCCACGAGGACGGCCAGCACGACCGCGGGCGGCACCGAGGGGCCGTGCTCGTGAAGTTCGGCGCGCGCGGCGCGGCAGGTGGGGCAGCGTCCCTCGACCACCGGATTCGAGCACTGAGCGCAGATGAGATGTTCGCAGCTCATGTCGTGGGCCCCAATCTCCGTGAACGGCACGTCCCCGCGAACGGTACGCGGCTCCGTGCGGGGATAACGTCGATCGTCGACCTATTAGGTATCTTTCGCCATCATCCAGCGTAGCCGGACTGTATGGTCGTTCCGGCAAGTCCGGGAGCTTGACGGCATGAAACGGCCGGACGTCGGGAGACGGTACATGACACAGCACGGACAGGTCGGGGCCCCGCGCGGCACCGCCCGCGCCGTCGTCCCGTCCGCGCGCGACACGCCGTTGAACGCGGCGGGCCCCGGGCGTTCCCACCCCACGGAGCGGGACGAGGTAGTTGACTGTCCCCTCTACACTGCTCGAAGGTTCCACGGCCCCCCTGGTCGCGGAGCCGGGCGGCACGAGCCACCGAGCGCGGACGGCCGGTCCGCGGTCACCGGCCGGGCCGCTCCCCAACCCCTAGACTGAACCGCCGTGATGCAGCCGTGATCAATTTCGACAACGTCACCAAGGTCTACCCGAGCCAGAACAGGCCCGCCCTTCAGCATGTGAACGTCGGCATCGAGAAGGGCGAGTTCCTGTTCCTGGTGGGCCCGTCCGGGTCCGGGAAGTCGACCTTCCTGCGCCTCATCCTCAAGGAGGAGCGCCCGTCCCAGGGTCACGTGCACGTGGCGGGCAAGGACCTGAGCAGGCTGAGCAACTGGAAGGTGCCGCACCTGCGCCGCAGGATCGGCTGCGTCTTCCAGGACTTCCGGCTGCTCCCCAACAAGAACGTCTTCGAGAACGTCGCGTTCGCCCTCGAGGTGATCGGCAAGCCGCGGCGGTTCATCGGCAAGGTCGTCCCCGAGGTCATCGACCTGGTCGGCCTGGAGGGCAAGGCCCACCGGATGCCGGACGAGCTGTCCGGCGGCGAGCAGCAGCGCGTCGCGATCGCGCGGGCGTTCGTCAACCGGCCGATGATCCTGCTGGCCGACGAGCCGACGGGGAACATCGACCCCGCGACCTCGATCGGCATCATGAAGGTGCTGGACCGGATCAACCGGACCGGCACCACCGTCGTCATGGCCACGCACGACGCCGCCATCGTCGACGCGTTCCGCAAGCGCGTCGTCGAACTGGAGGACGGGCGGGTCGTCCGCGACCAGTCCCGCGGCGTGTACGGGCAGGCGTATTGATTCCGGCGAAGCCGGCCCCGGGGGTGAGGGAGGCCGCTCCTCCCCGGCTGTACTGACCCGGTCCGGACGGACCGGCCGGCACGAGCCCCCACCGACCACGGCCCGAAGGGCCACCGCCGCGGGCCCCTCCAGCGGCGGCCATTTGAACCGACGAAGCCCACCGGGCGTACGACTCGGGCAGAGGCAGGGAAACGCCCGTCCGGGTCCGCACCGCGGCGCCCGTGCCGGCGGCGGGTCACAGGCGATCAAGGACAGCGAGGCATGCGCGTACAGTTCGTTATGCAGGAGATCTGGATCGGTCTCCGCCGGAACCTGACGATGACGATCTCACTGGTCATCACCGTCGCCATCGCCATGGCGCTCTTCGGCACCGGACTGCTGCTGCGCCAGCAGGTGGCCGCGTCCAAGGACTACTGGTACGACAAGATCGAGGTCTCGATCTTCCTGTGCGCGAAGACCAGTTCCAACGCCAACTGCCAGAAGCAGGACGTCACCGACGCGCAGCGCGCGTCGATCAAGCAGCAGCTGCAGAAGATGGCGAACGTCTCCGACGTCCAGTACGAGACCAAGCAGCAGGCGTACTCCCGGTTCAAGGACCGCTTCTCCGGCTCGCCCGGGTTCGTGCAGAGCACCCGTGAGGGCGACATCCCGGACTCGTTCCGGGTGAAGCTGAAGAACCCCGAGGAGTACAAACCGGTCGCGCAGGCGATGCTGGCGAGACCCGGCGTCGACACGGTGATCAACGAGCAGCAGATCCTGAAGAAGTTCTTCAAGATCCTGAACGGCCTGCAGGCGGCGGCGCTGGGCATCGCGCTGATCCAGGTGATCGCCTCGGTGCTGCTGGTCGGGAACACGGTCCGGCTGTCGGCGTTCAACCGGCGCCGGGAGACCGGGATCATGCGGCTGGTCGGCGCGTCGAACACCTATATCCAGCTGCCCTTCATCCTGGAGGGCGCGATCGCGGGCCTGATCGGCGGGCTGTTCGCCTCGGTGCTGCTGGTGGTCAGCAAGAAACTGCTGATCGACCGGCTGGCCGGGACGGTGCAGCTCGTCAGCCAGCTCGGCTGGTTCCAGGTGATCATGGTGATCATCGTGTCGATCTGCTTCGGCGTGCTGCTCTGTGCCGCGTCCTCGTTCCTGACGCTGCGCAGATACCTGAAGATCTAGCGGACCGCCGCAAGTCCGGCGGGACCGGGCGTCCGCGGTTTTACACTGGCCGACATGTCCGCCCCAGGCCGCCTGCTGCGCGGCGCCGCCGTCGCCGCCGCGATCCTGTGCGCCTACGGGCTCGGGGTGCTGAGCGGCGAGGGCCGCCCGGACCGCCGGGCCGCCGCGGGCGGGTCGGTGCTGGACGAGGCCGCCGCGAAGATCGGCGGCCGGGCCGCGCATCCGGTCGGCCGCGGCGACCTCGACCGCGCCGCCATCGAGGGTATGCTCCGCGGCCTCGGCGACCGGTGGGCCCGCTACTACCCGGCCGCCGGCTACGACGACATGGAGGGCCGGCTGAACGGCCGCTACAGCGGCGTCGGGCTGTGGCTCGGCAGCGCCGACGGCGACCCCCGGGTGCGGGTCGCGAGCGTCCAGCCGGGCACCCCCGCCGCCCGCGCCGGGGTCCTGGCCGGCGACGTGGTCGCCCGCGTCGGCGGGAGCCCCGCGGCCGGCTGGGACGTGACCCGCGTCGGCCGGGCGCTGCGCGGGCGTCCTGGCGCGGCGGTCGAACTCACCGTGCTGCGCGGGCGTCGGACAGAGGAGTTCCATCTCGTTCGCACCCCCGTCTCCGGAGGCGACGTCACCGTGACCGATCTGCCAGGGCACGTCCGGCTGATCCGGGTCGGCGCGTTCACCCGCGGCACCGGGCGGCAGGTCCGCGACGCGGTGGCCGGGCGGTCGCCGTCCGGCGCCCCGTCCGGCGGGATCATGCTCGACCTGCGCGGCGACCCCGGCGGCCTGCTCGACGAGGCGGTCGAGACGGCGTCGGCGTTCCTGCCCGGCGGGCTCGTCGTGACCTACGAACCGCGCGGCCGGCCCGCCCAGCGGCGCACGGTGACCGCGCCGGGCGACGCGCGGACCCCGCTCGTCGTGCTGGTCGACGCCGGGACCGCCAGCGCCGCCGAGGTGGTCGCCGGGTCCCTGCGCGACCGGGACCGCGCGGTGATCATAGGATCGCGTACGTACGGGAAGGGCTCGGTGCAGGAGTCCGTCCGGCTCTCCGACGGGTCGGCGATCGAGCTGACCGTGGGTCGCTACCGCACCCCGGGCGGCCGTAACCTCGACGGGGTCGGGATCGAGCCCGACGTGGCGGTCTCCGCCGACCGCCCTCCCTCAGTGGCCGAGCAGCGCGGCCGGAGCGTGCTGCGCGGCCTGCTCGCGACGACGCCGGACAAGGACTGATCACAGTGCCACGCGACACAGGGCGCAAGCTCATCGCCCAGAACAAGCGTGCCCGCTACGACTACCACATCGACGACACGTGGGAGGCGGGCATGGTGCTGATGGGCACCGAGGTCAAGGCGCTGCGCGCCGGCCGCGCCTCCCTCGCCGACGGCTACGCCCACGTGATGGACGGCGAGGTGTGGCTGGAGAACGTGCACATCCCCGAGTACACGCAGGGCACCTGGACCAACCACGCGCCGCGCCGCCGCCGCAAGCTGCTGCTGAACCGGCGCGAGATCCAGAAGATCATCGCCAAGTCGTCCGAGCCCGGCTGGACGCTCATCCCGCTGTCGCTGTACTTCAAGGACGGCAAGGCCAAGGTCGAGATCGGCCTGGCCCGTGGTAAGAAGGCCTACGACAAGCGCCAGGCCATCGCCAAGCGGGAAGCCGACCGGGAGATGCAGAAGGCGGCGGCCGCCCGGTTCAGGAGACGGTGAGGGTGTCGAAGAGCAACCGAGGCCGATCCGCCCGCGCGCCGCGGCGGCTCCCGCGCGGGAGCCGCACGGTCCGGCGCCGCGCCGTCTCGCTGGCGGTCTGCGGCGCCCTCGTCGGGACGATGACGACGGGCTGCTGGGCGGAGCCGTCCGCGATGCCCGCCGTCCGCGACTTCCTGATCGCCTGGCAGGTCGGCAACTACCCGGCCGCCGCGAAGAAGACCACCGGCACCGACCGGAAGGCGGTCGCCTCCGCGCTCGGCGCCGTCCGCGCCCAGCTGGACGCGGCGTCGCTGCGGCTGTCGCTCGGCGTCTCCGACGGGCGGGGCCGGGTGGACGACGCCCGGGTCAAGTCGATCGCCAAGAGGGGCGACGACGCCGACGCGCGCTTCTCGGTCAAGATCGACCTCGGGGAGAACGGGCAGCCCTGGGAGTACCTCGGCCACATGCACCTGCGCCGGATCGGCGGCAAGTGGAAGGTCGTCTGGAACCCCTCGATCATCAATCCGGAGCTCGGCCCCGGGCAGCGCCTCGCGGTGGTGTCCGAGGTTCCGCAGCGCGCCATGATCAAGGACACCACGGGCCGCAGCATGCTGCACGAGGTGCCCACCTACAACATCGGCGTCGTCCCCGGCCGCCTCGCCGACCCGCAGCGCACCGTCGAGCAGCTCACCAAGGCCGCCAAGTTCGACGGCGGCCGGCGGCTGGACTCCGAGCGGCTGCTCGGCCGGGTGCACTCCGCCCCGCCGCAGAAGTTCGTGTCGCTGCTGACCCTGCGGTACCCGCAGCAGAGGCAGCTGGCCAACCGGCTCATCCAGATCCCGGGCGTGCTGAACCATCCGATCGAGACCTCGAGCGCGCCGAACTACGCGCCGGAACTGGTCGGCGGCCTCGGCCCGGCCACCGCGGACCTGCTGCAGCAGGTCGGCGCCCCCTACCAGCCGGGCGACACCATCGGCGTCAGCGGCCTGCAGCTCCTGCAGCAGCGCCGGCTCGCCGGGACGCCGACCGTGAAGGTGGTCGCCCAGGACTCCGCCGGCAAGTCCACGCAGGTGCTGAAGACGTGGGACGGGCTGCCGCCGCAGGAGGTCTCCACCACGCTGGACCCCGGCGTCCAGCGCAAGGCCGACGGCGCGCTCAAGGGGCTGCCCTACCCCGCGTCGCTGGTGGCGCTGCACCCGAGCTCCGGGCAGGTCGCCGCGGTCTCCAACCACGGCACCGGCGGCGAGAACCGCGCCTTCGAGGCGCACTACCCGGCCGGCATGACGTTCGGGATCGTGAGCGCCGAGGCGCTGTTCGCCCGTGCGGGCATGAACAGCGCCACCAAGACCAAGTGCCCCGCCAGCGTGACCGTCGGCGGGAAGACCTTCACCAGCAAGCCGCACGCGGACGCGTCCTTCGCCAGCCACTTCGCCCTCGGCTGCAAGACCGCGCTCGCCCAGCTGAGCACCAGGCTCGACGCGCGCGCCCTCCAGGCCGAGGCGGCGCAGCTCGGGATCGGCCGCGGCTGGGGCGCCTCCGCCCCCGCGTTCACCGGTTCCCTGCCGCCGATGAACAGCGAGGGGGCCAAGGCCGCCGCGATGGTCGGCGACGGCGTCCAGGTGAGCCCCCTCGCCATGGCCCTGGTGGCGGGGACCGCCCAGACCGGCACCTGGCGCTCCCCGTACGTGCTGAAGGACCCGGCCAAGCCCGCCGACATCCCGCCGCAGAACCCGCAGTCGGAGGCCATCGCCGACCTGAGGAACGTGCTGACCCGCACCGTCTCCAAGGGCGTCGCCCAGGACGCCCACGTCACCAGCGAGGTCAACGGCACCGCCGCCTACGCCCAGTACACCGAGGGCGGCCGCAACAAGACGGTCTCCTGGTTCGTCGGCGCCCGCGGCGACCTGGCGTTCGCCATCGCCATCGAGGGGCCCGTCTCCGCGTCCAAGGTGGCCGCCAGGTTCCTGAGGAGCACGCCCACGAGCGGCAAGACGTGAGCCTCTACCGCAGGCTGACCGCCCCCGCAGGGACTTTGAGAGGCCTTTACCGGAGGGACGCAACCAACCCGGCACCGGACTGCGTCTTCCAGGGTGACTGAGAAACCGCTTGGGGGGTTGCGGCTCTCGGTCGCAGTGATGAGACCAGAGCCTCGTCTCGGGGGAGGCTCTGCCGTCCGGACCGGCCTGACCCTGCCGGTCGACCCCGGTGGCGCGACACACTCGCGCCACCGGGGTTCCTGCGTGTACGGGCCCCGTCCCGTCCGGGAATGACGTTGCCCCCGCGGGCGTTATCCTTGTAACGTCATGGTGCGGGACGTCCCCGGACTACCGCTTTGACAACTCAACATGGGGGTGACCGGCTTCGACTTCGGTCGTTCGAGCCAGGGGAAGCGGGTCGAGGGTTGCTGTCGTGACCTCGTAAATCCTGTGACAGCAAACCAATAACTGCCAACAAGAAGCAGTCCGAGTTCGCCCTCGCCGCCTGAGCGAGGAGCGAACTCTGTCAGCCCGGTAGCGTCTCCGAACCGGGGTCTGGCATCGTAAGGAGACTCCACCTACCGACCCGGTCGCGGGGCTGGTAGGGAAAACAAACAGCGACTGAGTCCGTCGGCGACGCGCCTGCGCGAGCGCCGGGACTGAGAAAACGCCAAGCAGGCTGCACCCGGAGAAGCCCTGGCCCTTCACCGAAGGACGCGGGTTCGATTCCCGCCACCTCCACCCGTGATGACGGAACGGCCCGACCGGTACCCCGGTCGGGCCGTTCTGTCGTATGCGCAGGTATGCGTGCGGTCGCCGGGCTCGCGGGCCCGGGCCGCGGGCCGTCCGCGTCCGCGGGCCGCCGGACACGCGAAGTTCACAGCGGAGCACTCTGCCCGAAACATCCCAAAATGAAGATCGTCGGCGCATCTACAGAACGATCTTCTTGTGGGGAGACGCGCCTTGGCACCGATCCAGCGGACGCAGAGCGGGCAGTCGCGCAGGAGCTTCCTGCGGGCGGTGGGGGTGACGGGCGGCGCGGGCACGATGTTCGCGGCCATGGGAGCGCTCGGGCTCGCACCGGCCGAGGCCACCGCGGCCGCACCCGCCTTCCAGCCCCCCAGCCCCGCCGACTTCCACCTCACCGGCCGCAGCGCCGCCAGCGTCGTCATCCTCGGCGGCGGCATCGCCGGCCTCGTCTCGGCCTACGAACTCGGCAAGGCCGGGTACCGCTGCACGATCCTCGAACCGCGCGACCGGACGGGCGGCCGCAACTTCACGGTGCGCGGCGGCACCGAGCAGACCGACCTGTTCGGCAACAAGCAGGTCGCCCGCTTCGGCGAAGGCCAGTACCTCAATGCCGGCCCCGCGCGGCTCGCCCAATGGATGGTCACGCTCGACTACTGCAGGGAACTCGGCGTCCCGATCGAGGTGTTCACCAACACCAACGCCGACGCCTACATCTACAACGAGTCCGCCGGCATGAAACCCGGGCACCCCATGCGGTACCGGACGGCCAAGGCCGACGTCTACGGGTACGTGAGCGAACTGCTCGCCAAGGCCGCCGGCCGCGGCGCCCTGGACGCCGACCTGACCGGCGACGACCGCGCCGCGCTCCTGTCCTTCCTGGAGGACTGGGGCCAGATCGGCGGCAAGTCCGACGGCTTCGCCTACAAGGGCGGCGCCAACCGCGGCTACGCCGCCTACCCCGGCGCGGCGGGGCAGCCCGGCACACCGCTCGGAGCCGTCCCCGACGTCTCCGACGTGTTCGCCTCCGCGGTCGGCCGCTACTTCTCCTTCGAGTTCGAGTACGACCAGGCGATGCTGATGTTCCAGCCGGTCGGCGGCATGGACCAGATCCCGAGGGCCCTGACGCGCGCCATCGGCCCCGGCAAGGTCAAGCTGGGCTGCGTCGCCACCCGGCTCACGCAACGGCCGGACGGCGTGACCGTCCACTACACCGACGCCGCGGGCCGCCAGAAGGCCCTGGACGCCGACTACTGCATCGCCGCGATGCCCCCGCACCTGCTGGCCGGGCTCCCGCACAACCTCGGCGGCGACGCCCAGGCGGCCCTGCGGGCCATCACCCCCGCCTCCGCCAGCAAGATCGGACTCGAGTACCGCAGCCGCTGGTGGGAGACCGACCACCGCATCTACGGCGGCATCACCGAGACCGACCTCGACCTCGCCCACGTATGGCACCCGTCGCACGGCTTCCACGGCAGGCGGGGCGTCATCGTCGGCTACTACAACTACGGCGAGACCGCCGACAAGTACGGCAAGATGACCCCGCGGCAGCGCGAGGAGCGCGCCGTCGCCCTCGGCGAACGCATCTACGGCCCCAAGTACCGGACCGAACTCGCCTCGTCCTTCTCCCAGTCCTGGCGCTACATCCCGCACCTCGAAGGCGCCTGGCACAACCTTCCCGACTGGACCCCCGACGCCCCCGTCCTCAAACCGCTGACCGCGCCCACCGGACGCGTTCTCTACGCGGGTGACTGGCTCTCCTACATGGACGCCTGGCAGCACGGCGCCATCCTCTCCGCCCGCCAGGCCGTCACCGCCCTCCACACACGCGCGTTGACCCACTGACTTTGGTGGGGACACCTGCGAACAGTTGGACGCCTGGCCCGTCCGGGGGCGGGCTGGCGTAGATTTCGCGGGTGAGCGTGGATCTGACGGTGGGGACGCGGGTTCTGTTGCGGCGGGTCCGGGCCGAGGACGAGGGCCGGTTCCTCGAACTGGCGGAGGCGAGTTCGGAGCTGCACCGGCCGTGGGTCGCGCTGCCCCGGTCGGCCGCGGAGTTCGCGGCGTATCTGGCACGGTTCGACCAGGTCGGCGCCGTGGGAATGGTCGTCTGCCTGCGCGAGGGCGGGGACATGGCGGGGATGGTCAACATCAACGAGATCGTCCGCGGGTCGTACCAGCGCGGCGTGCTCGGGTACGCGGCGTTCCTGCCGCACGCGGGGCGGGGCTACATGTCCGAGGGGGTCGCGCTCGCGGTCCGGTACGCCTTCGACCGGCTCGGGCTGCACCGGGTCGAGGCCGACATCCAGCCGGGGAACACCGCGTCCGTGCGGCTGGTGGAGCGGCTCGGGTTCCGCCGGGAGGGGTTCTCGCCCGCGTACATCAAGATCGACGGAACGTGGCGGGATCATGAGCGGTGGGCCTTGACGAACGAGGTCTGATCGCGTTTATTGATCATGTAAGACCGATATACCAGTAAAAATTCAGCGCAGCGCCGCGTCTCGGTCTCACCTAGGAGGTCGCAAGCGTGGGCGTCCGCAGAGACGAACCCGGTCACGAGACGGAGTGGCCGGGCGCTCTGGACGTGCGCGCCCTGCTGGAGGGCGGCTGGCGGCCGACCCCGATCCGCGACTTCATCCTCAAGGTCCACAGCAGGTGCAACCTCGCGTGCGACTACTGCTACATGTACGAGATGGCCGACCAGGGCTGGCGGCGGCAGCCGCGGCGGATGTCGCGGCAGGTCGTCGCATGGGCGGCGCAGCGGATCGCCGAGCACGCCCGGGCGAACCTGCTCCCCGAGGTGGAGGTCGTCCTGCACGGCGGCGAGCCCCTGCTGGCGGGCGCCGATCACCTGCGGTACGCGATCGAGGCCATCCGCGCCGCCGCCGAACCCGACGTGCACGTGGGCTTCAGCGTGCAGACCAACGGCGTCCTGCTCGACGAGCTGTTCCTCGACCTGTTCGCCGAGCACGGCGTCAGCGTGGGCGTGAGCCTCGACGGCGACGAGGAGGGGCACGACCTGCACCGGCGGCGCGCGAACGGGCGCGGCAGCTACCAGGACGTCCGGACGGGCCTGGAGCGGCTCACGGGACCGCGGTACCGGCACCTGTTCGGCGGGCTGCTGAGCGCCATCGAGCTGCGCAGCGACCCGATCGCGACGTACGAGGCGCTGCTCGAGTTCCGGCCGCCCGAAATGGACTTCCTGCTCCCGCACGGGAACTGGGACGCGCCGCCGCCCGGCCGTCCGGCCGACGAGTCGGCGCCCTACGGGGACTGGCTCATCGCCATCTTCGACCGCTGGTACGCGGCGGAGGCCGGCGACGTCCGCGTCCGGCTGTTCAGCGAGATCATCCGGCTGCTGTTCGGCCGCATGTCCGGCAGCGAGGCCGTCGGGCTGTCCCCGGTGGCCGTGGCCGTGGTGGAGACCAACGGCGAGATCGAGCAGGTCGACTCGCTGAAGTCGGCCTACGACGGGGCGGCCGGCACCCGGCTGCACGTGTCCCGCGACCCGTTCGACACCGTGCTGTCGCTGCCGTCCGTCGTCGCGCGGCAGATCGGCCGCCGGGCGCTGTCGGAGCAGTGCCTGGCCTGCGAGGCGCACGAGGTCTGCGGCGGCGGCCTGTACCCGCACCGGTACCGCTCGGGCACCGGCTTCCGGAACCCGTCGGTCTACTGCCGCGACCTGTTCAAACTCATCGCCCACATCCGCGACGTCCTCAGCGCCGACCTGGCCGCGCGGCCGGCCGCCACCGTCGCTTAGATCGGCGGCGGGTCGAAGTCGGCGTCCAGCCGGCGCCCGTCCAGGAACACCTGGGCGTCGGGGTGATCGAGCGTGAGGGTGCGGCGGTAGCGCTCCTCCGTGTCGGCGAACAGCGCCTCGGCCTCCTCGTCCCGGCCGAGGGCGCGCAGGTCGGCGATGGCGTTCGCGGCCGCCGACAGCGTCACCGGGTGGTTCTCGCCAACCAGCGTGCGCAGCCGGCGCAGCGTGCCGGAGCAGAGCCGGTACGCCGACTCGCTGTCGCCGAGCGCGGCCAGGTCGCTGGCCAGGTTGAGCGCGACGGTGAGGGGATAGTGGTGGTCGCGGCCCAGCTTGGCCTCCAGGCCGGCCAGCGCGTCCTCGTTGACCTTCCGGGCCACCTGCGGGTCACCGGTGACCCGCCGCAGGATCGCGAGGTTCCCCGCGCAGGCGTGGTTGTACGGGTGCTCGGCACCGTACAGGCGCGGATAGCGGCGGACGGTGTCCTCCGCCAGGAGCAGGGCGTCCTGGAACTCGCCGACGGTGCGGCGGATGTTCGCCAGGCACGTCGCGGCGGCCAGCGTGTCGGGGTGGTCGATGCCGAAGGCGCGCACGTAACGCTGGTGGATGTCCTCGGCGATCTCCAGCGAGCGGTCGTAGTCACCCGCCCGGCGCCGGGCGATGGACAGGTCCTTGCCCGTGCGCAACGTCCAGGGATGGTCGGGGCCCAGCTCCTCGATTCCGAACGCGTAGGCGTCCTCGCCGAGATCGCAGGCCTCCGAGAAGTCTCCGCCGAGCCGCACCGCCCGTGCGAGGCCGGTGTAGATGTTGATGTATCCGCTCGGGTCGCCCGCCTGGCCGCCTTCCGTGAGCACTTGGCGGAAGACCTGCTCGAGAAGAGACCGCGCGCTCGAGTAGTCGCTCTTGAGGCCGTGGTCGAGCGCCACGCTGTTCTTGGCGCGCCAGATGCTCCAGTCGGTCTCCGGGAACTGGGTTCCGAACCGGCGGAGCACGTCCTCGTCGATCTCGTGCGCCTGCTCGAAGTCGCCACTGGCCCTCAGATCGGCCGCCCGACCCCGCAGCGCGCGCAGCGTCGTGTCGTGGTCGGGACCGAGCGCCTTCTCGGCCGCGGCGAGCGTCTGCGCACCCAGCGCGGCGGCCTCGGTGTACTGGCCCAGTTCGCGGAAGAGGTTGCACATTTCCACGCGCAGCCTGAGGACGTCCTCGTGGTCGACGCCGGACGAAGCCGTCCACTCCTCGCGGAACGACTCCGCGAACAACTGGGCGGAGGGATAGTCGCCCGAGGAGTACAGATAGGTGATCATATTGAGCGACAGGTGGCGCACCGCCGGCTCCGGGCACTGGGCGACCCCGGCCGGTTCGAAATGCCCGAGGACGTTCACGAACTTGGTCCAGTTCGCCGAGTCGTTCGGGTCCCGGGGCGCGTAGCCGGCCAGCAGCAGATGGACCTCATGGCGGAGTCGCTGCTGCTCCTTCTCCGGCAGTTCGTCGCGGACGAGGGCCTGGATCAGCCGGTGGACCTGAATGGTCCGGGCGGGAATGTCGAGCCGGGCGAGTGCGAACCGGCCCAGCTCGCCGATGGCCCGGCTCAGCCGGATCGGGTCCCTGATCAGGTCCGAGAGTTGCCTGCTGAGGCCGGGCACGCCCTTGCTGAAAGAGTCCCGCGGAATCGGCTCGGGGCCGAAGAACGCGCAGTAGCGCAGGAGATCCAGGGCCTCGGGCATCTTCTCCTCGAGGCTGGCGACCGAAAGCGCCCAGGCGGCCGTCATCGACACCGGGTACTCGGTCGGCTTGCCCTGGGAGAGCAATTGGCTGGCGCGCTCTTCCAGAAGGCGCAGGTAGTCCGCCACCGCGATACCGGTCTCCGCATGGAGGGCGCCGGCCTGCTCCAAGGCGAGCGGGAGGTCGCCCAGTTCCTCCGCGAGCCGGTCGGCGTCCTTCGCGTCGATGCCGCGCGGAACCCGCCGGCTGAGGAACTCGATGCTCTCCCTGCGGGTGAAGACATCGATGGGCACCGCGTCGACGACGCCCGCCCAGCGGTGGTTCCGCGAGGTGATCAGCACGTGCCCGGGCCCCTGCGGGAGGGTTTCGGTCAGCTCCTCGGGCTCGTCGGCGTTGTCGAAGATCAGCAGCCAGTTGGTGTAGGGCTCGCCTCGCCGCAGCGCGTCCAGCACGGCGTTGGCGGCGTCTTCGACGCCGCTGACCGAGGCGGAGGGGAGGCCGAGGGGCTGCGCCAGGCTCGCCAGCGAGGAGCGCACGAGCACCGGCTGGTCCGCGGGGATCCACCACACGAGGTCGTAGTCGGATCTGTAGCGGTAGGCGTACTCGACCGCCATCTGGGTCTTGCCCACCCCGCCGAGTCCGTGCAGCGCGTGCGGGACGACCGCCGTGACCTGGTTGGCGAGCCCGCCGCGCAGCCGCTCGAGCAGTTCCAGTCGGCCGGTGAAATTCTTGTTCCGCGGAGGGACCTTGCCCCAGATCTGGGGTACCCGCCCTGTGGCGAACGATGATTCCGGCGTTGCGTTGGTCACTCGATCCCCCTGCGCCATGCCGGCGCCCCCACCGGACAGGCCGCATCACGTCGTGGTCAAGTAATTCCGTCAATGAAGATAGTGTATTGAGCCTGCGCGTTCCAGCCTGTGTCACGTGACACATTGATCGCGAACCGATTTTTGGACGTCCTTATCTTCCTGCACGTGTCATCCGAATTGCGCTGCCGCCTCTCCCGGCCTATGGCATTGGACGCGGCTTTCTGAGAACATGGTCACGATCGCCTTGCCGCAGCGTGCAAGAGCGGCGTGGATGTGGCTCTGCGGCGTCGACGTTGGAGGAGACACAGATGCAGGAACGTTCCTTCCGCCTTTCGAGCGACCTTCTCAACGACGCGACCGACACCCTTGCCGGCCCTGGGCTGCGGCGGGCCAGGGCGGAAGTGTCGCGACTGAACCCCAGCGGCCGCGGATTCGACAACAGGGCGGCGCTCGTCGATGAGCATTCGTCTCTGCGCCGCTCCGGCAGCCGTTAAATCCGGCGGAGGAACGCCTCTGGGTGATCGAGCCGGCGGACCGGTGCCGGGTGTCCGCCGGATTCGGCGCCGCGGGGGTCGGCGGTACGTTATTCTCAGGGAACCCTGGGCATCCTGAATTCGATGTCGCTGAAAGCTCTCCAGCGGATAGCCGCTCATGGGGACGGATGATGACCGCGCTAGCTCCTCCGGACGCACCGCATCCTTACGTGGGCGTGCGCGCCTTCGATGACGGGGACGCGCCGTTGTTCCACGGCAGAGGGCAGGAGAAGCGACACGTCGCCGAGACGTGGAAGGCGCGGCGGCTCACCCTGCTGCACGGTCGGGCGGGCGTCGGGAAGACGTCCCTGCTGTGCGCCGGTGTCATCCCGTTTCTGCGTGGTGAGGACGCCGACGTGCTGCCGGCCGCCCGGCTGGCCCACCGCCCTCCGTTCCCGGTCGCCGCGCTGCCCGAGCACAACCACTTCCGGCTCGCCGTGCTGACCTCCTGGTACACCCGCGCCTCCCCGGCCCGGATCTGCGAACTGCCCCTCCGGACGTTCCTGCGCAAGCACCGCCGCATGGACCGGTTCGGCCGCCAGCTGCCCACGCTCGCGGCCATCGACGGCGCCGAAGCGCTGTTGCGGACGTCGGCCCGCCTTGAGCGGCACCGCCGGGAGTTCGTCGACGACCTGGCGAGCGCGATGGACGAGGCACCGGACCTGCATCTTCTCCTGGTCGTGCGGGACGACGCGCTCGAGGACGCGATGTACCTCGCCGACCGGCTCGGTCAGGCGGCACCTGCGACGTGCTCGCTCGATCCGCTGACGCCCGAGGCGGCGTACGAGGCGGTCGCGGAACCGCTGCGCCATGTCGGCAGTCCGGACGAAGCGGTCGCCGAGGCGGTGGTGCGGGAACTCCGGACGGTCCGGGCGGCGGGGGCCGTCCAGACGACGTCCCGTGTCGAACCCGCTCTGTTGCAGCTCGTGTGCGAACGCCTCTGGGAGGACTTGCCCAGCGAGTCTGACATTTCCGGTGAGCGGCTGCGCGACGAGGTGAACCGCGCGCTGAGGGAGTCGTGCGCCCGCAACCTCGCCACCGTCGCGGCGGACCAGAGCCTCCCCGCGGGCAAGCTCGTGTCCTGGTTCCGCGGCATGTTCGGCGGGCCGCAGGGACGCGCCGGGATCCCCGAGTCGCGGTTGCACGACGACGTGCCGAGGGCCGTGGTCGACGCGATCCAGGACCGGCACCTCATCAGGGCGCGGCTCAACGGCAAGGAACGGCACTTCGAGCTGCAACACCCCCGGCTGATCGAACCGATCGGGCAGCTCGACGGCGGGGCGGTTCCCAGCCGGCCCGGTCCCTCGACCCGCCTCGGCCAGGCGCACCGCGCCATGGCGGGCGGTGATCCGGAACTCGCGCGGCGCCATGCGGAAGCGGCCGTCCGCGCCTGCGGCGAAGGCGACCTCAAGGTCCTCGCCGACGCGACCACCTTCCTCGGCGACGTCGCCTACGAGCAGGGGGACACCCCGACGGCCGTGCTGCGCTACCGGGAGGCGGCGCGGATCTGTGAGGCGGTTCCGGACAACGCCGCGGTCGGTTGGCTGCTCGCCGGAATCGGCCGGATCCTGCTGTCGGGGGGCGTCGGCGATCCCGGCGAGGCCGTACGGCAGCTCCAGGGGGCGGCGAGCCGGCTGCCGCACGAGCTGTCGATCCAGACCGCGCTCGGCCAGGCGCTGTGGCGGTCCGGCCGGACCCGCGCCGCCCGCGCCGTCTTCGATGACGTCCTCGGCCACGACAGCCGGAACCGTGAGGCGCTCATCGCCAAGCGCGCCTTGTCCGGAATCGCCTGACCCGGCGCTGCGCCGGGCAGTGGCCTTCCGCGACATACGAAGCGTTCAGCGGTGCGGCCGGTCGAGAGCGGAATGGCATGGCGCGGCGGCTCGAGCCGAGCACTCTTCCATGGGAAAAGGGAACAGGCGTTCGATGAGCGCGGCTACGTTGGAGTGCTGGGCGATCACTTATCGTGTCATGGTGGCGGCCTGACGCCCGCGCTCCTTGTTTTACCGGCCAATGCCGCCGCCCTTGGGGCGCTTCGGGTAAACGATGTGGCTACCTCTACTTGGCCCGGGAAAAGTCCTTGCTAGCATGTATTTTCATGCGACGCCAGCACACTTGGAAAGCGTTACCTTCTCTCTTATGCGCCTATGTAATCGTTTGTCCAGTTTGATACCGTTTATCCAGGATAACGGCCTGGTGTCTGTGTAGCGTCGTCCGGTGACCGATTGCCGTGAACGCTAGGAAAGGCAATTGGTTGTCCGATGTTCCGCGTTCTCGTAAGTTCCCTGGCTTGCTGCGCCATTTTACCCTGGAAGCTTATCGCTCTTTTCTGAGCTTGTCATATAGTCGCCGCTATTTCGCCGCCCTGTCCGCCGGTTCGGCGGTATCGCAATTCGGCTCCATGAGCGTGGCCGCGGCCGGCCCGCTGCTCGTGCTCTCCGAGACCGGATCCCCCGTCTCGGCGGGCTATGTCACCGCCGCGAGCGTCCTGCCGAGCTTCATCCTGCATGTGCCGGCGGGCGCGCTGGCCGACCGGTTCGACCGCCGCACGGTGATGTGGGCCAGCCAGTTGGTACGCATCGTCTCCGCACTGGTCACATGCTTCTGCCTGCTGTCGATGTCCTTCTCCGTGCCTCTCCTGGCCGCGGCCGCGGTGGTGGACGGCTCGTGCGCCATCCTCTACGAGGTCGCGGAGAGCGCCGCCGTGCCGGAACTGGTCTCGAAAGAGTCGTTGTCCATGGCGATCGGCAGCAACGAGGCGAAACTGAATGCGTCGATGCTCCTGGGGCGCCCGATGGGAGGTGCGCTGCTGGCGGTGAATCCGGTGATGCCCTACTTCATCGGGGCCTGTACCTCGCTTTTCCCGGTTGTCACCCTTGCCGTATTGCGGCGTCCGGGCGAGTCGGAAAGGCGCCCCGCCGGTCCGCGGCGGCGCGGACGGGGCGAGCCGGGGCCACCGCGAGTCGAAGTGGCAGAGAGGGAGGACGGAGAAGGCCAAGGGGGGGCGGGTGACCGCGGGGCGCTCCGCCATGCGTTCGGCCTGGTCGTCAATGACGCGTTCTCCTGTGCGGTGCTCGCCGCCTGCTTCCTGGCGAACTTCTTTTTCCAGGTGATCGTGCTCCTGCAGATCCTGCTGGCCGAGCGTGCGGGTATGCCCAGTTATGTCGTCGGGTTGCTCCTGTCTTTTTCCGGGATAGGTGGGTTTGTCGGAGCGATCATATCGCCGTTCATTCTCCGTCGCCTTTCCCCGTCGGTGTCGGTGCTGCTCTCCGTCCTGGCTTGGGTTCCTCTGGTCTGGATGTCCACCGCTCTGGTGAACCCCGCCATCGGATTGCTCGGATGGGGATTGTGCAGTGCCGTGGGAACGCCCATAACCATAGCGTTGAAGACCCATCAAGCGAATGAGGTCCCGGCCGAGTCGCTGGGCCTCATCACCGGTATCACTCGCCTTCTCAGCGTGGGGGCGGTGGCGCTGGGCGCGCTCAGCGGCGGATGGATCATCCATCTGCTGGGGCCGGGCTTGACCGCGATCGTCGCCGACGCCGTCTTCGTCGTCATCGCGCTGGTGGTCCTGCAGATGCTCCACGACGAGGCCCTCCTCGTTCTGGCATCGATCAAGAGGGCCGTGCATGCCGCCGGGTCCTTCGTCCTTCGTGGCGCGATCCCGGGGCCCCGGCCACGCGAGGTCGCACCAGATGATTCGAGCCCGACCGCTGATCAATGCGATCCATCCCGAAATTCCGAACCGGAGGATTCCCCTGAAAGGGGGGATCTGGGTGAATCGCCTCAGTATGTAGATGCCAGGAAGTCCCCCGAACCGCCGAGGGCCGTCGAGGACTGGCCGCGGCCGACGCCCGGCCAAATCGAGGCCGCCGTCCAATCCCGTCTCCGCGTCGAACTGGGAGACCACGAGCGGCGCACGGTCGGCCTCGTCGGCGCGCGCGACCCCAAGGTGACCGCCGAGGATCCGAGACGATCGGTGCCGATTGCAGATCTTGTCCGAAGTGTGTCAGGTGACGCGGTTTCCGGCGGCTCCGTTACGTCATAGTGTGTCGGTTGATTCTCGGGCGCACAGGGATTGGCCGCGGCAGGCGGGACGACCGCCGCGTGCGTGGGCCGGGGTGGAGGCACGGCGCAGTGATGACGTCGCTGGATGTCGACGACCAGCATCGGCTCGTCGAGGCGATCCTGCGGATCGAGGGGATGAGCGTTCGGCGCGGGCGTGAGGTGCATCTGGCGGCCCTGGAGCGCGACCTGGGGCATCGGCTGCCCCTGGAGCACCACGACCAGGACAAGCTCGATGTGTGGGCCCTGGTCGACGTCCTGCTCAACTATCCGGGGGCCGCGCAGGCGCTGGTGCGGAACCTTGAGCGGTTCTACAAGAACAGCCTTTCCGTGGCGGCCCTCCGGGACCTCGTACGGGAGCTGCTCCCCGAACCGTGGCTCGGGCAGGCCGCGCGGCGGGAGCTGCACCAGCTGATCACCGCGCTGGAGCGGCTGGATCCGGACCTGTCGCATCTCAGCCGGTTCCCGATGCTCTACCGGCGGGCGGTCGGACCGGCCTGGCCGCTCGTGGACCGGGAGATCCGCAGCCTGCACGACGTCGTCGCGCTCCTGGAGGAGATGCCCGACGGTCCGGACGGCCTGCCGCCGCTGCTGGTCTTCGTCGGCGACATGGCCGAGTACGTCGACCGGACGACGGCGCCGCCGCTGCGGGACTGGGTGGCCCGGCAGGCGGCGGCGCAGGGGCTGCCCAGGGCGCCCGTCCGGCGGGCACCGGCGCGGATGGAGGCCGGAGCCCCCGCCGAGCCGTCCGAGACCTACCTGATCATCGCGTGCACGCCCGACGCGCTGGAACCGGACCGGTACCTGGTGACCGCGTGGCTCCAGGTGGACCAGGAACCGGGCAGCACCCTGCAGTGCAGCGACGAGGCGGTGCCGTTCGGCCGGATCCCCGAACTGCTGGAGCGGCTGCTCACCGCGGAGAGCTCGGTGGTCGGCCGCCGCACTCCCGACCTCACCATCGAGTTCATCCTGCCCCGCGCGCTGCTCGGCCGTCCCGTCGAGGAGGTCAAGATCAGGTTCGCCGGGCTGGAGCACCGCATCGGCATCAAGTATCCGGTGGTCGTGCGGAGCCTGGACCGGATGCGCGACGCCGCCATCCACCTCGACTGGCGGCACAAGTGGACCCGGCTGCGCGGCAACTCCGTCGGCGCCCCCTTCTGCCTGGTGACGCAGCGCGGCGAATACGACATGGAAGTGCTGTTCGCCAAGCTGTCGGAGACCTCCCCGGGGGTGCTCGCGCTGGCGTTCCCGCCGTGGGGCGCCGGGAGCGGGGAATCGGACGAGCACTGGGTCGGGCTCGTCGCCGGGACCCCCGTGATCGCCTGGTGCCGGGACGGCCGCGACCCGGCGATGTTCGCCAGAGAGGTCGAGGACCTGCTGACCGCCGACCTGATGAAGCTGCCCCGGCGGACCATGGAACTGCGCCGGCGGGCGCTGTCCGGGGAGGGCGCCGGGGCCGGCCACCTCGGCCGGCATCTGACGCTGCTGTTCGACGACGCGGACCGCATCCCCGAGCCGTACGTCCGGCTCCGACCCCCCGCATAGCACCGGAAGGCCCTCCCTCCATGACGACTGAACCGCAATCCAGTGGCCCGGCCGGCGACTGGCGCATCTACCGGGGCGACGGCCTGCCGCACGACCGCGTGCGGCACCTGCCGCCGCCCCCGCCGTGGCGCCGGTTCAGCCCGGAGGACGCCGCCCAGGGACGCGGGCGGCGGGACCAGCAGGCGATCTCCTACCGTCCCGACGAATCGGTGGTCGACAAGGTGAACGCGGCGATCCTGCTGCGGCGCCCGCTGCTGGTCACGGGCAAGCCCGGATCGGGCAAGTCCACCCTCGCCTACAACGTCGCCTACGAACTCGGGCTCGGCGCGGTGCTGTACTGGTCGATCACCAGCAACACCACGCTTGAGTCCGGGCTGTACCACTACGACGCGATCGGCCGGCTCCACGAGACGAGCCTGCGCGGCGTGGGCGGCCGCGCGGACACGGCCGATCCGCCGGACATCGGGCGCTACATCCGGCTCGGTCCGCTCGGCACCGCGCTGCTGCCCGGCGACCGGCCCCGCGTCCTGCTCATCGATGAGCTGGACAAGAGCAACATCGACCTGCCGAACGACCTGCTCTACGTGTTCGAGGAGGGCCGGTTCACCATCCCGGAGCTGCAGCGGCTGCCCGAGGAGCAGGCGCGGATCCACGTGATGACCGAGGACGGCGGGCCGCGGGTGCCGGTCGAGCACGGCGAGGTGCGGTGCGCGAACTTCCCCACCGTGATCATCACCAGCAACGGCGAGCGGGAGTTCCCGCCCGCGTTCCTGCGCCGGTGCGTGCGGCTGGTGATCGAGCCGCCCGGCCGGGAACGGCTCGCGGAGATCATCGAGGCGCATCTCGGCGCGGACGCCCGGGCCGCGAGCGAAGGGCTCATCCAGGAGTTCCTCGCCCGCCGGGCCGACGGCGCGCTCGCCACCGACCAGCTCCTCAACGCCGTGTACCTGGCGACGTCGGGGAGCCGGCCCCCGGAGGCCAAGCTGAGCGAGATCCTCGACACGGTGCTCCGCCCGATCGAGATGCCCGGCGCGGGATGATCGCCCGGCTCGTCGAGGCCCTGCAGGCGCTCGACCCGCAGCCGACGGCGGACGAGATCGCCGACGCGCTCTGGCTCGCCGACTGGTTCCGCACGCACGAGGGCCCGGCCCACCGCGCCGCGAGCGACGCCGCCGGGTCCGTCGGCGGCGGGTCCGCCGAGCCGCCGCCCGCGCCCCGTCCGGCCGAGCCGCCCGCGGCGCCCGAGCGCGACCCCGCGCCACCGCCGCCGGTCGAGGCGGGGCTCTACACGGCCGGGCAGGAGGTGCCGGCCACCTCGTTCCCGGTCCGCATGCCCGCGATGCCGGCCATCTCCCGGACGCTGCCGCTGGCCCGCGCGCTGCGCCCGCTGCGCGCGACCGTTCCCTCGCTGACCCGCAAGCTCCTCGACGAGGCGGCGACCGCCCAGCGCATCGCCGAGACGGGCGTCTGCGAGCCCGTCATGGTCCCGGCGCGGGAACGCCGGCACGACCTGGCCCTGATCGCGGACGTCAGCCCGTCCATGGTGGTGTGGCGGCAGACCATCGAGGAGCTGCAGGCACTGCTGCAGCAGCTCGGCGCCTTCCGCGACCTGCGGAACTGGTACCTGGACACCGGCGGCGAGCGGTTGTCGTTGCGCACCGGGTCGGCGTTCGGGGTCGGCGCGGACCGCGACCCCGACGAGCTCGTCGACCCGACCGGGCGGCGCGTCATCCTGGTCGTCAGCGACTGCATCGGCGCGGCGTGGCAGGACGGCCGGGCCGCGGCGCTGCTCGACAGGTGGGGCCGGGCCGGGACGGTCGCGATCGCGCAGCCGCTCCCGCAGCGGTTGTGGTGGCGGACCGCCGCGGCCGTCGAGCCGGTGCGGTTCACGGCGCCCGGGCCGGCGGTCGCCAACGAGCGGCTCGTCGTGGCGCGCGCACCGCTCGGGTCCCGCGAGGGCGGCCCGCCCGGCATCCCGATACCGGTCGTCGAGCTGAACGAGCGCTGGATGCGCGCATGGGCCCGCATGGTCGCCCACGGCGGCAGGGACGTCAACGGGGCCGCCCTGTTCACCGGACGGCCGGTGGCGCACCCGCCCGCCGATCCCGCCGCCGACGCGGTGTCCGCGGAGATGCGGGTCAAGCAGTTCCGGGCGTCCTCGTCGCCGGCGGCGTTCAAGCTCGCCACCTACCTCGCGGCGGCGCCGTTGCGGCTGCCCGTCATGCGCCTGGTCCAGCGGGCGATGCTCCCGGCCTCCACGTCCGCCGACCTCGCCGAGGTCTTCCTCAGCGGCCTGCTGCGGATGGTCGGCCGGCCGGCCGGCGGCGGCCACGAGGAGGTCGCCTACGAGTTCCACGACGGCGTCCGGGAGATCCTGCTGCAGGGGCTGCGCAGACGCGAGGTGTACCAGGTGCTGCGCGCGGTGTGGGACGTCGTCCGCGACCGCATCGGCTCGTCGCTGGACTTCCCGGCGCTGCTCGCGGCGGTGAGCCGGGGCGAGGTGCGGCTTCCGCCGGACCTGCCGTTCGCGCAGGTGGCGGCGCAGGCGCTGGTCGGCCTCGGCGGCCCGTACCGCGAGATGGCGCGCCGGCTGACCAGGGACGTTCCGGCGCCCGGGGCGTCCGAGGACGCCGGCACGGCCACGCTGGACGCGGTGCGGGCGCCCGCCGCGGTCCAGGGCGCCGAGCAGGAGCCCGTGCCGGTCAGCGGGCTGCCGGCCCGCAACCCCGACTTCACCGGACGCGACCGGCTCCTCGCGGCGGTCCGGGAGGCGCTGGGCGGCGGCATGGCGGCGCTCCTGCCGCGGTCGGAGTTCGGCATCGGGGGAGAAGGCAAGTCGAACCTCGCGGTGGAGTACGCCTACCGCCATGCCGGCGACTACGACCTGGTGTGGTGGATCCCGGCCGAGCAGACGACCTCGGCGCGGGCCGCGCTGGCCCTGCTGGCACGGCGGCTCGGCCTGCCGCTGAGCGACGACATCAAGGACACCGTGGACGGCGTCCTGCGGACGTTGCGCGACGGGCGGCCCTACCGCCGCTGGCTGCTCATCTACGACAACGCGCAGGACCCGGACCAGGTCGTCCCGCTGACGCCGCTGTCGGTCGACGGGGCCGGCCCGGGCCCCGGCCCCGGGCGCCACGTCCTCGTGACGTCCCGCGACCGCGGCTGGGAACGGCACGCGGCCGTGGTGGACGTCGACGTCTTCGAGCGGCCGGAGAGCATCGCGCTGCTCCGGCGGCTGGTGCCGCGCCTGTCGGAGGCGGAGGCCGACCTGCTGTCGGAGCGGATGGGCGACCTCCCGCTGGCGGTCGGCCAGGCGGCCGCATGGCAGGTCGTCACCGGAGGCACCGCCGAGGAGTACCTGCGGCTGTTCGACCGGCGCCTCACCGAGTTCGCCTCCGGTGCCGGTGCCGGTGCCGGTGCCGAGGAGCTGCCGGGGCCGCTGGCGGCCGGGGTGAGCCTCAACCTCGACCTGCTCCGCGAGGAGGACCCGGTCGCGGGCCTCCTGCTGGAGCTGTGGGCGGTGTTCGACCCCGAACCGGTGTCGTGCGGGCTGCTGTCCGCGGGCCGGTCGGCGCCGCTGCCCGCCGAACTGACGGCGCTCCTGGCCGACCGGGACCGGCTGCTCGCGGCGATGCGCGACATCTCCCGGTTCTCTCTCGCCCGCTTCGACGAGGAGCCGGGCAGCCTGCAGGTCCACCGGCTGGTCCGGGCGATCCTCGACGACCGGCTCGGCGCGCGGGGGCGGCGGCGCGTCCGGGCGCACGTCCACGCGATCCTCGCCGCGGCGACGCCGCAGGAGGAGCCGGAGGTGGAGTCCACCTGGGAACGGCGCTCGGAGATCACGCCCCATGTGGTCCCGTCCGGCGTGTTCGAGGCCGACGAGCCGGACATCCGCCGGGTCGGCATCGACCAGGCCCAGTTCCTGTACCAGTCGGGAGAGTACGAGGGCAGCCGGCGGCTGGCGGAGATCGCGCTGGACGGATGGCTGGAGCGCTACGGCCCGGACGACGACGCGGTCCTCGCCGTCTCCCGCGTGCTCGCGAACGCCCTGCGCGGGCTCGGCGACAACCGGGCGGCGGCCGACCTCAGCAAGGACAACCTCGAGCGGACGCGCCGCAAGTACGGCGCCGACCATCTCCAGACCCTCTTCGCCGCCAACGGGTACGGCGCCGACCTGCGTTTCCGCGGCGAGTTCCGCGAAGCCCACGCGGTCGATCTCGATGCCTGGCGGCGTATCCGCCAGGTGCACGGGGACGAGCCCGACACCCATCTCGCCGCCGGCAACCTCGCCGTCGACCTGCGCATCCTGGGGAACTTCCGGGAGGCGCACGAGATCGACCTCGAGGTGTGGCACAGGGAGGGGCAGTCCTACCGCCAGCGTTTCCGCGCCACCCACAACCTCGCCCGGGACCTGCACTTCCTGGGGAGGTACGAGGAGGCGTGCGTGATGCAGGTGGAGAGCCTGGCCAATCTGCGGCCGGTGCTCGGCCCCGGCCACGCGCTGGTCCTCCAGGCGAAGATGAGCCACGCGGGGACGCTGCGCAAGCTCGGGCGCTTCGAGGAGGCGCACCGCCTGGCGACCGAGACGTTCGCCGCCCATGTCCGCCGGTTCGGCGAGGAGCATCCGAACACTCTGGCGAGCAGGGTCTGCCTGGCGCTCGCGACCAGCGCGATCGGACGGCCCGACGAGGCGCTGCCGCTGATCGACCGGGCGATGGAGGGCTACCGCCGGGTGATGGGGGAGGGGCATCCGTTCGTGCACGTCTGCGCCGTCGACAGGGCGGTCGTCCTGCGGCGGCTGGCGGAGGCCTACGCGGCGCAGGAGACCGACCAGGCCGCCCTGGCGGATCTGGAGGGCGGGACGCTCGGCCGCAACCACTACTACACGCTGTGCGCGACGGTGGGGCTGGCCAACGACTACTACCTGCTAGGCGAGCTGGAGTCCGCGGTCCGGCTGCTGTCCGAGGCGCGGGGGAAGATGACCGAGTCGCTGGGCGAGCGGCACCCCTACTCGCTGGCCGTGGAGCTGAACCTGGACCGGGCCCGTGCCGCGCTGGGCGGCGGGCAGGGCGGCGGACCGGCCCCGGCTCCGGCGGCGTTGGCGCAGGTGCTCGGCGGGGAGCACCCGGACGTGCTGGCGGCCCGGCGGGGCGAGCTGCTCGAATGCGACATCGAGCCGCCCGCCCTGTGAACCGTCCCGGGTCAGCCCTCCGGCGCGGCCTCCGCGAGCGCCAGATCGTGCTGGACGGTCCGGCCGATGTGGCTGATCAGCGCCATCAGGTCGGGGCAGTACACCGACGGGTTGAGGTAGCCGCGCCCTTCCCGGTAGCGGTGCGCGTAGGCTCCACCGCCGCAGATGTCGCGTATCGCGCAGGCCTTGCACGTGTCCGACAACGCGTCCGCGCCGATCTGGCGGGCGACCACGCCGGGATGCCGCAGCGCGTCGTCGAGGCTGCCGCCGAAGACCGTGAGGCCGGTCTCGGGCGCCCCCGCGTAGGAGGTCTTCAGCGTGTCGACCTGCTGGAGCGTCCCGTCGGTGTCGACAACGACCATCGCGACCGGGGACAGGCCGATGTTCTCGCTGCGGCTCTGCGCCCCGAGCAGCAGATTGAGGATCTCCTCGAACAGCCGGACGCCGGTCTCCTTGCGGGGCGCGTGGTACCAGCGGTCGAACACCCTGATGAGCCACTCGGCGTAGGGCGCGTCGGAACCGCCGGCGGGGCGGCGGGGCGGCGGGGCGGTCCAGGTCCCGTGCGGGAGCAGGAAGTCGATGCGCGGCGGCTCTGTCTCCAGGAGGGCCTCGTACGTCCCGACCGGGTCGTTGTCGAGGTCCACCGTGCAGAGCAGCCCCCGGTAGAGCCGCCGATGCGAGCCGGCGAGCCGCTTCAGCCCGCGCATGACGTCGGCGTGGCTTCCCCGTCCGTTGGCGCGGAGCCGGTGGCGGTCGTGCCCCTCGCGGTCGCCGTCCAGGCTGACGGCCACGCCCACGTCGTGCGCCTCGAGCGTCGAGAGCATCGCGTCGGTGAGGAGCACGCCGTTGGTCTGGGTCGTCACCTCGACGGCGCAGGAGGCGGGCACGGCGGCGCGGAACCGGCCGACGGCCTCGGCGATCGCCGTGCGGCCCGCGAGCAGCGGCTCCCCTCCATGCAGGACGACCGACACCTTGGCGAGCGCATGGTCGCGGGCGTGCTCGCCCAGCCTCGCGGCGGTGGCGGCGACGACCTCCGCCGGCATCGCGGCCGGCCGCGTCCGCCACGTCTGGTCGGCGCCCTCGTAGACGTAGCAGTAGTCGCAGGCGAGGTTGCAGCGGCCATGGATCTTGACCACGACCTCGGAGAAGGGAACGGGACGCCAACCGCCGGCCACCAGAGCCCGGACGTCGAGCCCGACCAACGGCCACTCGCCGGATTCCGCCGTGCCTCCTTGGGCGACCTGCATGACGGGCCTCCTCTCTCAGCCGAGAAGTACTGCACCTCTATTGGCTCGGGCCGTGAGGCCGGCTGCGTGCGACTATCTCAGAGATCGGCCCTTGAATGACGCAGCGGAAAAAGACGCGCTATGGCGAACTGCACGGAACTCGTGTCGTTTCGAATAGGGGGGCGGTGCCGGGGGACGGCGTGGCACGAGCCTAGGTGGGACCGGCCGGCCGCGCGACGCCGCGAGGTGCGGCCACTTGACCGGAACCAGGGGTGGAAGCCGACTCTGGCGTTGTCGGCGGGTCGCTCGCCGGCTCGGCGCCCCTCAGGCGCCGAGCCCGTCGTGGGCTGCGGCTTCCGGCTCTTCGCCGGGCTGCGGGTCCGCGGACAGCTTGTTGTCGAAGCCGGCCACGATCACTTCGCCGGCGCGGAGTTCGTCGCGGGCACGGCGGACGGCCGCTTCCAGGACGGTGCCTTCCGCGGGGCGCGGGCGCTCCAGGTTCGTGGGCGAGGGCTGGGAACCGGGAAGGGAGACCGCGAGAACGCCCGACTTCGATGTGCTGCCATGAGTACCCGGCACGGCCGTCTCCCCCTCTTGTCACGCGAAATCAAAAAGGTGTCGCGCTCCTCTGCGGGCTCAAGGGCACCAGCCTAGTCCGGCGACGAGACGATCATAGGGACGGGGCACCCCCGCGAGGCGGTGATCGGGGGAAGACGCGCCGGGGTTTTTTCGGGGTGGGGTTGCCGGTGGCGGCGGGGGTCGAGGACGCTGTGGGGAGTCGGCGTCCCGGGAAGGGGGAGCGGTCCATGGGGGAGGTGGCGCGGGGGGCCGGGCGGGGCTGGCGGCCGGGGGGTCTGTGCGGGTTCCTGGTGTGCGACATCGCCGGGTTCAGCGCGGCGTCGCGGGTGGATCCGGTGCGGGTGCGGGTGCGGCGGGCGATGTACGAGGGGCTCGACCGGAGCCTGGCGGACGGTGCCGGGGTGCGGCTCGACGACTGCTACCACGAGGACCGCGGCGACGGGGTGATGGTGGTCCTTCCGCCCGACGTGCGGATCGAGCTGCTGCTGACGACGGTGGTCGAGCGGCTGCGCGCCGAGGTGCGGCAGCACAACCGGGCGGCCAGCGAGGCCGCGCTGATGCGGCTGCGGGTGGCCGTGAACGTGGGGCAGGCCGAGTCGGACGAGCACGGCGTCGTCAGCACGGCGCTGACGCACGCGTTCCGGCTGCTGGACGCGGCGCCGCTGAAGGAGGCGGTGGCCGCCGCCGCGGCGGGGATCGCGGTGATCGTCTCCGAGCGGGTGTACGAGGACGTGGTGAGCCACGGCCGGGGGCTGGTCGATCCCGGCGAGTACTACCGGGTCGGCGTCCGGGTGAAGGAGACCGCCGGCGACGCGTGGATCATGGTGCCGGGGACGCGGCCGGAGCGGCCGGCGGCGCCGGCGGTGTGGGAGGGCGGCGGGGAGCCGCCCGGCGAGCCTCCGCCGCCGGTGGAGGTGCCCGTGCCGATGCTGTTCCGGATGGTGGACGACCTGATGGACATCCCGCAGATGCGGAACGAGCGGGGCCGCGAGCAGCTGGTCGGGGCGCTGCCGGCGGTGATCGCGGGGGTGATCCCGCGGGCGCCGGAGGCCCGGGGGGACCTGTTCGCCATCCTGCGGACGTGCCTGGACTATCCGGGGGGCCTGCAGCAGTTCCTGCAGGCCGTCCGGGGGTTCGTGGGGGAGTCGATGGCGGTGCGGCGGCTGGAGCGGACGACCGCCCGGCTGCTGCTGCCGCCGGGCGGTCCCTGAGGTCAGCCCTTGGTGAGGGTGGCCATGGCGCGGTCCGGTTCCCAGTGGGCGCGCAGCGAGGTGATGAGGCCGGCGTCGTCGACGGTGTAGACGAGGATGCAGTCGATGGTCATGGTGGAGCCGTCGCCCATGGTGGTGGTGATGGTGGCCACGTTGGCGCAGCACGGGCCGTTGGCGAACGAGTCGGTGATCTCGAAGCGGAAGCCGCTGATGGTGGCGATGAAGGAGTCCCAGAAGGCGCCGATGCCGTCGTGGCCGCGGTGGCCGGCGCCGGCGGGGTCGAGGAAGGACGGGCCGACGGGGTCCTCGACGAGGGCGTCGGGGGCGAACAGGGCCAGCCACGCGTCCCGGCGTCCGGAGCCGACGGCGGTCATGGAGGCGCGGGCGGCGCGGCGGGCGGGGTGGTCGGCGTCGGGGGCGTGCCAGCTGAGGGCGTCCATGGTCGAACTGTAACGTGTTCTCGTTTTCCGGTCAGCCGTTCACCGTCGCGATGACCGACTCGGCGAACCGCTCCAGGCTCGCGATCTTCTTGTCCAGCGGCTCGGTGTCGGGGCCCTTGATGTAGGGCAGGCGGAAGCCGACGATCACGTCGGTGACGCCCTTGTCCTCCAGCCGCTTCACGCCGTCGGCGGTGTAGGCGTCGGGGGAGATGACGTGCACCTCGAAGGGCTCGCCGGCCTTGCCCTCGGCCTCGCGGATCCGGTTCAGCCGGGCCAGCAGGTCGTCGAGGTCGTCCTGCCCGCCGCCGTGCATCCAGCCGTCGCCGCGCACGGCGGCGCGCCGCAGCGCGCCCTCGCTGTGCCCGCCGACCAGGATCGGGATCGGCTCGGCCGGCGCCGGCGTCATCTTGATCGCCGGGATGTCGAAGAACTCCCCGTGGTACTCGAAGTAGCCGCCGGCGGAGAGCCCGCGGACGATGTCGACGGCCTCGTCCATCCGCTTCCCGCGCCGCTCCCACGGCACGCCCATCACCTGGAAGTCCTCCCGCCACGGGCTGAGGCCGACGCCGAGGCCGAGCCGCCCGCCGGTGAGGCAGGCGATCGAGGTGGCCTGCTTGGCGACCAGCACCGGCGGCCGGACGGCCAGCTTGAGGACGAACGGGGTGAACCGGAGGGTGCTCGTCACCGCGCCCATGGCCGCGATCAGCGTGAACGTCTCGATGAAGGCCTTGTCCTCGAGGAACTCCCGGTTCCCGTCGGCGGTGTAGGGGTAGGTCGAGTCGGACTCGCGCGGGTAGACGAGCGAGTCGGCCACCGACATGCTCGTGTAGCCGGCCGCCTCGGCGGCGCGGGCGAGCGGCAGGTAGAACGACGGGTCGGTCATCGCCTCGGCGTAGGTGAACCTCATGGCGACCGATAGTAGAACCGGTTTCAGTTCTAGGCCAGGGACGATCCCGCGGAACGGGCGGGCCGGTGCCCGCATCACGGCTTGTGCAAGAAATCACATGCCCCCCTTGCTCGTCCCTTCCGGGCGGTGGTTCGGTGGGGGGATGAGGAACAAGATCGCGATCGTGACCGGCGGGACGTCCGGGATCGGTAAGGAGATCGCGCGCGGGCTGGCGCGGGCCGGGTTCCTCGTCGGGATCGTGTGCCGCAGCGAGATGCGCGCCCGGGAGACGGTGGCCGAGCTGACCGCCGACGTGCCGGGCGCGCGGATCGAGACGTTCTTCGCCGACCTGTCGGCGCTGCAGGACGTGCGGCGGGTGGCGGCCTCGCTGGTGGAGCGGTTCGACCGGCTGGACGTGCTGGTCAACAACGCGGGCGTGCACATGATGCGGGCGAAGGAAAGTGCGGACGGCTTCGACCGGATGGTCGCGACGAACCATCTGGGGCCGTTCCTGCTGACGAACCTGCTGCTCGGGCCCCTGAAGAAGGGCGCGCCGTCGCGGATCGTGGTGGTGGCGTCCGAGGCGCACCGGTTCGCCGGGCGGCTGGACCCGCGGCGGATGGCGGAGCCGGGCGGCTACCGGGCGCCCGGGTCGCTGCGGGTGTACGGGCGGTCGAAGCTGATGAACATCCTGTTCGCGCAAGAGCTGGCGCGGCGGCTGGAGGGCGACGGGGTCACGGTGAACGCGATGTGCCCGGGATTCGTCGCGACCGGGCTGACCAGGGAGATGCCGGGCAACGCGCGGATCGGCGGGCTGCTGTCGCACACGCCGGTGATGCGGACGCCGGCGCAGGGCGCGCGGATGGCGCTGAAGCTCGCGCTGGACGAGGAGTTCGAGGGGCGCACCGGCGGCTTCTACAGCTCGACGCCGGGCGCCGGGCTGGTGCCGGCGGCGGGACCGCTGAAGGACGAGGTGCTGCGCCGGGCGGTCTGGGACCAGTCGGCCCGCCTCGTGGGCCTGCCCTCTCGCTAGGCTGTGGGCGTGTGAACCCCGTCCCCCCGAACCAGCCCGCACCGTGGAACCGGCCTCCCGGGCCGCAGCAGCCGATGCCGAACTCGCCCGGTCAGCCGTCGGGGCCGCCGGCGCGGCGGCGGGCCGAGCCCAGGCCGTCGGCGATCAAGGACCTGTTCAACGGCGTCGGCTACCTGCTGCGCGGCATCGGCTGGACCGCGCGGCACCCGGCGCAGTGGGCGTTCGGGCTGATCCCGGCGCTGATCGTGCTGGCCGCCTATGCCGCGGCGCTCGTCACGCTGGCGTTCTACCTGGACGATCTGGCCGGCTGGGTGACGCCGTTCGCGGACGGCTGGTCGGAGGCGGTGCGGACGTCGGCCCGCGTGATCGCGGGAATCGCGATCTACGGGGCGTCGGCGTTCCTCGCGGTGCTCACCTTCACCGCGGTGACGCTGCTGGTCGGCGACCCGTTCTACGAGGCGATCGCGGTGCGGGTGGAGGAGGCGCAGGGCGGCGCCCCGCCGGATCCGGACGTCCCGCTCCTGGTGCAGATCGGCCGTGCGATCAAGGACGCGGCGCTGCTCGGGATCGTCGCGGTGCTGTTCGCGGTGGTGTTCTTCGCCGCCGGGTTCCTGCCCCTGGTCGGGCAGACGGTGGTCCCGGTGATCGCGGCCATGGTGTCGGGCTACTTCCTGGCGGGCGAACTGACGTCGATCGCGCTGGAGCGGCGCGGGCTGCGGCGCCGGGAGCGGTTCGCGCGGCTGAAGGCCGACCGGCCGCTCGTGGTCGGGTTCGGCGCCGCGACCTTTGTGGTCTTTCTCATCCCGCTCGGCGCGGTGCTGGCGATGCCGGGGGCGGTGGCGGGCGCGACGCTGCTGGCGAGGGAGCGGCTCGCGGATGACCCCATGGTCACAGCCGGTCACGCCGGGGTCGCCGGCCAGGGCTGAGGCGATAGGAAGATGTGTCCTCAGCGTGACGGTCTGTGGAACGAAATGAATGATCTTCGCGTACCGTGTTCCGCATGTCCGATCAGGGGGAGCGCGGTGCGCGCTGGACCGACATGAGCGAGAGCGACGCGGCGGAGCGGCCGGCGGCGCCGGACGCGCGACGCGCGACCGGTCCGCAGGTGGTCTCCTCCGAGCCGAAGATGCCCGAGGTTTTCATGCCCGCACCGCAGGGCCGGACGGAGTTCTCCGAGGCCGGCGGGGAGTCGCCGCACGACGTCTGGGGCAAGGTCGAGAGCGGCGCCCCGGAGCCCGAGTCCGATCCGGCGTACGAGGCCGAGCCGGAGTCCGGCGCCGCGGCGGAGGCGTCCCGGCCCGCGTACGAGGCGGAACCCGCGCCCGCATACGAGGCGGAACAGCCCGCGCCCGCATACGAGGCCGAACCCGCGTACCAGGCCGAGCCCGGATATCCGGCGGGGTCCGGATACGAGGCGGGGCCCGCGTACGAGGCACGTGACGACCGGGCGGCCGAAGCGGAGTCCGGGCGCGAGCCCGAAGCCGCGGCGGGCGGTTCGCTGCCGGACGCGGAGGACGTGCGCGTCGCGCCCGTCCCCGCGCAGGAGCAGGAGGAGCGGCCCGAGCGCGGGCAGGAGGCGCCCGGCTGGGAGGGGTCGCTGTTCGAGGACGGCCCCGGCGGCGGCGCGGACGAGACGCCCGCGGTCCAGGTCGGGCTGGCGGGCCCGGCGAAGGCCGGCAAGCCGAGCAGCGGCAACTGGCAGATGCCGGACTGGATGGCCGACGAGGCCGCGGCGGACGCCAAGCTCGGCGGCTCGCCCCGCGCGTCCCGGGACCCGCTGGACGAGGGCGGCGGCCGGTCCCGGCTGGTGCTGATCGGCGGCGTGGGCCTGCTGGTGGTGGCGCTCCTCGCGGCCGGCGGCGTCTACTACATGACGCACCGGAGCGACGACGCCGCGGCGGACACCGGCGCGAAGCCGGGGCCGGCGGGCGCCGCGCAGCGGCCCGAGGAGCCGCGGGTCACGGTTCCGGCGGACAAGCGGCTCAAGCGGTTCGCCGGCAAGCCGAGCCGGATCCTCGGGGTGCTGACGGACGCGGCGTCCGGGCTGTCGTACCCGCGGCTCGCCGCGCCGTGGCAGCTGCCGACCAAGAAGAACAAGCTGAGCACGCCGGGCTGGTCGGGGCAGCAGATCGTGGTGACCGAGCGGCACGGGCAGCAGATGTGGTACGGCCAGCTCCTCACCGGGACGCTGGCGCCGACGCTGCTCGGCGCCTACCAGGGGCCGAAGAGCGTCAAGAAGACCACCGCGCTCGCGGCGCAGGGCTACGAGGAGCAGTACTACTCGTTCCCGCACAAGTCGGCGCCGCTGGCGTCGCAGCCGCTCGACGTCGGCGGCCACAAGGGCTGGCTCATCGCGTCGTACCTGACCTACAAGCGCGCCGGGGTGCGGGCGAGCGGGGAGATCGTGGCGACCGCGGTGATCGACACGGGGCGGAAGACGCCCGCGACGGTGTTCGCGTCGATGCCGAACACGCACAAGAAGCTGTGGCCGGACCTCAACGAGTTCCTCGGGCGGCTGAAGGTCGCGGCCTGACCCCCCTTAAGTACCGAATGCCGTTCTAATAGGCTGGCTCCGATCCCCGACGGAGAGGTGCGGTCATGGCGATCGGGTTGACGGAGGAGCACGAGGCGCTGGCGGCGTCGGTGCGCGGGTTCGCCGAGCGGAACGTCCCGCCGCAGGCCCTGCCCGCCGGCGACGTGCGCGCCGCCGGCGACGTGCGCGCGGACGACGCGCGCGAGGCCGGCGCCGGGTTCTGGCCGGCGCTCGCCGGGCAGGGGCTGCTCGGGCTGCACCTGCCCGAGGACGCCGGCGGCCAGGGGTTCGGGCTGCTGGAGCAGGCCGTCGTGCTGGAGGAGCTCGGCCGGGCCCTCGCGCCCGGCGCGTACACGCCGACGGTCCTGGCCTCGGCGATCCTGCACGCCGCCGGGGCCGGAGCCGGAGCCGGCGGCGAGGGCCTGCTCGCCGGGCTCGCGGACGGCTCCCGCAAGGCGGCCGTCGCCCTGTCGGGCGGCCTGGACGCCGACGGCACCACGGTGTCCGGCACGGTGCGGCCCGTCCTGGGCGCGCCGCTCGCCGACGTGTTCCTGCTCCCGGCCGGAGACCGCTGGGTGGTCGCCGAACGGGACGAGGTCACGGTCGGGGAGCTGGAGTCGCTCGACATCACCCGCCCGGTCGGCTCGGTGACGGTGGACGGCCTGGACGTCCCGGACGGCCGCTTCCTCGACGCGCCCGACGCCCGTGCCCTCGCGGTCGTCCTGCTGGGCGCCGAGGCGTGCGGCGTGGCGGGCCGCGCCCTCGACGACGCCGTCTCCTACGCCAAGCTCCGCGAGCAGTTCGGGCGCCCGATCGGCCAGTTCCAGGGCGTCAAGCACAAGTGCGCCCGGATGCTCATCGCGGTCGAGCGCGCGAGGGCCGCCGTCTGGGACGCGGCGCGCACGTTCGCCGACGGCCCCGAGCAGCGCGCCTACGCCGTCGGGGTGGCGGGCGCGCTCGCCGCCGACGCGGCCGTCATGTGCGCGGAGGGCAACATCCAGGTCCACGGCGGCATCGGCTACACCTACGAGCACGCCGCCCACCTCTACTACCGGCGCGCCCTCACCCTGCGCGCCCTGCTCGGCCGGGCGAGCGGGTACCGCGCCGACGTGGCGGAGCTCGCGATCGGCGGCGTGCGCCGCCCGATGAGCATCGAGCTGGGCGAGGAGGCCGCGCCGCTCCGCGAGGAGATCCGCGCCCGCGTCGCCGAGATGGCCGCGATGGAGCCGCTGGAGCAGCGCGCGGCGATGGCGGAGGGCGGCTGGGTGACGCCGCACCTGCCGAAGCCGTGGGGACGCGACGCCGGGCCGCTGGAGCAGATCGTCGTCCAGCAGGAGCTGAAAGCGGCGAAGGTCAAGCCGGTCCCGCTGATGATCGCGGCGTGGGTCGTCCCGTCGCTGGTCCAGTACGGCACGCCGGAGCAGCAGGAGCGGTTCCTGCCGCCGACGCTGCGCGGCGAGATCATCTGGTGCCAGCTGTTCTCCGAGCCGGGCGCGGGATCCGACCTCGCCGGGCTGCGCACCCGCGCGGAGCGGGTCGAGGGCGGCTGGCGGATCAGCGGCCAGAAGATCTGGACGTCCCTGGCCCGCGAGGCGCAGTGGGGCGTCTGCGTCGCCCGCACCGACCCGGACAGGCCCAAGCACGACGGCATCACCTACTTCATCGTGGACATGGCGTCCGAGGGCATCGACGTCCGGCCGCTGCGCGAGTGCACCGGCGACGCGGTGTTCAACGAGGTGTTCCTGGACGGCGTGTTCGTCCCGGACGACCGGGTCGTCGGCCCGGTCAACGAAGGCTGGCGCGTCGCCCGCAACACCCTCGCCAACGAGCGCGTCGGGCTGACCAGCTCGTTCCAGCTCGGCGGCGACGTGCCGAAGCTGCTGGGCCTCGCCGCCGAGCTCGGCCTGGACGGCGACCCGCTCGTCCGCGACGGCATCGGGCGGCTCGCCTGCGACGAGCACGCCTTCAACCTCCTCGGCCTGCGCGCCACCCTCAAGCAGCTCTCGGGCACCGACCCGGGCGCGACCGCGAACGTGCGGAAGCTGGTCGCGATGGAGCACGGCCAGCAGGTCACCGAGTTCGGGTTCACCCTCCTCGGCGAGGAGGGCGCGCTGACCGGCGGCTGGAAGGACGGCCTGCGCCCGCGCTGGACCCGCTACCTGCTGGCGTCCCGCGCGATGACGATCGGCGGCGGCACCACCGAGGTCAACCTCAACGTGATCGGCGAGCGCATCCTCGGCCTGCCCCGCGACCCCGAACCCGCGGCCGCACGCCGGGACGGCTCCGGCTGACCGGCCCCGCCGGCGAAGCTTCTCCGGGCCGCGGGCTCCCCAGCACCAGGGGGCACAGGGCACACTGGGGTGGCATCGCCGTCCATGGAGAGCGCAGATGTCAGTGATCGACGGCCGGACGCCCGCGGGGGACCGGCCCGCCGCGGCCTACGGGGCCGCGCCGTCGCAGGCGACGCTGCGGACCCTGCCGGACCCGCCCGCCCTCCAGGACGCGCCGTCGAGCCCCGGCGGGACGTCGCACCTGGTCGCGCTGGACGGGATCCGCGCCGTCGCGAGCCTGATCGTCGTCCTGCTGCACACCGCCTTCGCCACGGCCATGGCCGCCGACAACACGATGGTCTGGCGGGTGATCTACAACGGCGGCGTCGGGGTGCCGATCTTCTTCGCGCTGTCCGGGCTGCTGCTCTACCGGCCGTGGGCGCGGAACGCGATCGAGGGCGGCACCCGCCCGGACGCCCGCGCCTACCTGTGGCGCCGCGGGCTGCGGATCCTGCCGACGTACTGGATCGTCCTCGCGGTCGGGCTGATCGCCTTCAGCCCCGGGCACGCCGCCTCGCCGCGCGCGTGGCTGGAATGGGCGACGCTGACCGAGCACTACGACCCGAACCCGTGGTGGGACGGGGTGGGGCCGCCCGGCCTCGGGCCGGTGTGGAGCCTGTCGGTGGAGGTCAGCTTCTACCTGCTGCTGCCGCTGCTGGCGGTGGGGCTGCGGTGGTTCGCCGTCCGGGGCGGGCGGGCCGGCGTCGACGAGCGGGCGCGCCGCCTGCTGATCGCCCTTCTCACGCTGACCGCGCTGTCCTACCTGACCACGATGGTGCTCCGCGCCACGGTCGAGTACGAGACGATGTTCTACTACGAGCATCTGCTGCCGAGGTCGCTGCTCTACTTCACCCTGGGGATGGCGCTGTCGGTCGTGTCCGTCTGGGCCAAGGCGCGCCCCGGCACGCAGGTCGCGCGCCGCGCCGCCATCCTCGGGTCGATGCCGGGGGCCTGGTGGCTGATGGCGCTGTGCTGCCTGGTGCTGGCCTCGACGCCGATCTCGCTGCCGTTCCAGGACGTCCCGCAGAACGCCCCGCAGTACATGGTCAGCGGCGCGCTCTACCCGCTGATCGCCCTCGGGGTGGTGCTGCCGGCCGCGCTGGCCCCCCGCAACCGGGTCACCGTCGCGGTCCTCGGCAACCGGCTCGTGCGCTCGGTCGGGCTGATCTCCTACGGGATCTACCTCTGGCACCAGCCGATCATCCAGGCCTGGTACGACATCACCGGCCGGCCGCTGTGGCACCGGGACTTCTGGGTGCTGTTCCCCGTCACGATGGCCGGCTCGCTCGTCGTGGCGACGGTCAGCTACTTCGCGGTGGAGAAGCCCTTCCAACTGCTCCGCGACCGGGGCCCGGGGCGGCGCCGCGCCGGCCCGGCCCGGAAGGCGGACCCGCCGCCTGCCAGGTGATCTGAAGTCCGCCGCCGCCGGCCGGGTCCGGCAGCCGGTCGGGCGGCGGCGGGGCCGGCGCGGCGGGCGCGTCCGGCTCGTCCGGCGGGGCCGGGCGCGGTCCCAGCACCGAGATCAGCAGGCCGAGGGCGACCAGGCAGAGGACCTCGGGCGCGGTCTCGGTGAGCAGCCGCCAGGGCAGCGTCCGGCCGTGCAGGTCCAGGTAGGTGCCCGCGCCCTGGAGCACGGCGGCGGCCAGCACCGCCGAGACGATCGCGGCGGGACGCAGGTCGCGGCGCCGCCGCAGCAGCACCCCGAGCGCGCACGCCGCCGGGACCGCGACCATCCCGGCGGGGCCGCCCACCCAGAAGCCGGCGAGCGCGGCGATCGCCCAGCCCGCGGCGCGCGCGACCCGCCCCGCATCGAGGGGCGGCGCGGGGGACGGCCGCCCCGGGACGATCGCCAGCACCGCGATCAGCAGCACCAGCAGCAGTCCCGCGACGAGCGTCAGCCGGTAGCCCCGGTCCGGCGCGTAGGTCAGCTTCACCGTGCCGGACTCGCCGGCCGGCACCAGCCACGCCTGCCGCCATCCGTCCAGCCGGACGGACCGGAGCTGCTTCCCGCCGAGCGCGGCGACCCAGCCGTCGTTGTGGTTCTCGTCGAGTTCGAGGTAGGCGGGCTGGTCAGCGGCGTCGACGGCGATGGACCGGCTGTGGGCGTTCCACTGCTCGATCCGCGGGGCGGCGGCGGACGCGGCGGTCCCCTGGGACCCGGACGCCAGCACGGCCGAGACGATCCGGTACGGCGACACCGGGGAGATGCTCAGCCGGTTCTCGCCCTGCCCGACGGGGACGCGGCCGCACGCCGCGTAGCGGACGGGGGCGCCGTCGAGGAGGTCGGCGGCCGTCCCCCCGACCAGGCGGGTCCGGACCGTCCGCCCGCCGAGGTCGAAGGACGGGCCCGTGCCGCACTTGGTCCGGAGCGGCAGCCGCGACGGCGCGCCGAGCGGCCGGACGCCCGGGACGGTGACGTCGGTGACCTGGACCCCCGGGGCGTTGGGGAAGGTGATGGCCAGCGTGCTGGTGCGCATCGGCGCGAACCGGAACACGCCGGCGCGGTCGACGATCCCGTCGCGGGTGGTGTCGTCCCCGGTCAGGACGACCTTCTGCGGCTGCCCGTAGGGCAGCCGGACGGTGATCTTCGACAGGTCGATCTTCCTGCCGAAGCGGATCGTCAGCCGCGGGGCGGCGTCGTCGCGGCCGGCGATCCAGGTCGTGCGGGGGTCGCCGTCGAACGCCGAGCGCGCCATGTCCGCCGGATGCTGGACGTAGGTGGAGGACGCCGCGACCCGGACGCGGCCGGAGGTGGTCGCCGCCGCGATGATCTTCGGGTCGGTGAGCACCGCGGAGCCGGTGAGGGTCCGCGACCCCGACGCGGCGGCGGTGAAGATCCGCTCGAAGGAGCCGCTCTCCCCGCGCCGCGCCAGCTGCGGGTTGCACGTCCAGGTGGCCGGGCCGCGCATGCAGGCGTCGGCGTGGCCGTCGGTGCCGGTCAGCACGGTGGTGCCGCCGGTGGCCGCCGGGGCGGCGATCGCGCGGCGGGCGGTCACGCCCGGCACGTCCAGGTCCGCGATGGCGACCCGCCCGCCGGTCCGGGACGGCCCGGCGAGCCCGGTGACGCGGATCCGGACCCAGCTCGTGGTGCCGCCCCGCGCGGGCAGGGACTGCGGCCGCCCCGCCACGGCGACGCGGTCGCGGACGCTCCCGGCCTCGGTCTCGACCGCCACCTGCGTCACGGCGGGGCCGAGGAAGTCCGCGTCGCCGAACGTCGCGGTGACGTGGTCGACCGGGATCGGCCGGCTGAACCGGACCTCGAGCCACTCGCCGAGCGCGCCCTTCCAGCCGGAGGACGTCCACTGGGTGGCCGGGTCGCCGTCCAGCGCCGAGAACGGCTGGTTGCTCTGCGAGTCGTGGTTGGACGGCGCCGTGACGTCGGACGCGGACGACGAGGCGGTGACCGACGCGATCCCCTCGTACCGGGCGACCGCCTGGTAGTCGTCCCAGCCCGGCGCGAGGACGTCCTTGACCCGCGACGTCCCCTTGTAGGGCTCGCCGGCGGCGAGCGTGGGGGACTCGCCGTCGCGCAGGTCGGAGAAGTTGACCTCGCGGCGGCGCAGCGTGTCGGTGACGACGGTGTCGGCGGCCGGGATCGCGTCCGCGCCCGGGTCGTCGTTGAAGACGACCGGCCGGTCGCCGTCGAGCAGCCCGGCGTCGGCGAGCGGCAGCAGCGCCTCGGGCCCGCCGATCACCCGCAGCGGCCGGTCGGCCGGCACCGTGCTCGCGGCGGGGAACGCGTCGGCGACCTCGTAGACCTCCAGCGCCCGGTAGGGCTGGTCGAAGGACCCGACGGCGTCGGCCGGGCCGGGGTCGCCGACCGGCCCGCCGAACGCGGCGCGCTGCACGATGCCGGGCGAGCGTTCGAGGGCCTCGTGCACGCGGGCCGGCCACGCCCCCTCCAGCTCGGCGCGGTTCAGGTCGTTGCGCACCAGCAGGAAGCGCACCCCCATGCGCGCCAGCACCTTGGTGAGCCCGTCCGAGCCCTGGCCGGTCGCCAGCCGCTGGTCGATCGCCCGGGTGAGCCGGGCGGCGCCGGCCGACCCGTACGGGACGGCCGAGCGGTCGGCCCAGCTCACCGACAGCAGGGCCTGGAGCGGGTCGTCCATGGCGCGTCCCCACTGGAAGTCCGCGAACGGCACGCCGGGCACCGCCATGGTCGTGTTGAGGCCGCCGCGCTCGTTGATCCAGTCGGCGGCCTGCCGCCAGTAGGCCGGGACCGGGTCGGGCATGTTGGCGTTCGCGGTGGGGCCGGGGTTCAGCATCGGCACCGCCGCCAGCGCGACGGCCGCGATCGCCGCGAAGCCCGCGTTCGGCCGCTTCCACCAGGGCGCACCGGCCGGAACAGCGCTCACCAGCCGGGCCAGCCCGAGGACGAGCGGCAGCCGGACCAGGGCGTCGAACTTGTGGATGTTGCGGAGCGGCGCGAGCGCGGTGTCGAGCAGGTCGCGCAGGGTGTCGGCGAACGGCGGGGCGAGCGGCCCGTGGTGCCCGGTCGCGATGAGGACGACGCCGAGGAGCAGCGACAGCACCAGGAAACCGCGGTCGGGCAGCCCCCGGCGGCCCAGCCCCAGCAGCCCGAACGCGGCGACCGCGCCGGTGACCGCGACGAGCCACGGGACGGTGGACGCCGCGTGCCCGGCCGGCCACCACGGGTTCGTGTCGACGGGCAGGAACGCCGTCCACGAGGACGTCCCGCGCAGGGTGTTCGCCAGCGACGTCGTCTGCGTGGTGGTGGTGGCGCTCTCGGTGTAGTCGATGAACGGGAAGATGTGCCGGCCCATCAGGTACGCCGGGACGAGCCACCAGACCGACGCCGCCGCCGTGCAGGGCAGCCACCATCCGAGCAGCCGCCACTTGCGCGGCCCGCGCGCCCTGGTCAGCAGGTAGAGGAGCGGGACGACCAGCACCGCCGCCTCGGCGGCCGCGTTGATGCCGCCGCAGCACACGACGGCGAGGGCGGACAGGGCGGCGGCGCGGCGGGTGCCGCCCGTGCGGGCGCCGCGCACCAGCGGGATCAGGATCCACGGCAGCATCGCGGTCGGCAGGAACTCCGAGGAGTTGACGCCGAGGAGCAGTTCGGCGCGGGGCGCGAGCGCGTAGGCGAACCCGGCGAGCAGCCGCCCGCCGGGGCTCCCGATGCGCATCTCCTCGGCCAGTTTCACCAGGCCGGTGAACGCGACGACGAGCACCAGCCCGAGCCAGAGCCGCTGCGTGACCCACGGGGGCAGCCCGATCCCCTTGCCGAGCAGGTAGAACGGGCCCATCGGGAACAGGTAGCCGTACGCCTGGTTCTGCACCTGCCCGAAGTAGGACGTGGCGTCCCACATGTTCAGCGCCCGGGCGAGGAACCCGCCGGGGTTGAGGGCCATGTCGAGCTTGGTGTCGGGCAGGATCCGCTTCGGCGCGATGGTGAACGCCACGGTGAGCAGTAGCAGCGACGACACGAGGAGGCGCATGCGGTCGCGCATCCGGGCGTCCGGGTCCCGCCCGGTGCCGTCGGCGGAAGGTGCTGCGGGGCCGGTCCAGCGGAGCGGTGCGGTGGCCGTCACAGCTCTCTTCCGGGGACGCCGGTGAGCAGCTCGGTCGGGGTGGCGGCGCGGATCCCGAGGACGGTCTCGCCGCGCGCCGCCGCGGCGCGGGCGAGCGCGGCGGGGCCGGTGTTCTCCACCAGGACGGTGCGCTCGGCGGCGCCGGCCGGTCCGGGGCGTCCGAATGTGGCCACGTAGGCCGGGCCGCCGGGGCGGCGGCGCGCCGGCACCCTCCGCTGGGCCAGGATCAGCCGGGCCATCCGGTCCCCGGTGGCCGTCCAGGAGAACAGCCCGGCCCAGTGCACGCAGGACTCGCGGATCTCCGCGCGGCGGACCGGGTCGGAGACCTCCTTCAACGCGCGCTCGACGACCGGCGCGAGGTCCTCGTCCGGGCCGGCGAGCCAGCCGGTGACGCCGTGCCGGACCGCCTCGCGCAGCCCGTCGACGTCGTGGGCGACCGTCGGCACGCCCAGGGAGGCCGCCTCGAGCACCGACAGGCCCCAGCCCTCGAAGCGGGAGGCGGTGATGTGCAGGTCGGCGCCGGCGAGCAGCGCGTCCTTGCCGGCGGCGGGCAGGTAGCCGTGCAGCCGCACGGTGTCCTGGAGGCCGGCCGCGGCGATCTGCGCGGCCAGCGCGGGCTCCTCGTGGCCGCGGCCGATGACGTGCAGCCGCAGCCCCGGCCACCGGTCGCGCAGCCGTGCGGCCACGTCGATCACCTCGTCCACCCGCTTGGTGGTGACGAGCCGGCCGACGCAGGCGAGCACGGGCCCCGGGGCGGTGTCCGGCGGGGTGCGGCGGCCGCGCGCCGGGCCGGGGGACGCCGGGTGGGCGCCGTTCGGCACGATGAAGATCGGGCCCCGCCAGCCGAGCCGCTCCCGCATCGCGGTGGCGGTCGAGACGGAGACGGCCACGGCGGGGTGCCGCCGGTAGACGAGCCGGGCGACCGGCCCCTCCAGCGCCTTGCCGAGCCAGGCCAGCGGCGCGGGGAAGTAGACGAAGAACTGGCGGCCGTGGACGTGGTGGACGAGCAGGAGCACGCGCGTCCGGCGGTGGAGGACGAGCGGCGACAGGTACGGGATGCCGTTCATGCAGTCGACGACCACGTCGAAGTCGCGGCGGTGCCGCAGCAGCCACGCCATCGTCAGCGGGTACCGGGAGTACTTCCCGCCCATCCGGCTGATCGTGATGCCGTCGCGCTCCTCGCGGCGGGCCTGGCCGGCCTCACGGCTGGTGACGAAGTGCACGCGGGCGCCGCGGTCGCGCAGCTGCCGGCTCATCTGCCAGGCGTACTCCTCGGCGCCGCCGGCGGCGCGCTGCCAGGGGTCGCGCCAGTTGACCATCGCCACCCGCAGCCGGTCCAGGCTCGGCGCGGGCTTTTCCGGGGCCGGGCGCGGGTGCAGCGAGCACCGGGCGTGCGCGGCCGCCTGCCCGGTACGGCAGAGGCAGTCCGGCGGCGGTCGCACCCGGGTAACCCGCCGGTCAGCGGGTGCCGTAGTTGTACAGCGGCTTGACCTGCGGGTTCGGGGTCTTGGTGGCCACGTGCACGACGGCGATGGACGTCCCGCCGGCGAGCAGTACGCCGATGACGGCAGCGATCAGGATGCGCATGCGGGGGGCTCCCTACTGGCTGGTACGCGGGGGGTGCCGCCCAGACTAGTGGCATAAATAGACATTGACCACAATATGAGCAGCAGCGTCAGAATATCCGCGCCGGCGACCGGTGCCACGTCCGTGCTCGCGGGCCCCGGGGGCGGCGCGGATGATCCCAGCTGGAACACGGTGAGGTGCCGGCCGGACAGCACGATCCGGGCGCCGCCCAGCCGCCCGGCGAGCGCGTTCTCCTCCGGGTCGCCGACCCGTTCCAGGACGACGTAACGGTACCCGGATCCGGCGAGCGCCGGGGCCAGCGCTCCCCGGCCGCGCAGCAGGGCTTGCGCCCGCCGCGCCGCAGGGGCCTCCGCGGCGAGGGCCCGGTTCCCGACGCGGAGCCCGTCGTCCCACACCACCTGCCGGTCCAGGACGCGCGGCAGCGGGTCCAGCACGGTGCGGCCGTGGTTCCAGGCGTAGCGGCGGTACCCGCCCCAGGGCAGGTCCAGGACCCGTCCGGGCGCGGGGTCGGCATTGATGATCGCGCGGGCGGCGGCCCAGTCGGCCGGATAGTGCACGGCGCGCAGGTTCCCGGCGGCGCCCCAGGCCAGCGTCGGCAGCAGCGCCACCGGCGCGACCGCCAGCAGCGCGGCCAGCGCCGGGTACGCCCGGCGGAGCAGCTCGGCGACGAGGAAGGCGAGCCCGACCGCCTCCAGTAGAGCGAGCGGCGCGATGTAGACCTGCGCGTCCCGAAGAACCCCGAACCCGGGCCACAGCCCCACCAGCCCGCGCAGCGCGGCCCGGCCCGGCCCGGTGATCCCCGCGCACGCGATCACGAACCCGGCCGCGGCCGACACCGCGAGGCCGCGCAGCCGCGGGTCGGCCGAGCGCCGCAGCAGGACGCCGAACCCGATGATCGCGAGCACCGAGAGCACGAGCCTGCCCCCGGCCGTCGGCAGGCTGCCGAACCCGGCCGGCACGACCTCGGCGTTCCAGATGCCGCCGAGCGACAGCAGGCTGCCGAACGCGCCGAACGGGGTGTCGGCGCGGGCGGCGAACAGGTCGACGCCGGCCGGGTCGCTGCTCGCCCGCCCGCTGCTCAGCAGGGCGGGCACCAGCCAGGGCAGCGCCACACCCGCCAGGGCGAGCGCGGTGAGCAGGGCGGCGCGGGCCCGATGCCGCCGACTGTGCCCGGCGACGGCGACGGCGCCGCCCGCCGCGACGAGCGCCGAGACGTCCCAGGCCGCGAACCCGCCGACCGCCGCCGGGACCAGCGCGCGGACGAGCCCGGCGAAGCCCCGGCGCGCCGTCACGCCGGTGGAGGCGTGCAGCACCCACGGCAGCCCCGCGTAGCCGAGCAGCAGCGCCCAATGCCCGAGCAGCAGGCGCTCGGCGACGTACGGGTTCCACACGTAGGCGACGGCCGCGGCGATCCGGACCACCGTGCCCCGCTCGCGGACGAGCCGCGCCGCGCCCGCCCCCGCCACCGCGAAGACCGCCAGCAGGACGAGCTTCTGCACGAGATCTGCCGGGAGCACGGCGGCCAGGCCCGCGACCACCGCGTCGCTCGGGACCTGCCTGGGGAACCCGCCGGCGAGGCCGAACATGGCGTCGTTCGCGGCCGGGTGCGGCACGAACACCATGTCGTAGGAGAGCACGTAGCCGGGGGCGAGCCCGGGGCCGACGGCCAGGCACCCGAGCACGAGCGCCACCAGCCCGGGCGCGAGCGCGGCCGGGCCGGGCAGGCGCGCGCGCAGCCGCGCCGCCCGCCCGGGCGGACGGCCGCCCGGGTCAGCGCGCCGGCCGGCTCGATCCGCCTTCCGCAGAGTGACCTCCGGCTTCAGTTCGGCCTCCGGGATGGGACGTCGGGACGGGCCCCGCCGGCGGCCGCGGCGCCGCGTCGTCCGGGGGGAGCAGGCGCGCGAGCCCGGCGACGAGCACCAGGGCCGCGATGTTGTAACCGAGGGTATGCGCCACCGCGTGCATGGCGGCCGACGGGCCGTGCGGCCCCCCGGCGAAGAAGATCAGGCCGGCGACGGCGGCGCCGAGCGCGGCGCCGAGCTGCCCGGCCGAGTTGAACACCCCCGACGCGGCCCCGGCGTCGCCGTTCGGCACCTCCCGCATGCTGATGTGCGGCAGCAGCGGGATGATCATGCCCATGCCGACGCCGGTGACGAACAGCCACGGCATCACGTCCCGGCTGCGCGTCGCGTCCTCGGCGGTGCTCACCGCCGCCATCAGGGCGAGGAGCCCGGCGGCCATGACCGCGGCGCCCAGCCCGACGAACCGGCGGCCCGCCGCGTGCCCGTGCCAGTTGGTGAGCTGGGACGTGCAGCCGATGCCGAGCGGCAGCGCCAGCGTCGTCAGCGCCGTGTGCATCGGGGTCCACCCGAGCCCGCCCTGCAGGCCCCAGGTCAGCGTCAGCAGCAGGCAGGTGGTGCCGGACATCACGACGGCGGTGAGCGCGGTCCCGGTCGAGAAGCAGCGGCGCCGCAGCAGGTGCGCCGGGACGAGGACCACCTCGCCGCGGCGCTCGCGGCGCCGCTCGTGCCGGGCGAACACCGCCAGCGCGGGCGCGCTCAGCAGCAGCGCGCCGACCAGCCAGGGCGGCCAGCCGAGCGCGCGCCCCTCCACCAGCGGCCCGATCAGCAGCAGCGACGCCGCGGCCAGCAGCACCACGCCGAGCGCGTCGCGGCGGCCCGGGCGGCGGTCGCCGGCCCGCCCGTCCGGCGGGATCCACCGCCACCCCGCGACCATCGCGGCCAGCCCCACCGGGACGTTGACGTAGAAGATCGCGCGCCAGCCGAGCCCGCCGACGTCGGCCGAGACCAGCAGCCCGCCGATCAGCGGCCCGCTGACCGTCGCCACCCCGAGGACGAGCCCGGTCAGGCTGAGCGCGGTGGCGCGCCGCCGCCCCGCCGGGAACCGGGTCGTGATCACCGACATGGCCTGCGGCACCATGATCCCGCCGAACAGGCCCTGGGCGCCGCGGGCCGCGATCAGCATCGCCGGCGTCGCCGCGGCCCCGGCGAGCGCCGAGGCGGCCACGAAGCCGCCGACGCCCGCCAGCAGCATCCGGCGCCGTCCGACCAGGTCGCCGAGCCGCCCGCCCGCGACGAGCGTGATCGCGAAGCACAGCGCGTAGGCCGCGACGACCCACTGGCCGATGTCCCCGGAGGCGCCGAGATCGCGCTGGATCCGGACCAGCGCCGTGTTCACGATGGAGACGTCGACGGTGTCCATGAACGCCGCCGGGAGCACCGCCGCGAGCGCCGGCCAGTGCCGGGTGGGCGGACGGGTCACCATTCGGGGGAGCCCCTGACGTCATCGGGCCGATATAAGTGCTTCGTGTAGTGTTGCGTCGCGCCGGATGGCCGCGTTCCCGTTGCCGGGGTCGTCGAGTGTAACGGCAGCTTCCTGGAGGTGAAGATGAGGCGATCCGCGCTGATCCTCATCGGTCTGGGCGCCTTCTTTCTCTCCCTCGCGCCGCTCGTGCGCTTCTATGTCGCCGACCGCGTCGTCCTCGCGCCGCTGAACCGCTACCAGCTGACCCATCTGGAATCGCCGAACAGCACCTATTTCGACGCCGCGACGCTGAAGACCAAGACCGGTGTCACCCTGCGCGCCGACAACACCGTGCGCGGCGACGTGCGGGCCAACAACGGCAACAACAAGATCGCCGTCTGGGACTCCAGCACCAATATCTTCGACGAGTCCAAGCCGGACGACCCCGTGCAGATCCAGAACTACCGGATCGCCTTCGACCGCCGGACGGGCGTTCTCGTCAACTGCTGCGGCGTCAACGTGGACGGCGACAGCACCGTGCGCATGTCGGGATACGGGCTGCTGTTCCCGATCGGGGACGTGGAGAAGCGCGATTACCCGTTCTACGACATGACCACCAAGCAGCAGGTGCCGATGCGCTTCGGCGCGGTCGAGCGGATCCACGGGCTGGCGACCTACCGCTTCACCCAGCAGATCCCGCTCACCAAGACCGCCTCGGTCGACACCGAGATGCCCGGCGAGCTCCTGGGGCTCGGTAAGGGCAGCAAGAGCCAGAAGGTGGACCGCTACACCGAGGCCTACAACACCGCCTGGGTGGATCCGCGCACCGGCGTCCCGGTCAAGCACCGCGAGAACATCCGCAGCTGGGTGCAGACGCGGGACGGCAAGGGCAAGATGATCGTCGCGCAGGCCGACCTGGTCACCGTCGACAAGGACCAGAAGAGCCTGGTCGAGATGGCCGACGGCGAGGCGCTGAAGATCGACATGGTGCGCAGCTACGTTCCGGCGGGCGCGGTGCTCCTCGGCCTGGCGCTGCTGCTCACCGGCGGCGTCCTCGGACTGGGCCGCGACCGCACGCCGCCGCCGGTCGAGGCGCCGCGCCGCGCCGACGGCAAGTTCGGCGACGCCGGCCCGGCCGGTCCCGCCGGTCCTGCGGGTCCCGCTAGCCAGGCCGACCCGGCCGCGCCGGGCAAGCCCGACGCTCCGGCGTCCGCCGCCGCGGCGCCGCCCGGCTCGTTCGCGGACGCCGCCGCCGCCAAGCCCGCGGCCGCGTCCGGCGCCGCGGCGCCCCAGAAGGGCGCCGAGCCGCAGGCCCGCCGGACGCCGTCCGACGGCCGCCAGCGGCGCCTGCCGTCCCGGCGGCGCTGAACCCGCCTCCTCCTCGCCGAGGCCCCGCGGCCCGTGCCGCGGGGCCTTCACCATGCCCGACGGCCTCGCACGCTGATACGTGTTCTAGAAGCGGCCCAGGCTCCCGGACCTCCTGTTCGGCACCCGTCCGGCGATTTCGACAACTAGAACCTGTTGCAGTTTTGCTCGGACCCGCCTAGGGTCGAGACCGTGCGGACACGAGTCACCGAACAATTCGGCATCGAGTACCCGATCTTTGCGTTCAGTCACTGCCGCGACGTGGTCGCGGCGGTGAGCCGCGCCGGCGGCATGGGCGTCCTCGGCGCCCTGTACTTCACCCCCGAGGAGCTCGAGCTCGAGCTGAAGTGGATCGACGAGCACGTCGGCGGCAAGCCCTACGGCGTGGACGTGGTGATGCCCGCCAAGTACGAGGGCGCCGACCTCGGCGACGCCGACGAGCTCGTCGGCAAGCTGCAGGGCATGATCCCGGCCGAGCACCGCAAGTTCCTGGAGGAACTGCTCACCGAGCACGGCGTCGAGCCGTCCACCGAGAGCGCGAGCAAGGTGCTGCTCGGCTGGACCGACCAGACGGCCCGGCCGCAGGTCGAGATCGCGCTCAAGCACCCGATCGCGCTGCTGGCCAGCGCCCTCGGCCCGCCGCCCGCCGACGTCGCCGAGCTGGCCCACCAGCACGGCGTCAAGGTCGGCGGCCTGGCCTCCAACGCGCGGCACGCCCGCAAGCAGGTCGAGGCCGGCGTCGACATCATCATCGCGCAGGGCACCGAGGCGGGCGGGCACACCGGGGACGTCTCCACGATGGTCCTCATCCCCGAGGTCGTGGACGCGGTCGGCGAGGACACCATCGTCCTCGCGGCGGGCGGCATCGGCCGCGGCCGGCAGATGGCCGCCGGCCTCGCGCTCGGCGCCGACGGCGTCTGGACCGGGTCCATCTGGCTGACCGTGGACGAGGCCGACACCCCCGAGCGGGCGCTGCCGAAGCTGCTCGCGGCCACCTCCCGCGACACCGTCCGGTCCCGGGCCTGGACCGGCAAGCCCGCGCGCTTCCTCAAGACCGCGTGGACCGAGGCGTGGGAGAGCGAGAAGTCGCCCGGCTACCTGCCGATGCCGATGCAGTTCATGCTGATCGCCGACGCGCTGCCGCGCATCGCCCGGTCCGGCGACGGCGAGCTGGTGACCTTCCCGGTCGGCCAGATCGTCGGCTCGATGAACCAGGTGAAGCCGGCCGCGCAGGTCGTCTACGACCTGATCGAGGAGTACGTCGAGTCCATCGAGCGGCTCAACACCATCACCGAAGGCTGACCCCCGTCAGGGCAGGGACGGCGGCCGGGGCGCGAGCCCCGGCCGCCGCCGCGTTCCCGGGGGTC